>NZ_VOXY01000003.1:0-218412 GCF_013420525.1 Acinetobacter sp. YH01003 | reverse complement strand
AACAACAAGACATACATACCAACGCCCACGGCTATCCTCTACAAATGAACCTGTTTTTAACGTGTATTTGCTTAAACCGTAGCTATCCCAAAGCTTAAATTGGTGTTTTCCATACTGGACATATCCAGTGGCATATTTGATAGCCACCTTTTTAAAGGGAACCCATCCCAAAGAGCGCCTTGCTGATTTTTTATTGCTGACACGCCATTTCAGCTTTGCCTTTTTAAATTGCTTTCTTCGGGTGACTAATTCTTCAGTTACAGCCTGAATGGTTTGACTATGTAAATTACATTCTTTGGATGTGCCTTTCGTATATTTGGCAATATCAAAAGCAGAGAGAAATTCACCTTTCCGCTTCAAATGCCTAAACCCTAAATCATTGACATAATTCCAGACGAAGTTCACTTCTGATGCTAGTTGGTCTAACACCTTGCAATGTTTGTCTTTTATACGTAATTTAAGGGTTTTCATGTACTTATATTAACAATCAAAACTCAAGGAAAATAGTCCTTAGTTAAATCAAACGACACTTCATGTCGTGTCGCTTATATCTCTGACCTGAAGGACTGAGTTTTACGCTCCATTTGATAAATGATTACACATTGAATAATTCAAATCCACTCGCCACCATCCTCTGGGCAAAAATCCTTTTCCCTGTTTCACGCTCACTTTCCAATACCAATTCAGGTAAATTCAATTCACGCTGAATCTTTAAAATCATTTCATGCAAAGGCTGAGCTTGGTTATTGCTACAAATATATGCTGGTTCTGGATGTTCCACGTGAAGCAAATATGCCAAAAACCCCGCCAAATCATCAATATGAATTCGATTTGACCAATGTATATTCGGGTAACTTTGCGTGCTTTCTGCAAGTTTGAGCATGCGTGCTGCCGATGTGCCATAAATACCCGAAGGACGTACAATCACACATTGTTCAGGATAAGCCTGTTGCCACAAGTGTTCCATCTGCAACAACAACTGACCTTGCACATCACTCGGCTTAGGCACAGTATCATCATCAATACATTCACCTGCGTTTTCACCATAAACCCGTGTAGATGACACCACAATAATTCGCTTTACAGGATGATCTTTTAATGCAGTAACAATCGGCTGAACAGAATCTACATAAGTCTGTTGATACTCTTCTACAGAACTCAAAACCGTATTTCGAGATGGTGCAAGTAATACATAAACGGCATCCACAGGTTGAATCTGTGATAAATCGAGCTGTTGAATATCCTGAAGCAGATGCGTCATATCAGGATCTGTTTTCGGACTGCGGCTAATTGTGGTAATTTGATGACCGAGCGTAAATAGTTGTTTTGCAACACGCTGCGATGTTTTACCATAACCAATAAATAGAATATGCATTCAGCACCTAATCATAGCATTTGAAGTTGAGGGGACATGGCTGCAGTCCATCAGTTGCAAGGGGTAGGCTCTGCCTCTGCCGCATTACTCGAAAAACTAAATATTTTCACCACAGATGACTTGTTGTTTCATCTACCGCGTGACTATGAAGATCGTAGCACGATCATTCCCATGAACCAATTAAACGTGGGGCGCAGCTATTTACTCGAAGGTGTGGTTAAAGGGGTCGATTTTCCACCGGGTAAACGCAAGTCGATGGCGGTCAATTTAGAAGATGAATTTGGAAAAATCACCTTACGTTTTTATCATATTTATAAAGGTATTACAGATCGTGCCAAACTCGGCAATCGTTTAAGAGTATTTGGCGAAGTACGGGTTGGGGCGCGTGGTCTGGAAATGTATCACCCCGAATTACAACTGATTACTGAACATACCCCACTGCCTAAAACCCAACTGACTGCCATTTACCCAAGCACCGATGGGCTGACCCAAGCCAAATTACGTGAATACGTCAAACAGGCCTTGACACAGCATAGTGATGATTTGCCTGAACTCCTGCCTGAAAAAATGACCAATGGCTATGCACTCAAACAGGCGTTGGATTATATTCATCATCCACCTTTAAATGCCAATATGCTGCAATTGGCACAAGGCTCTCACCCTGCACAGCAACGCCTGATTTTTGAAG
Source organism: Acinetobacter sp. YH01003 (assembly GCF_013420525.1). NCBI lineage: Bacteria > Pseudomonadati > Pseudomonadota > Gammaproteobacteria > Moraxellales > Moraxellaceae > Acinetobacter > Acinetobacter sp. YH01003. The sequence goes on along the minus strand of NZ_VOXY01000003.1, from coordinate 216,349 downwards.
AATTGGTGGCGCATCAAGTCAGTTTACTGACCCGACGGGCTTATATTCAGCAAATTGCCTCACCTGCCTTTTCCCCAAGTCAAAAACTAGCGCCTGCGTTACTCGGCAACATGCCATTTCAAATGACAGGCGCACAGCAACGGGTTTCGCAAGAAATCATGCAGGATTTGCAGCGTAATAAACCCATGCTGCGCTTGGTACAAGGTGATGTAGGTGCAGGTAAAACGCTGGTCGCTGCAGTCGCAGCGTGTCATGCGCTAGAAGAAGGTTGGCAAGTCGCGCTGATGGCACCCACTGAAATTTTGGCAGAACAACATTATCTGAACTTTCAAAAATGGTTTGAACCATTGGGCTTAACAGTGGCATGGTTGTCTGGCAAACAAAAAGGCAAAGCACGCGCAGCGGCTGAACTGAGCATTCAAGATGGTAGCGCCAATTTGGTGGTTGGGACACATGCGTTATTTCAGGACAATGTGCAATTTGCCAAATTAGGTTTGGTGATTATTGATGAACAACACCGTTTTGGGGTCGATCAACGTCTGGCTTTGCGCAATAAAGGTGCCAATCACACTACACCGCATCAATTGGTGATGACTGCAACGCCTATTCCGCGAACTTTAGCCATGTCCGCCTATGGCGATTTGGACACTTCGGTGATTGATGAACTACCGCCAGGACGTACACCTATTCAAACGGTGACTATTCCGCTAGATCGGCGTGAAGAAGTCTTACAACGCATTGCCAGCAATTGTGCCGAAGGCAAACAAGCCTATTGGGTCTGTACCTTGGTGGAACAGTCGGAAACCTTAGATGCGCAAGCTGCCGAGGCGACTTTTGCTGAAATTAAAGAACGCTTTCCTGAACTGAATATTGGGCTGGTACACGGCAAAATGAAAGCCGATGAAAAACAAGCCGTCATGCAGCAATTTAAAGACAATCAATTACAGTTGCTGATTGCCACCACAGTAATTGAGGTCGGGGTCGATGTACCGAATGCTTCAATTATGGTGATCGAAAATGCCGAGCGTTTAGGACTTTCACAGCTACATCAGCTACGTGGACGAGTCGGACGGGGTGCCAAAGCCAGTTTTTGTGCCCTGTTGTATAAAAATCCACTTTCGCAAAATGGACAAGAACGCTTGCGGATTATGCGGGAAACCAACGATGGTTTTGTGATTGCAGAAAAAGATTTAGAACTGCGCGGCCCAGGTGAACTCTTGGGAACCAAACAAACGGGAGATATGGGCTTTCGGGTGGCTAAATTAGAACGGGATGATCATTTGTTGGCACAGGCGCATCATGTGGCACAGCAAATTTTAAACGATTATCCTACACATGCCGAAGCTTTGCTAAAACGCTGGCTGCCTGAGGCACCACGTTATGCCTATGTTTAAACGGATTGCAGTCCTAAGATGACTCAGCCGATCAATCTACTACAATGCGGCATACAATGGCTGCGCCAACTGCAACCGTGTCAGCTCTGCCATAGCGACACGCAATGGCAACATTCGGTCTGTCAAACCTGTTGGCAACAATTGCCGTGGCGTAGCCAAGCGGTACAACGACAAGAAATGCAGATTCAAGTCACTTTTGATTATCACTATCCAATTAATCGCATCATTCAACAATTTAAATATGAACAGCAGTTACATTACCAACTGCTTTTAGTAGGCGCGCTAAAACAACTGTCTTATCCTAAAATCCAAGCCATTGTACCGATGCCAATTTCCACTGCCCGCTTGACTGAACGCGGCTACAATCAATCTTTATTGTTAGCAAAAGGACTAGCGCGGCATTTAAATGTCCCGATTTGGCAACCTGTGACCCGCTTACAACAGCACGCGCAAAAAGGCTTAAGTCGCTTAGAACGATTGGAAGACATCCAACAGCAATTTCAAATTCAGAATGCGCCTAAAATCCGTTTTCGTCGGGTTTTAATTGTGGATGATGTGGTCACGACGGGCAGTTCAATTCATGCACTCAAACAGCAGTTGCTCAAGCTCGGCTGTCAAAAAGTCGAGGCGGTTTGTCTGGCCAGTGCTGAATAAAAAAACTATTCGGTTGAATATGCTCAACGCATTAAAAAGTTGAACTTAAAATATAGAAGAATGATCAACTGCTCTTAATTTTGTTGTAAATATTGTTTTAACCACGGCATCACCACTTCACGGGTCAGCGGTGCCAACAAAGTATCTTGATCATCCAAATCTACCCACTTCATTTCGGCAATTTCAGCAGCAATTTTTGGTGCCTGATCAAGCTGAACCCAATACACATAACTGACCAAACGGCAGTCGGGCTCATTGGCCGTTGCTGTTTCATAGCGTCCAATAAATTGTTGAATTTGCGCCTGACAGCCAATTTCTTCGGCAATTTCTCGCAACATGGTCGTTTCAGGCGCTTCATTGGGTTCTAATTTGCCACCGACCTGCATAAAACACGCGGTATGCTGTTTACGCACCACCAATAACTGCTGTTTGACATTTAAAATAATTGCAGCTGCAACGGTAATGATGTTGTTGATCTCAGCCATTTTATTTCGCCAGTTCCTGCTGCACCCACTCTAGCTCAGGCACTTCCCATTTCATTTCAGGAACACGGTATTGTTCAAATTGCTGCAAAATATTGTCAATACAATTCGATACAATCAATGCCTCACAAAAACGTGGCTGAGTAAAACCTTTTTCAGAGGTCTGTCTTAAAAACTTCAGCAAATCATCATAAAAGCCAGCTACATTAAAAAAGGCACAGGGTTTTGAGTGAATTCCTAATTGTGCCCACGTCCATTGCTCAAAAATTTCTTCTAAAGTTCCAGAACCACCCGGCAAAGCAATAAAGCCCTCGGCCAATTCTGACATTTTTATTTTGCGGGCATGCATGTTTTCTACGATGTGTAATTCGGTCAAATGCGGATGCGCCAATTCATGCTCTGCCAAACTTTCAGGCATGACACCAATTGCACGCCCACCTGCGGCCAAAGTACTATCTGCCACCACACCCATTAAGCCTGAGCGTCCACCGCCATAAATTAAAGTTTTGCCTTGTGCAGCCAATGTTTCACCCACTTTTCGTGCATTTTCAACAAAAACTGAATCTTTTCCTGGGGCAGAACCACAGAAAATAGCAATTGACGACATCATTTTTTCACCATGTTATCTGGCTGTCATGCCATAAAATTAAACTTCAGGGAGATTTTTAAATAAAATAGCATTCTGAGCAGTGTATTTAGTAAGATCCTTGTCTAAAATACACCCATCCACAAAACCCATACTGCGCAAGGAGAAAAGACGAATGCTTGAAGCCTTTTATGCCACAGAGCGCGGTAGTCTGGAAGATGCCACCATTAACGGTGGTTTTGATTTGCATCCAGATCTGGTCTGGATTGACCTGATTGCCCCTTCACAAGAAGAACAGCAATGGGTACTAGACGCATACTCACAAAATTTACCAACCTTAAAATCTTTGGAAGATATTTCATCTTCAGCGCGATTCTACCGTGATGATGACGGTATTTTACACATTAGTACCTATTTTTTAACTAAAAATAAAAACTATCAAGTCGATGGTGAAACTGAAGACAATTCCAGTATTTTAGCCACAGTGCAAACCGTTGCCTTTATTTTACATAAAGAACACCTGTTTACCCTACGCGGTGAAAAATTAGTGGCGTTTCGGGCATTTCGGGCACGGGCACGACGTAACGACTACGAAATTGATTATAAAGACCCGACTTGGGTGCTTTTAGGCTTGCTTGAAGCCAAACTGGACGAACTTGCGGATATCTTAGAAGATATCCACAAGGACTTGGAAAAGTATTCCACAGAAGTTCTGAATAACCGTCATCGTGAGCAAATTTTAGACCTCGATGACATGATTACCCGACTGGCACAATTAGAAGACATGCTTGGAAAAGCGCAATTGTGTTTGATTGATTTACGTCGTGTCCTGACCTTTTTGGCACGTCCGCGTGCGTTGGGTAGTCATATTTACGATGCCGACATTCGAGAACTCAGTGAAGATGTACGCTCACTGGTCGAACACGATGCCTTCTTATTCCAAAAAGTGCGCTTCTTGCTCGATACCACTTCAGGCTTCATTAACACCGAACAGAACGACACGATTCGTCGATTCTCGATTTTGCCGAGTATGTTAGCGCCACCGATGTTAGTTGCCAGTGTTTATGGTATGAACACCGACGTGTTACCTTTTGCCAAAGGCACCACCAGTTTTATAGTGGTCAGTATTATTTTAATTGGCTTCTTTATTGGCCCATTAATTTACTTTAGATGGAAAAAATGGATTTGATGCCTTTTATTCCCTCTCTTTTTAGGCATAGGTATCTACACATCTTTAGGTACCTAGTGCAATGGTTGCGATTTCATTCAGTTCATCTATTGAATATTCTGAGAGCAGTTGAAGAGTATTTAGTAAAATCGAGAGTCCTGCCAATATGGCAGGCGCACTCTCTATCTTGCCTCTTTTCTGTTGTCTACCTGAGAGCCTAGTCAGAAATGCACGGACTTTCTGATTTTGTTCATCTGTACAACGCTGCACTCTCCACGTCAACACACAAGCCATGCAACTGATCAGCAAACGCCTTAAAATCGCTTCTGGCGTAGTCTGAAGCCATGACTCAATATCATGGCCTGCTTGCTTGAGAAGTTTGAAATAACATTCGATTGACCAACGCCAGTAATACCAAGTCGTCAATTCCACTGCGGTAATCTCGGTTGGTACATTGCTGATCAATGACCATCTTGCAACTGTCTTTTCATTAATATCTTTAACCACCGCAATAATCAGTCTAGCCTCAATTGCAGCACCTTAATCCAGTCAGCAAAACTGAATGGACTGGACCCTTATGCCTATTTAAGTGATGTGTTGAAAAGACTGCCGACACAGAAAATAATCCAGGTTGAAGAATTACTACCGCATAAGTGGAAGCCTGCCTGACTCAAATAAGCTTCACCGGATGCTTACGAATAAAGCGGGAAACTAAACGCAATAAAAAAGCACCTTACAAGAAGGTGCTTTTTTGATGGTTTTTTCAGTTTTAGACGATTAGCTGCAAATCATCTTGCAAATGACAGGCTTGAATGATCTTCATCATTTTTTCAGGAACCGCTTTAAACTGTAAGCCCTTGGCTTCAGGCGTCTGACGCAACCATTGCACCAAAACGGCCAAAGCTAAAGTACTCCCGTGTTCTAGCTGCGCCAAATTAACCACCAAAGGCAACTGCTGCTGACGAATCAACTGCAGACCTTTTTGGTAATATTGCTCTGCATTACTGAAATCTATTTTTCCAGAAACACATAATTCCTGATTTGATAATTCAATCACGCCACACCTAACCTATTTTTTCTTTTCAACCGCAGCTTCTGCATCTGGCTTAAAGGTTGCAATGGCTTTATCAATATTGCCACCATTACGCTTCACGTTCGCTGCAAACTGGTTACGGAATTGCAAACCTAAATCAATACCCGACACGTTAATGTTACGGATTTTCCATTGGCTGCCTTTGTCTGCCAACTGGAATGACACAGGAATTTTTTCACCATTATGCAAGAAATCAATGGTCACCACTGGGTTCTTGCTGTTGGTCGCCTTATAAGGACGCATGGTGTAGCTTTGGTTGCTAAATTTCGCAAACGCTGTGCCATAGTTCTCAATTAAGGTTTCACGGAAGTTTTTCTCAAACTGCGCGCGTTGTGCTGCTGAACTGTATTGGTTCGTTGCATAAGTCCCCATCACAATACGGGTAAATGCCTGCGCATCTACATACGGATCAAGGTTTTGACGCACAATCGTTTTGACCAATGCTGGATTGTTCTGCAATTTAGCATGATCTGCTTTTAAACGTGCAATCAAGCTATCGGCAACTTTTTTCACAAAAGCTGGTGGCGCTTCTGCAGGTGCAGCAAATGCAGTTCCTGCCAACATGGTTGAAAGTACACTTACCGCCAGAGTTTGCTTTAAAAGTGTTTTCACGGACAATCTCCTTCATTACTCAACAAATGACACTTCTGCATCTGTTGTTTCAGCTGTCGCTGTATCTTTATCTGCATCTGACGCTGCGTTGGATGTTTTCGCTGCACCGCCAGTAATAAACTTACTGATTAAATCTTCTAAATCCATGGTGCCTTGTGTGTTGGCAATACTTTCGCCACGCTTCACAAAGTTCAAACCACCACCTGGAACCACTTTGAGATATTTCTCACCCAATAGACCATTGGTTGCTACCATTATGTAAGCATCCTCATCAATACTGGTGATGGATTTCATGTTACCCAACAGTTGTTGTTCCATTTCTTTTTGTTGCTGAGGGCTTGCTTCTTGGTATTCTGCACTGTAACGCAATTCTTCAAGCGCATAATTTTGCACTGTTTTTAGTTGTTCAGGATTAAAACTGGTCAACTTGCCATCCAGTTCAAATTCAACTGTAGCCAAACGCGATACAGGGTCTAGGGTAATATCATTGACGCGACCAATGGTGACACCGCTCATAGTGACTTTGGCGCGTGGTTTTAAACCATTCACGTTGTCAAAAGTTGCGGTCATATTGTAACTGTCGCGCAAATTGGTACCCACCAATCCACTGACTTTCATAGCCAAGAAAAATAATGCAATGCCTGTCAAAATGACAAATACACCTACGGCCAGCTCACTTGTACGTGATTTCATTAAACACCTCCGAACATGACCGCAGTCAACACAAAATCAAAACCTAAAACACATAATGAAGAATACACCACGGTTCGTGTGGTCGACGTCGCAATGCCTTCCGATGTTGGAACACAGGCATAGCCTTGATATACTGCAATCCAAGTACAAATTAATGCAAAAACAAAACTTTTAATAATTGTGCCGTTAAAAATATCTTTATAGAACTGCACGCTGCTTTGCATACCGCTCCAGAAAGAACCTTCATCGACACCTAGAAAATCGACCCCAACCATTTTGCCGCCCATAATGCCAACCGCAGCAAAAATAATGGAGAGCATTGGCAGACTAACAATCCCAGCCCATAAACGTGGTGACACAATACGCTTGAGTGGGTCTACCCCAATCATTTCCATACTGGCCAATTGTTCTGTGGCTTTCATCAAACCAATTTCTGCAGTTAAGGCAGAGCCTGCACGCCCTGCAAATAACAGTGCAGCCACTACAGGTGCAAGCTCACGCAACAAAGTCAAAGACACCATCGTGCCCAACATGGCTTCCGAACCAATATTGACCAAAATGGAGTAGCCTTGTAAGCCCAATACCAAACCAATAAATAAACCCGACACCGCAATAATCAATAATGACATCACGCCAACACGGTACATTTGGTACAGGAACAGCTTCACCCCAAGTAGGGTTGGCATTGAAAATAGAATTTGCAACAACATTTGGGTGGCGACACCAATGCCACGAACACGCTCAATGACGCGTTGACCTAATGCGGCAATAGCATTCATGAACGCACCTCATCACTTAAATAAGCCCGATGGCTAAATTGATAATCGACTGGCCCTTCGGCAGCGCCTGTTAAGAACTGACGCACAAATGCCGATTCATGCTGTTTTAATTCTGCAGGTGTACCTTCGCCCTGAATCACGCCTTCCGCGATAATATAAATGTAGTCGGCAATTGATAAAGTTTCGCCAACATCATGCGAGACGATAATGGTGGTTAAATCCAACGCTTCTCGCAAGGAACGGATTAAACGGGTCAACACACCTTTTACAATCGGGTCTTGCCCTGCAAATGGTTCATCATACATGATCAATTCAGGGTCTAACGCAATCGCACGTGCCAATGCCACGCGACGGTTCATCCCGCCTGAGAGTTCTGCAGGCATGAGCTGTTCTGTGCCACGCAAACCGACTGCTTCAAGTTTTAAAGCCACCAGTTCTGCAATTAAATGTTCAGGCAACTGGGTATGTGCACGCAATGGAAACGCGACGTTTTCATATACGCTCATATCGGTAAATAACGCACCGCTTTGGAATAACATGCCCATACGTGCGCGCGCAGCAAACAACTCCTGACGCGACATTTGCGCAAGATTTTTTCCATCCAGAAAAATATCACCATGATCGGGAGTCAACTGACCACCAATCAAACGTAATAACGTGGTTTTACCAGTACCTGAAGGTCCCATAATGGCAGTAATTTGACCACGGCGAATCTTTAAACTGACATTTTCGAAAATGACACGTTTCCCTCGTTTAAAGCTCAGTTCATTGACTTCAATCAATGACGGCTCATGTTGAGGCATTGGATTATTCATAGCTGAGGGTCTTCCTGCATTTTTTCAGCACGCATACTATAAAGGATTGAAGCGCAAAATGTTATCTAGCAAATTTTTAAAAACTGTGCACGTATTGTTCAAGCAGTCTTATTATTGTTATTTAAATCACTTTTAGGACAGCAACAATTTAAAAGTAAGAAGAAATAATATAATACATTAAATTGCATAAGATGAGTGCTAAACCAATATACGGCATCATTCCCTCTCTCGTCTGCATGAGCAATCGTAAGCTATTGATGTTCATAATTAGCAAATATAGTTAAAAACGTGACTCATTATACATTTTATTTATCTAAAACAAAAATATTTAACATAAAAAAACCAGTGCTGAGCACTGGTTTTTCTTTATACAAATTGCTATCGCGATCTTAGTCGTTAAATTTACGACGTGGGCGATCAAAACCACCTTCACGGCGTGGACGATCTGAATTGAACTCGCGACGTGGACGATCTTCACCACCAAAAGAACGCTTAGGACGATCATCAAACGAACGTGGTTGACGGTCACCAAAACCACCCTCACGACGATCACCAAAATCACGTTTTGGACGATCACCGAAGCTACCTTCACGACGTGGTTTGTAGTCTACGCGGTTGCCACGGTTGTCATCATTCGCATCAAAACGCGGCTTATCGTTGAAGCCACCTTCGCGACGCGGACGGTCTGAATTAAATTCACGACGTGGACGGTCATCAAATGAACGCTGTGGACGATCACCGAAACCACCTTCACGGCGCGGACGGTCTGAGTTGAACTCGCGACGCGGACGATCTTCAAATGAACGTTGTGGACGGTCACCGAAACCACCTTCACGGCGTGGACGGTCTGAGTTGAACTCACGACGCGGACGATCTTCACCAAATGCAGGACGTTCACCACGTGGTTTGTCATCAAAGCTGCGACGTGGACGTTCATCACCGCCTTCACGACGTTTAAAGTTGCTTTCGCCTTCAAAACGACGACCGCCACCAAAACCGCCACGACCACCGCGACCGCCATCACGACGACCACGACCACCGTCACGACCAGAACGTGCTGGAGGTGGAGATGGCTCTAAGCCTTCAATTTCAGAAACGCTTAAACGTGCATCTAAGAAATCTTCCAACGCACGGATTTTGCCGCGCTCACGGTAAGTTGCCAAAGTAATCGCGTTACCAGTACGACCCGCACGACCTGTACGACCAATACGGTGTACATAGTCTTCATTTTTCATTGGTAAACCGAAGTTAATCACGTGAGAAATAGTTGGTACGTCTAAACCACGTGCTGCAACGTCTGTTGCAACCAAGATTTTTGCACGGCCTTCGCGAATGCTGCGTAAACGACGGTTACGAACGGTTTGTGGCATTGCACCGTGTAGTGCAACAACCGAGTGACCCGCTTCAGCCAATTCTTCAGCCAACATATCGGTATCTTCTTGAGTAGATGCGAATACAACCGCTTGATCTACACCTTCATCAGATAACCAGTGTGACAATAATTTTTTCTTGTGCTCGAAACCATCAGTCCAGTGTAAAGTCTGGGTGATGTCCATGTTCGTTGAGTGACCTGTTTCAATCGCAATACGTACAGGCTCATTCATCATGCGTTCTGCAAGTGTGATAATACGGCTGGCAAAAGTTGCAGAGAACATCAAGGTTTGCTTACGGTTAGCAGCTAAATCGCTAATCGCTTCTAGGTCTTCAGAGAAGCCTAAATCGAGCATACGGTCAGCTTCGTCTACAATTAAGGCATCAACTTTATCAAGTTTGATTTGACGACGGTTCACCAAGTCAAGTAAACGACCTGGAGTCGCTACAACCACTTGCGCACCTTTTAATTGTTGGATTTGCTTACCAAAAGGCATACCACCCATGATTGCTGCAATACGTACACCTTTCATGTGACGTACAAATGCAATCGCGTCTTGGCTAACTTGTTGAGCCAATTCACGTGTTGGGCAAAGCACTAAAATTGACGGCTGAGTAATAGCTTTCATACGCTCTTTAAATGGTACGAAAGTATCTTGATTAGCAAGCGCGTTTAAAGTTGGGAGTAAAAATGCAGCAGTTTTACCAGAACCTGTTTGGCTAGATACCAATAAGTCTTTACCTTCAAGTGCCGCTGGGATCGATTGTTCTTGAACAGGAGTCGGCGTAGTAAAGTTCAAGCCTTCTAAAGCTTGTTGTAAAGATTCATGTAAAGAAAAATCAGCAAAAGTTTTGCTCATAGAGATTTTCACCCTGAAAATGGGTGCTCCATTAAATAAAGTCAGATGGACATCGGCAAAAAGCGGTACAGCAATTATCGCTGACAATTTAAGATTCAGCGGCGATCCGAGTAACGACGATGTGATATAACGCACGCATGATTACGGCTTAACCTGAAGGAATCGCTTTAGCGATTGGGGCGCGAGATATCGTCCTCTCTTTGGACCGCACGCGCATACACAATGATTAGAAGAGAAATGTTCAGGTAATGAACAGAAATTAAGTGCGTGCGCGGATTATAGCAGGATTATTTTAAAAGTCACCTTATTTAATCGACTTTTGCAGTTTTTTGTGTAAACAGTGATAGATTCTGCTTTTATGGCTAGTATATGGACGATAACAACAGATTTAAAACCAGCAGTTTTAGACCGTTAGGTAAAAGAAAAGCCCTCAGGATGAGAGCTTTGCTAAGTGTCTTATTTAAGTATAAATATGATCAGCTGATTATTTCGCTGCTTCTCCCCAAGCAGGCACAACCGCTTTCATAAGTGGTTTTAACATTTTCATTGAACATGCCAAAACTTGCCCATTTTCCACAGAGTCGCTGCCACCACGTGCATCGACCACAGTACCGCCCGCTTCTTTCACAATTAACTCACCCGCAGCAATATCCCACGGTTTTAAGCCAAGTTCAAAATAACCATCTAAACGACCTGCAGCCACATAAGCCAAGTCTAATGCAGCAGAACCTGCACGGCGGTATTGAGCGCCTGCTTCTGTCACATTCAATAAACTTTCAAAATGGTTTTTGGCATAAGAAACAATTTCGCCATCGCGCTTAGCACGATAAGCATGACCCACTGCCAAGAAGGTGTTGTCTAAACTGTCTTTTACATTTACACGAATACGACGTTGATTCATCATCGCACCACGGCCACGGCTCGCAGAGAATAATTCATCTTTTACAGGGTCGTAAATAACACCGTGCTGTGTCACACCTTTGTGTTGCACTGCAATCGAAATACAGAAATGAGGGAAACCGTGAACAAAGTTTAGCGTGCCATCTAAAGGATCAATCACCCAACACCAGTCGGCATCGTGACCTTTGCCTTCCTGCATGCCAAATTCTTCGCCCAGGAAGCTGTGATTTTTATAACTTTTGCGTAATGTATCAATGGTCAATTGCTCGAGGTAACGATCTACGCGCGTTACAGGACCATCAATGCCTTTTTCTTCGACTTGTAGATCGAGTTTATGACGATTCTGATGCGCTTTTAAAAGCTCTTGACCAACTGTTTGAGCCGCACGCGCAGCCATCACCACCATAGGTTCCATTGAACACCCACTACAAATTTGAAGAGATTGATAAAGAATAATGCATGAAAGCCCCAATATTTTAGCAAATATTGAGGCTTTTGGGGAAGAAGTGTTGCTAAAAATTAATTCAATATAGATTGATGCAGTTTTTGCCAAGCATTTTGCATTGATTTTTCAATGCCTTGTGCATCTAAACCTGCCTGTTGCAGCATTTGACCATGTGTCGCTTGTTGCATAAAGCTATCTTCTAAACCTAAATGAATAATCGGTTTGACAATCTGGGCCTTCGCCAAGTATTCACTCACGGCACTGCCTGCACCACCCATAATCGCATGCTCTTCTACAGTGACGAATAATGCAGTGCTGTCTGCAATCTCAGCTAACAGTTTTTCATCCAATGGCTTCACAAAACGCATATTCACCACACGTACTGCGACATCATGCTGCTGAGCAAATGCTTCTGCCGCCTCAACTGCCGCTTGCACACGGCTACCAAAAGCCAGCACTGAAATATAGTCATCATATTGTGGATTGAACTGCGCCACAATTTCAGCTTGTCCTAATGGAATTGCTGTCATTTGCTGCTGAATTTCGACACCCAAACCATGCCCGCGTGGATAACGCACTGCTGCAGGACCGTTATATAAATAAGCGGTGTGCAGCATTTGACGACATTCATTTTCGTCTTTTGGCGCCATAATCACGATATTCGGTACGGTACGCATATAGGCGTAGTCGTAAGCACCTGCATGGGTTGGACCATCTTCACCCACCAAACCTGCACGATCGATGCCAAAAGTGACATCTAAGTTTTGCAAAGCGACATCATGAATCAGTTGGTCATAACCGCGCTGCAAGAAGGTAGAGTAAATCGCCACCACAGGCTTTAAACCTTCGCAGGCCATGCCCGCAGCCAAAGTCACGGCATGCTGTTCGGCAATCGCGACGTCAAAATAGCGTTCAGGAAATTGTTTGGCAAATTGCACCATGCCCGAACCTTCGCACATGGCTGGCGTAATTGCCAATAAACGCGAATCTTGTTCTGCCTGATCACATAACCACTGCCCAAATACATCAGAATATTTAGGTGCGGTAACTGGTGCAGCTTTGGCATGAATTTTACCAATGGCGTGATATTTAATTTGATCGGCTTCTGCAGGCGCAAAGCCTTTGCCTTTTTTGGTATAAACGTGAATTAAACGTGGGCCTTTACGTTTTTTCAGCGCATTGAATACGTGTGTGAGTTGTTCAACATCATGTCCATCGAAAGGGCCGAAATAATCAAACCCAATCGCTTTAAATAAATTGTCTGCAGCTTCAGTGGCAGCACAGTGTAAACGCGAGTTATACGTCCATTTCGGATGTGGCTGCACGTAAGCTTCGCCAGTTTCACTGACATAAACCGATTCACCACGTTCCCAAATAGCAGCAAGATGTTTAGCAAAGCCGCCTGTGCTGCATGAAATTGACATATCGTTGTCATTCAGCACCACCATCATATCGGCTTGGTGGGCCACTGCATCATTCATGGCTTCAAAAGCCATACCTGCTGTCATAGCACCATCGCCAATAATGGCAACAACCTCACATGGGTTTTGCTGATAACGTCGTGCCAACGCCATCCCCAAACCAGCAGAAATAGCTGTTGAGGAGTGACCAACGCCAAAGGTATCAAAAATAGATTCTTCACGTGCAGGAAATGCAGCCAAACCATCTTTGGCACGAATGGTGGTGAGTTGCTCGCGGCGTCCTGTCAGGGCTTTATGCGGATAAGCCTGATGACCGACATCCCAAATTAAGCGGTCGTGTGGGGTATTAAAGCAATAATGCAGCGCAACGGTCAGTTCGATCACGCCTAAGTTTGCGCCAAAGTGTCCTCCACTTTGACCTGCGGCATACAAAATGAATTGACGTAACTCATCTGCCACCTGAGGAAGCTGGCTTTGCGCGAGTAAACGTAATTGCTGCGGATGGTCAATCGCATCGAGCAATGGTGTTACAGGGCGTTGAGTTGGAATTTCTGTATACAGCATATGTGGCAAAGCCTTCTAAAGCCTGGCAAATCCTAAGCGAGGTCAATGGGAATTACTCGATCATATAACCGAATGGTATTACCTTCAATCAGCCACATTTCTAGCGATGTAGTTTTGAGCAGTGATTTCAGTTGGGCACACGTTGGGTGGGTAGATTATCCTGAATAATCTAACTATTTATCAACCATTATCGTGCGCTTTATACAAAAAAGAAAATCTTCTGTATAAATTCGTGTTCGCTATTCTACTAATGTCTGAGCATTACGCTATACTTTAAACAATTTATCGACTATTTCACGAGTTAAACAGTGCCGATTAAGTTTGTCGCAACCTCACGATTACCGACCGCATTTGGTGAATTCAACATTACGGTATTTCAAGATCCTGAAACTGGCGAAGAACACGTGGCATTATCCAAAGGTTTGGACACTGCGCCAACCCAGCCCGTTCTGGTACGGATTCACTCAGAATGTTTAACTGGCGATGCTTTCGCGTCTTTAAAATGCGACTGTGGCCCACAGCTTCAAGCCACTCAACGTCTGATTAATGACGCAGGACAAGGTGTGATTTTATATTTACGCCAAGAAGGTCGCGGGATTGGCTTGACCAATAAAATTCGTGCTTATGCCCTGCAAGATCAAGGACATGACACGGTGGATGCCAATTTAATGCTGAATTTACCTGCCGATGCACGTCGCTATGATATGTGCAGCATTATGCTAGATCATTTGCAGGTTAAAGCTGTGCGCTTAATCACCAACAACCCTTTGAAAATTCAAGCATTACAGGAACAAGGGATTACGGTGGTAGACCGTGTGCCTTTAACTGTGGGTCTAAATCCATTCAATGAAGAATATTTGCAAACCAAACACGAACGCATGGCGCACATGTATGATAAAGGTGACTTCTGAGTCACCTTTTAATTTTTGAATTAAATAATTTCTACTCAACTTACTTAAATCGTCATCGAAAAAATACGATTATTCGGCATACGGCGTTTTAAACGCAAATCAAAGGCCATACAAATATTGCGCACAAAAGGTTTACCTTTTTCCAAAATCTGAATGTGCTGATCTTGAATGAGCAGTAATTCATCTTCCTGCATTTCCTGTAACTGTTGCAGCACTTGCTCAATTTCAGGAAATGCCAATTCTGGACTGGCCCACGACGTTTCAAAGCTGCACATTAAATTTAAAATATGCTGACGTATTACCAAATCTTCCCGATCCAGCACATGCCCTTTAAACACAGGAATTTCATTGCAGGCTAAACGGGCATAATAATCTTCAATGCTTTTTTCATTTTGCGCAAAGCTATACCAACTGTCGCTAATAGATGAAACACCCAAGCCAATCATAAGCTGCGTTTTAGATGCGGTATAGCCCATAAAATTACGGTGCAAGGTACCATTTTTAAACGACTGATACATACCATCACGTTCTAAGGCAAAGTGATCCATCCCAATTTCATGATAACCATAGGCCAAAAGACGCTGTTTGCCTTCTTCATAGCACTGACGTTTTAATTCATCTTTAGGTACATCTTCATCTTTAAAACCACGCTGCCCATTGCCTTTAATCCATGGCACATGCGCATAACTGTAAAATGCCAAACGGTCTGGCATTAAACGTTGGGTCTGCTCAATGGTATTCAGTACATCGTCTAGATTTTGAAAGGGCAAACCAAAAACCAAATCATGTGAAATAGAATCATAGCCAATTTCACGCGCCCACTCGGTCACACGTTGCACATGCTCAAAAGGCTGCATCCGATGAATGGCGCGCTGCACTTTTTCATTATAATCCTGCACGCCATAACTGACCCGACGAAAACCCAAGTCATATAAGGCCTGTAAATGTTCGCGGGTGGTGTTATTGGGATGACCTTCAAAACTAAATTCGTGCTGTTCTGCCACTTTGGCTTTTGCCAGAATGCCTTGAATGAGCTGCGTCAAATGTTCGACAGAAAAGAAAGTTGGTGTGCCACCGCCCAAGTGAATTTCTTTAATGATGGGAGTGCTTTCGAGCAATTGGCAATATAAGTCCCACTCTTTTAATAACGCCTGAATGTATGGCTGTTCAACTTCATGGCGTTTGGTGACACGTTTATGACAGCCACAAAAAGTGCATAGACTTTCACAAAATGGCAAATGAATATACAGACTAATGCCTTCGCTGGCATTAGATTCATCAAAAGAACGCTTCAGCGTCTGCTGCCATGCCTCGGCTGAAAAAGTAGCATCATCCCAATAAGGTACGGTTGGATAACTGGTATAACGTGGTCCAGGCACATTGTATTTTTGAATTAAAGAATTTGCCTGCTGTGTCATCCACTCTGCCCCATTCAGTTAATTGCTGCTGACTAAAATTTAGATTGTAAAAACTATTGTGCTGAGCTTAGGCATGGAAATCAACCTAGTCTTTTGCTCGGAATACATGCTGAAATACAAAGCACCTTGCGCAATTGCCTGAGCGATTTGCAGCAAACTGGATAAACCCCTTAATTTTTAGACAGTTTTATGTTTTGATGTAAGCCATTTTATTTTTATCCTGAGGTGGCCATGTCGCATCCTACTCACGCGGATATTCAACGTGTACGTGAATTTCTTCTCGATTTGCAGGCGCGAATTTGTGCGGCTTTAGAACAACAAGAACAGGCAGGTGGTGGAAGCGCACAGTTTGAAATTGATGACTGGCAACGTCATGAAGGTGGCGGTGGTCGTTCCCGCGTCTTACAAAACGGTACGGTCATTGAAAAAGGCGGAGTGATGTTTTCGCACATCAATATTTCCAAACTGCCTGCTTCTGCAACTGAACGTCATCCAAATATTGCAGGCGCACCTGCGCAGGCGATGGGCGTGTCATTGGTAATTCACCCGAAAAACCCGCATGTACCCACCTCGCACGCCAATGTGCGTTTATTTGTCGCTGAACCTGAAGGACAACCGCCAATTTGGTGGTTTGGTGGTGGTTTTGACCTGACACCATTTTATCCAAATGATGAAGATGTGTTGGCATGGCACCAAACAGCACATGACTTATGTGCGCCTTTTGGCGATCAAGTCTATGCAGAACATAAACAATGGTGTGATGACTATTTTTATTTAAAGCACCGTGATGAACAGCGTGGCGTGGGTGGTTTATTTTTTGATGATCTGAATCAATGGGACTTTGACACCTGTTTCAACTATATTCAGGCGGTGGGTAACGGTTATTTGGCTGCAATTCTGCCTATTTTTGAGCGTAATCGTGACAAAGCCTATACCGAAGCACAACGTGAGTTCCAGCTTTACCGTCGTGGACGTTATGTGGAATACAATCTGGTCTATGACCGTGGCACTTTATTTGGCTTGCAGACAGGTGGACGGATTGAGTCCATTTTAGTCAGCTTACCGAACTTGGCGGGATGGTCGTACCGTCCTGAATGGGCAGAAGATTCCGCAGAGAAAAAACTCACTGACTATTATTTAAAACCACGCGATTGGTTAAATCTCAAGACGAGTTAAAGCTCGCGACTGGTGAAACCTTGCTACATCGCAGTGTAAAAAAGATCACATTCAAGGTTCAAAAAAGCGATTTTTCCACGAATCGCTTTTTTACTTACAAACTTTATTGCTTATTTTCAAATCAATAAATATGCACAGCATGAATTAACTGTCATGATAGTGCGGATGGATTTTAATAGATGATGTGACCGCGCACCCTATTCGACCATGCACAAATAGGATTTAACTATCCATACATCAAACCATGAGTCAAAGGCGAATTCATCAAACTGTCAAAGCCTTATGTCACACTGCGCCACATCTGTCAGGAGATCCGCATGTTTAGTCCGCTGTTCAAACACAAAATCTTTTTATTTTGGGCAACCTTTGCCATGTTACTTGGCTCAATTTGCATGACCTTTATTTTTGAAAGTCATCTTTCAGATGGCTTAGCCATTAGTAGCAGCATTTTAGCGGGCATTGCCATGTTCGTGATTGCCACTATTTTGGTATTAGAAACCGTTTTAGAGATTTGTAATCCTTAAGTCCAAAGACTCCCACCGTTTTATACCGCCATAGGCTTTAGTCCGCGCTGAATTTGACGTATATTGATGCACATTTCAGCACATGGATTTTGGCAAATGCGCAAACAATTTGCCGTGATTGGCAACCCAATTGAACAATCACGTTCTCCTGAACTGCATCATGCCTTTGCAGAAAAAACAGGCATTGACCTGCAATACAGCAAACGCCTTGCCCCTCTTGATGGTTTTAGAGACAGTGTTGCAGACTTTTTTAATCAGGGCGGTGTAGGCATGAATGTAACCGTGCCTTTTAAAGAGCAAGCATTTGCCCAATGTGGCGTATTAACCGAACGTGCCAAAATTGCCAAAGCAGTCAATACCTTGTGGATGCAAGATGGTGTTTTGCATGGCGACAATACCGATGGTCAGGGTTTGGTTGATGCCATTCGTGCTTTGGGCTGGAATTTAGAGCACAGTGATATTTTGATTATTGGCGCTGGTGGTGCAACCCGCGGGGTAATTTATCCGTTGGTACAAGCAGGCGCAAAAAAAATTGTGATTGCCAACCGCACCCTTGCCCGTGCTGAACAACTGGTTGCTGACCTACAAGCTGCCGTACCGCAAGCAGAATTACAAGCCATGGCACTTACCGATTTAACAGGTCAATTTGATTTAGCCATTAATGCGACGTCTGCCAGCTTAACGGGAGATGCCCTCACCTTGCCTGAGTGTTTGCAGTTTAATTTTGCTTATGAAATGGCTTATGGCAAACCTTCGAGCTTTTTAGAACAAGCCAAAGCGCGTGGCGTACCGACATCGGAAGGTTTTGGCATGCTGGTCGGACAGGCGATTGAATCTTTTTATATTTGGAATGGCGTGAAACCTGAATTAAAAGATTTCCTCTAAATCATCACCAAATAAAAATAGCCCTTGAGCAGCAAAGGGCTATTTTTTTATTTAAACTGGGCAATCTTGTTGAACGCTGATTGCCCATTTTTCACCCACGGTTTATTTTAAAAATTTCTGCATATCTTCATACACATCCATATATAACTCATAATCAATCTGTTCAGCCTGATCTTCAGTTAAAGTGCGAATTGAATTTTGGCTCAATTTGCCCTGCTGACGATCAACATACGTCTGCCCCAAAATGTGTGCCGTTTTCTTTAAATTCTCCAAGTCAGGCACATCCCAATCATAAGCTGCTTCATAGGCTTTTAAATATTGCTGAGCAAATATCTGTTGTGGTTGCTTGTATTGCTGTTTCAGCTTACGCCATTCAAGTGCGACTTTATTTTCATCGACTGCATCTTCAGTCAAATTATTGATACGACGACCAATTGCATTATTAAATTGCTCATCTTCTTCTAAATGATGCTTGGCTTGTAAAGCTTCAATCCGTTTTAGCGCGGCACCTTTCGGGTCATAGTAGCGCTCATCACTGAACCAATAGGCATACACTTCTGCCATTTCCTGCAAGGTTTGTGGACTAAGATTTTTTACCCACGTACTTTGCTCTGCTGCCATGTGCACTAAAAATAAAGTCTGATAAGTCTGACTAAAAGATTCTGTTTGTTGATAGGTTTTTTGTGCCAACTGCGCTAATTCTTCATCATAACTTAAGGCGGGTTTTGCAGTGGTCTTATCTTTATTTTCTGCAGTTTCCTGCTCCAAGGTACGCCCTAAATTTGTCACCCATTTTTCTAAAATTGAGTCTTTACTGACTTCTTGAATGGATTTGGCTTGACGCAGCGCACTACGGTCAATTTTGCTGGCTTGCCCATAATTCGCAATGCTGACATCGTTATACACATGAATTGTGCCGTAATTTTCGCGTTTAAATTGCAGTGCATAATCAATTTTTGCAGCACGCCCCTGATCATCTAAAGCCACATCAATTTGCATCGGTGTTTTTTTATCTTTAGGTGTAGCATTCATAATCTGTTGAATTTCAGCCTGATGTTTTTGCCACAAAGCTGCGAAAGCAGCGGCATCGACCAATTGTTCCGAACGGTATGGTTCAAAAACTTTAGCTAGCTTTTCTTGCGGTGAAGCAAAGTGCTCATCTAAAACCGATTGTGCCTGCTCAGCACGACTTGGGCTAAATGCTTCTAATTCATAGGCATAAGCACAGTAGGTTAAATCTCCAACTTTGGCTGTTTTTGCTGTTTCGATCAAACGCTGACAGTCTTGTTCGCTTAGCATACTTGCGGTGCTTGCTGAATCTTCTGCCTGCTCAGCAGCCGCTGCCTGAACGGCTTGTTCAGCTGCGATCATGGCATCTTCACTGGCATCTGCTGAATAATCTGCCACATTACTCACTGTCGTTTCAGTTGCATAAAATTTCTGACTGACCAAATCACGTAAAGCAAGGGTGGCTTGATACGCCACAAAAGCCTCTTGGCTCATGCCATAATCTTCAGCAGTTTCATTGTGTTTCAAGTAGTCTTCAACACTTTCTTTGGCCGATGTATCTTGCGTAATTTCAGCTTGTTCAGCAGCATCTTCGGTTGTGGTCGCCTGCCCCAATACAGTCTGTTGCAAATACGGTGCATTGACCTGATCAAACATGGCAAGCTGCAGCAACATATCTTCCAAACTACTGTTCAAACGAATTTTTTCACTAATTTTTTGCTGACGTTCTTGTGCAGTTAAAGATAACTTTTGAATATGTTTAGAATCTGCCAATACATACGGCACCGCATTCATGGCTTTTAAGTATTCGGCAAATTGTGCCACTTTAATCCGCTCAAAATCGGCTTTGTATTTAGAAAAGTCGATATAGGCAAAGTCATTTTGACTGTCTTTATTCACCAAATAAGGCAACAAAGAAAAATAGTTGGTATAGAACTTATATTCATTAAAATCGACCACCATCGGTACTTTCATTTGCACCAAAAGTGTCGGTTTTTCATAGCGTGCTGCCACATTCAAAGCAGCAATTTTTTGCCGATAATGCACCGAGCCATCGTAGCTAAACTCAGTATCATTCAATACATTCAACAGAAAATTAAAAGGACTCGATTTTTCGATTGCCCCTGCAGCATAGGAAGCAGAGTTTTGTTCCTTAGCCATTGCCGTATATAAGTTTTGTTTTTCTTGTGTACTTAAACGGACTTTTTGCTGTTTTAAATACTGATCTAATTGCTTTTTAAGTACAGGATCAAGTGTGGTAGGAGCAATATCCGTTACTTTTGGTGTTGCTTCAACTAAATTGCTCTGTACCCGTAATTTGCCCTGAAAATCATAACTAGGTGTTTCAAAGATGGCATTTAACCCCGTAATTGCCTTTTGTTCTATACTTACCGTCTGATTGGAATTGGTCTTAATGACATGCTGCGAACAACCTGTAGCAGCTAAACTAAAAAGACATAAAGATAAATATTTTAATTGTATCTTCATTGCTAAACACCTTATATTCATTATAGATTGGTCTGTTAAAACATATAGATTATGATACATTGTAACATAACACTTCATTCGTTTTTGTAAGGTGAATAATTTTCACTATTCGCATTTCTGACATTTTTATTCGCTATTCTTATCAATGTTTTTTGATCATGAGTGTGAATAATCAACATATCGATACAGATAATCCAAAACTATTTCTAAATTAGGATTAAGACTATGCCAGCATATAAAGCCCCATTACACGATATTCGTTTCTTAATGAACGAAGTGCTTGATTACCCGACCCACTACAAAAATCTTTCTAACGGTGAACTTGCGGACGCAGATACAGTCGATATGATTTTGGAAGGTGCAGCAGATTTCTGTGAAAATGTACTTTCTCCTCTTAATCAATCAGGCGATGAAGAAGGCTGTCATTTTGAAAATGGCAATGTGACCACACCGAAAGGCTTTAAAGAAGCCTATGACCAATTTGTGCAAGGTGGCTGGCAAGGTCTGTCTTATCCTGAACAATACGGCGGTCAAAACCTGCCAATGTCGCTAAACCTCATTAAATCTGAAATGATGGGTACTGCAAACTGGTCATTCCAAATGTATCCAGGTTTAAGCGTGGGTTGTATCAACACCATTATGCAATTTGGTACAGACGCGCAAAAAGATACCTATTTACCGCACTTGGTTGCAGGTACTTGGTCAGGCACCATGTGTTTGACTGAACCACAATGTGGTACCGACTTAGGTCAGGTAAAAACCAAAGCAGAACCACAAGCCGATGGTACGTATGCGATTTCAGGTACCAAAATCTTTATTTCTGCAGGCGAACATGACCTGACTGAAAACATCATTCATATTGTGTTAGCACGCCTCCCAGATGCGCCTGCAGGCACAAAAGGTATTTCATTATTTATCGTACCGAAATTCTTGCCAACAGCAGAAGGTACGGTGGGTGAGCGTAATCCTGTCACTTGTGGCTCTATTGAACACAAAATGGGGATTCGCGCGTCTGCAACTGCAGTCCTGAACTTTGACAATGCCGTGGGTTATTTGATTGGTGAACCAAACAAAGGCTTACATGCCATGTTTACCTTTATGAATACTGCACGTATTGGTACAGCAATTCAGGGGATTTGCCATGCAGAATTGGCATTCCAAGGTGCATTACCGTATGCCAAAGAACGTATGTCAATGCGTGCGCTTTCAGGTAAAAAAGACCCTGAAAAAGTAGCTGATGCAATCATTCACCACGCCGATGTACGTCGTATGCTCTTAACGCAAAAAGCCGTGGCAGAAGGTGGTCGTGCCATGATTTATCATGCTGCACAATTGGCAGATAAAATGAACGACGCTTTAATGCGTGGTGATACTGCAGCTTTTGAAGCGCATGATGACCATTTAGGTTTCTATACCCCAATCTTAAAAGGCTTCTTAACTGAAATGGGTTATGAAGCTGCCAACCACGGCATGCAAGTGTACGGCGGTCACGGCTATATTAAAGAATGGGGCATGGAGCAAATTGTACGTGATTCACGTATTTCTACCTTATATGAAGGTACAACTGGCGTTCAGGCGCTCGACTTGATTGGTCGTAAAGTGTTGTTAAGCTCTAAAGGTAAAGTGATTCGTGACTACACCGCTGAAATTTTGAAATTCTGTGGTCAGCATGCACGTAACAAATACATGCGTCGTTTTGCATGGGACTTAACCAAGCTATGTGCTCAATGGAACGCATTAACCGTGCGCATTATGTTGGCAGCTCGTAAAGACCGTGACATCGTATCCAGTGCTTCAGTGGACTTCTTGATGTTCTCTGGTTATGTCATGATGGCTTATTTCTGGGCGCAACAAGCGGCTGTGGCTTCGACCAAATTGGCTGAAGGCAATGGTCAGGAAACACCTGAGTTCTATAAAGCCAAAATCAAAGTTGCAGATTTCTACTTTGAGCGTTTATTGCCACGTACCCAAGGTCATGCAGAAGCAATGGTCAATCCATCTAAAACCATGACTGCATTAGCACCAGAACATTTTAGTTTTGACTACTAAAATATTCTAAGCAGATGTAAATCAAAAGAGCGCGTAATGCGCTCTTTTGGTGTTTACTTCAGAAAGTCAGTACTCGAATCTACACATCAATTAAAATTACTTTTAATGTGCTGTTGGAAAACCATGAAATACCCACTGAATCAGATATAAAATCAGAAAAATTAAAATCACTAGACATAAAATTTCTAGTCGTTTCATTCAATTCGCTTCTTAGCCTTGTCTTCTAGCAACATATAAATTAAATCAAGCTCAGGACAGACATATCCCATTGCGGTTAAAGCCGCGGTAATTTTCCCACGATGATGAGTTGCATGATTGAACACATGCATTAGGGTTGCAGCATAGGGTAAGTGCATCTCCACGCCAGTTGATGTTTTATAGTGCAGCTCTTGATGAAAAACATTCTCATCCACCTGATTTAAAAAATAAATCCAGTTTTCAGCCTTCTTTTCAAGTTGCTCAACAAGCTGTGTTCTGTTGGTTTCCACAATACTATCTAATGGCAAAATTGGTGAGTGGTGCAAAGCAAAACGTGGAAACCACAAATGATGCTCACCGACCAACAAGTGATTCAGAGTGCCAAAAATACTTTTAAAATATAAGCCCTGATCCAAGAAAAAATCATCATCTGAAACCAATAGCAAAGTCTGATTTAGTTTTTGAGTTGCCCAAAGATTATAGCGGGCAAGTAACTCAAACGTTTTTAAATCCATTTAAAATTATCCTATTTGAGTTTTATTATGAAAATTGAATCAAAAGTTCAAACTATATTAAGATAAAAGATATATTTTTAATCATTTAAAGCGAATTTGTAGATTTAAAGACAGATACAATTTATTGTCCTTTAGAAATAATTGACCAAAATCATGCTTGGTTTTACTTGCCATCTCAAACTTTGTATTATTGTATAAATACTCTTCAAATTCATGGCGATGATACAGATGATAGCAAATGATCTCGCCATCTTCTTTAATTACTAAATATCCACCTGTAGAATCAATTTCGTTACCTGTCCAAACTGTACCAGGCATCATTCCAATTGCTATTTCACACAATAATTTTTTAATTTTAAACTGATAAAAAGGATGCTGATGTTCAAAAGAATATTTCATTGGATTTTCATAAGAAATTTCATTAAAAATATCTTTAACTGAATTAAGAGTTGATGTGTAATATTTAAATATAGCTTCTGCCATAATTTTTGGTAGTAAACTATCCAACAAAATTAAATTATTCTCAAATACAGCATTATTTAAATGGGAAAATTTAATATCGGCTCCCAACATTTTTAAATGTGCTATACGAGATTTAATAATTGGTTGTGGCAATGCAAGCTGATTAAAATCTTCAATCTCTTTTTCGGTTAGGCAAATATTTTTTATTTCAAAAATAAAATTTGTTGTCTTTCCTGCATTTAACAATGTGGATGGTTTACCTAATTTTGACTTTATGCTAAATCCCAATTCAGGCATTGTTCCAATTTTTGCATCATAAATTACGATTCTAATATCACTTTTCGCACTAGATTTTGCTTTAATCTTATTTGATTGGTATCTGGATATAAAGTTTTCCACATCTGGAATAGTAAATGATGCCGTTTGCTTTTTCTGTAATTCTGCCAGCAAAAACTGAGTAATATCTCTGAGTTCCTGTAATGGTATCTGAAAAACATCTTCACCCCGCAAAATCTCTACTATACCCTCTGATTTATGCGGTACATAAGTGAATAAATGATGATGTTCTTGACGTAAAATTCTAATTACAGGATAAATTAAATTATTTATTTTATTTAAGTTTTCATCACCCGCACTTAACTCCCCATCACATAGTAATTTAAAAAGGGCATAGAGTTCACTCCATTCCCCCTTATTTGCTGTAATCATACTCACCAATCTTCAATGCTTTTAATATTTCTTTTGCAGTTGCCTGTATCGCTGGAATAGCAACAGAATTTCCAAATTGTTTATAGGCTGAGGCATCTGAAACCACGATTTTGAAATGATCTGGAAACCCCTGCAACCGTGCCCATTCTCTTGGCGTCATTTTCCGAATACCTTTCCGATTTACCTCTCCTTTAATTCTAGTAGTTGGAGTAAAGTCTGTAATTCTATGATCTATAACTAAATTACGCTCTCTCCCCATTCCACCTACAACTATGGCATTGGCAATTGCGTGATCTGGAATAATAGCGTAACCAAAACCATTTCCTTTATTTTCATGTCGAGCTTTATGCTTTTCCAAGGTATCTAAATACTGTGTAGATAAGTAATATTTAGTAGGTACAACCTGAGTTTCCTTTATATCGGCAAAACAGGTTTTTTTATTTAATGGTTGTGGATAAGAGAAATTTTGAATTCCAGTATCTTTATGGAAGCCTACAATAAAAATTCGCTCTCTATTTTGGGGAACACCAAAATCTTTAGCATTTATAATTTGAGGCTCAGCAACGTAGTAACCTAAATCATCTCTTAATGTTTTTAAAATAGTTTTAAGTGTATTTCCCTTATCATGACTAATTAAGCCTTTAACATTTTCTAAAAAGAAAGCTTTAGGTTGTTTCCGTTTTATAATATCCGCAACGTCAAAAAATAGCGTACCGCGTGTATCTTCAAATCCAGATCTTTTACCTGCAATTGAAAAAGCCTGACAAGGGAAGCCTCCACATAAAATATCGAAATGATCAGGTATCGCATTTTTAGTAGACTCTAAAGTGATATCACCATAAGGCGTTTCACCAAAATTGACGGAATATGTTTTTTGGGCATATAGGTCTATTTCTGATGAAAATACGCACTCGCCACCAAGATTTTGTAACGCTAGCCGAAATCCACCAATTCCTGCGAATAGGTCAATAAATTTAAATTTACTTGGGTATTCTGGATAAAAAGGGATTGATTCAAAGAGGGAAAGGTTTTCCTCTTTGTTTACCACTAATTCACCATGAGCCTTTAAAACTTTTGGACTAGTAGAGTTCATCTCAAACCTTCAAGGCGATACAATAACAAAGCCATTACAATAACAAAATTTACCTTAAATAGCATGCAGTGCAAGACACAAGCTGTCGCTCTAGCACAATATTCGATAAGCGTTAGGACAGATGCCTGAGCTGAACTCAAATCACAAAAATGCTTCCAACACCGAATTTAAAAATACATGCCCTTGCGCGGTACATGCCAATCGCTTCGGATCATCCTGCAACAATTGCCGCTGACGCAATGTATTTAAAATATCCTGCAAATCATCCAAGTTTAAACCTGTGCGGGCAGTATACAAGTTTGCCTCAACCCCATCATTCAGGCGCAGTGCATTCATCATAAATTCAAATGGCAACTCATCGGCTGCAATTGCTTTAAACTGCAAGTTTTCCGCAGGTACTTTGGCTAAGTAATCTTTCGGCAAACGGGTTTTTTGGAAGCGATACACACCATCATGCAAAGTCACTTTGCCATGCGCCCCCGCACCTATCGCCAAATAATCGCCAAACTGCCAATAATTTAAATTATGTGCAGACGGCAACTCTTTACGCCATGCAGACACTTCATAATTCACAAAACCTTGCGCAGTTAAATAGGCTTCACCCTGCGCTTGAATTTCTTCCAAGACATCATCTACAGGTAAAATTGGCTGAGTGCGGAAAAAAACAGTATTAGGCTCAATAGTCAATTGATACCATGAAATATGCGTTGCACCATGTTCCACTGCCAGTTTTAAATCCTGCAGTGCTTGCTGCAAAGTCTGTTCAGGCAAGCCATGCATTAAATCGACATTAATTCGCTGAAAGCCCGCTTCACGCGCCAAGTCAATTGCGGCAATCGCATCATCATTAGAATGAATACGCCCTAATTTTTTTAAATGCTCAGTATTAAAACTCTGCACGCCAATCGACAAACGGTTAATGCCTGCAGCCAAATAATCTGCAAAGGGATCATGCTCCACTGTTCCCGGATTAGCTTCCAACGTAATTTCGCAGTCATCTTCAAAAGCTAGCACGGCTTTCAGCTGTGTAAATAACCATTGATACCCCTGTGCTGAAATTAGCGAAGGTGTGCCACCGCCAATAAAAACACTGTGAATTTTCCGCCCCTGCGCAAACTGAGTCTGGGTTTTAAAATCTTCCAGCAAAGCCTGTAGATATTCCTGTTCTAAATCTAAACTCAACTTACCGTCAGGCACAGCATGTGAATTAAAATCACAATACGGACACTTACGCACGCACCACGGCATGTGAATATATAAAGATAAAGGAATATCAATGGGTTGAAGTGGATTCAAAGACAGACTCAATGCAAAATCAAAACAGTGATACAGATTTTAACATGACTACAGCAGGACACTGATGTATTCCCTAGAATTTACTTTAGACTAGAATCTGTTTAATAAGAAAAAATGTGAAAATGATGAAGATATCCAGCCAATTACTCTTAATTTTGCCACTGGCGATGGGCATCGGGATTGCAATGGCCTTTCAAACTGCAATCAACAGCCAATTGCGTGAATATTTATATTCTCCGTTACAAGCTGCCCTTTTCTCTTTTTTGGTTGGTACAATAGTTTTAGCCATACTGGTATTTTTTCAGCAAGTCGAAAAACCCAACCTCAGCACCTTGCTCAACATCCCATGGTATTTATGGATTGGCGGATGTCTAGGGGTTTATGCCATCAGCATGAGTATTTATAGTGCTCCAAAACTAAGTTTACTCACTTTATCTGGGGTGATTATTTTTGGACAAATGGTCACATCAATGCTGATTGATCATTTTGGGTTCTTGGGCACTGAAAAAGTCAGTATCAATTGGCAACGTCTTTTAGGTAGCGTGGTGATTTTTATTGGTGTGCTTCTCACTTTACAACGCTAATACCCAAACGCTAAGCACCTCATACATTGAGATTTTTTGTGTCAAATATACATTCTGTGACCACGACCCGTTTTGAATTAAAACAGCTTTTTCAACTGATGATTCCAATTTTGGTCACACAATTTGCGCAAGCAGGTTTAGGTCTGATTGATACCATTATGGCAGGTCACATGTCTGCCACCGACTTAGCTGCTATTGCCGTTGGGGTTGGTTTATGGATGCCCATTATGCTGCTGTTCAGTGGCATTATGATTGCTACCACACCCTTAGTCGCCGAGGCTAAAGGCGCGCGTACCCCAGAAAAAATTGCAACCATCGCCCGTCAGTCTTTATGGATTGCGTTTATTTTAGGTGTGATTGCAGGGCTGATTTTACAGCTCATGCCTGCACTATTGCCATTATTTGGTGTGCCTGAAAATTTACAGCCCAAAGCAGGCTTATTTTTACATGCCATTGGTTTTGGGATGCCTGCCGTGACCATGTATGCTGCCTTGCGCGGTTATTCGGAAGCACTGGGCTATCCACGCCCTGTGACTGTAATTAGTCTGTTGGCATTGGTTTTATTGGTTCCGCTGAACTTTATGTTTATGTATGGCTGGGGGCCTCTGCCTGAACTGGGTAGTGCGGGTTGCGGCTTTGCCACCGCCATTTTGCAATGGTTAATGTTCATAAGTTTGGCATTTTATATTTTTAAAAATCGCGCCTATCAAAGCACGCAGGTATTTAGCCAATGGGAAGCGATTGATGCGGTCTGGATTAAACGTATTTTGCTGTTAGGACTGCCCATTGGTTTAGCCATTTTCTTTGAGGTGAGTATTTTTAGTACTGCCGCCATTGTGATCAGTCCTTTGGGAGAAACCAAACTGGCAGCCCATCAAATTGCCATGTCAGTCACATCTCAGTTATTTATGATTCCCATGTCTTTGGCAATTGCCCTGACCATTCGTATTGGCACATATTATGGCGAACAAAATATTCACGCCATGCTTAAAGTACAAGGCTTAGGCTTTGCAACTGCAACTGTATTTGCCTTTTCTACAATGACGCTGATGTGGTTTTTCCGTCCTGAAATCATTTCAATTTACACCCGCGACCCGCAAGTGGCGCAAGTGACGATGTCTCTATTATTATTTGCGATTGCCTATCAACTCATGGATGCATGGCAAATTAGCGCAGCAGGTTGTTTGCGTGGCATGCAAGACACTCAGGGCCCAATGTGGATTACCATGCTTGCTTATTGGGTTGTGGCTTTCCCCATTGGCGTGTATTTAACTCGTTACAGCAGTATGGGCGCTGCAGGGGTTTGGGTCGGGCTGATTGTCGGTTTAAGCATTGCCTGTGTGTTACTTCTGACCCGTTTATATTTCAACAATCAACGACTGGAACGCCAATTTACAGCATAAACCTCAGCCTACTCACCTACATGCCAAAATACGTTTTGGCACGTGGGTCTTGTGATCAAAAAATACTTTAACAATTAAAAGTAGGCATTTTGCTCACGAACACTTATGATCAAAAGATAGTAAAGATGATCTTGAGGAACATCGCATGGCAAAAACGGCGCGTACACCTGGTCGTCGCTTTATGAAACTTGCGAGCATGACAGCAAGTATTGCAACCAAAACGGTATCGAACTCGATTAAAAACCTCACCGCAGATGAAGAACAAAAAAATGCGGCACGCAGCCAATTGTTTCAGGATATTGGTATCCAAATTGCTGATACCTTAGGCGAAATGAAAGGTGCGGTGATGAAAGTCGGGCAAATTGCCTCGCAATATAAAGATATTTTTCCGCCTGAAGTTGCCAAAGCCATCAGTAAATTACAGCGCCAAGCACCTGCCATGCCTTTTGCTGAAATTAAGGCACAAGTTGAAAAAGAACTCGGTAAACCGCTCGACAAAATTTTTAAACACTTTGATGAAACTCCGTTTGCAGCCGCATCTATTGGGCAAGTGCATAAAGCCATTTTACCCAATGGCGAGCAAGTGGTGGTCAAAGTGCAATATCCTGGGGTCGATGAAGCCTGCGAAAGTGACCTGAAACAAGTCCGTTTGGCACTGCGTTTAATGGGTGTACTTAAAATAGACCGTAAATTACAAGACCGTCTATTTCAGGAAATTCAGGAAAGTTTAGACAATGAGCTGAACTACCAGATTGAGGCACAAAACCTAGAAGTAGCGCGTACCTTTCACGCGGCTTTGGATGATAAAATTATTATCCCACAAGTGTTTAAAGACTATTCTTCGCGGCATATTCTCACCTTAAGTTTGGAACAAGGTGAAAATATAGAAACGGCAAGCACATGGTCACAGCGTACCCGCAACACTTTGGGACGACGTTTATTGCGTGCCATGGGTCAAGAAATCTTTTATTTAAAACGCTTTCATTGCGACCCGCATCCGGGCAACTTTGCGTTCCGCCAAGATGGTTCTGTGGTGATTTATGATTACGGCGGCGTCAAAACTCTATCGAATGATGTAGTGCATCATTTTCGACAACTGATTCATGCTGCGCGTGCGCAAGATATTGCCGAAATTGAACAGCATCTAGATGCACTGCAGGCAATTTCTGCATTGGGTAAATTCCCTGAAGATTTATATTTGCAATGGTTAGAAGTGCTGATGCGTCCGCTAACCACACATTATGATTTTGCTGAAAATTCTGCCCATCATGATGGCGTTGAGTTGGTCAAAAGTTCATTGAAATATTGGGATGTGTTTAAGCCTTCTCCCGATACCTTAATGGTGAATCGAACTGTTTCAGGGCATTATTGGAATTTAATTCATTTAAAAGTACATGATAATTTAAATGATATTTTTGAGGAGTTGGTTCCACCGCGAGCTTAGACTCAACTTTGGACTCAGCAAAGGATGCTGAAAATAAAGCCCAATCTGTTTTATGCTCCGTAACTAAAATTATAATCCAGACAAAAAATCCTCCCAAATGTAGGAGGATTTTTTGTTATCTAAACCGATTCATTCAAGTTGAAACGATGAAATTCAAATTATTGAATTTCAAGGTGTTTGATTAAGCATTCCAGATCATCGGCAGACAGTTGTCCAATATAAGTGAGTTGTGTTTTTTGGATAGGCAGCTGATATGTTTGTACTGTATCAATCCACGATGGCTTTTTTAAACCAGCCTGTTGCCAGTTTTTAATTTCCACATATTTGCTTTTAATAAAAGCAGACTTATTTTCGTACTGACTACTTAAACGGAATACAACATAGTCGGTGTCCGTTTGGCGAATATACAACACAGGTCTGGTCTTACCCTCGGCAATATCTGTAAAGCCAACATAAGCCCAATAGAGTTGTTGGGTCATTAGTAGCCGCCATCATCTTCTAAAAAAGCAGCAGCATCAGCAGCGCTAGACACTTTTACACTAGGAACATTATGGCTCATCGCGATTAATCTTGCTGTATTCAAATCCTCGTCACTCACCTGAGTCGTGACAGGTATTTTGCCAGTTCGTGCAATTTCAGCATAAACCATGCTCATTACAGTAGCAGGCGTCAGACCAACTTTTGTCATAATGTATTCTGCTGATTCCATAATTGCCTGATCAACCGTGTATTGAACCCGTTTTTTTACCAATGTTGTCATCATATGCTCCATTTACACCACTAAATGCCATTTTATGCCTTAAAATGGCACGGGTCAAACTTGTTCTTACGATGCCTTTTCACTTCAAATAGAAAAAATTATTTAATCTGTGCAGACACTATTCCCTCAATGAAAGCCCTTATACAACGGGTTTAGAAAAAGATTGGATAATTTTTATGTAAAACTCACTAGAAAGAATGCATGTGGGTTTTATTTGCCAAATCAAATGTTATGTTATAACATTTACTTAAATATACACTTAGTTTGGAGAAATCTCATGCGTCCGAATATCCACCCAGAATATCGTGAAGTTTTATTTCACGACACCAACGCCAATGCCTATTTTGTGATTGGCAGCACCTTACAAAGCAGCCAAAGTAAAGAATATGAAGGCAAAGTATATCCTTATGTGACTTTGGATATTTCAAGCGCATCGCATCCGTTCTACACAGGCGAACAACGTCAAACCAGCAATGAAGGACGTGTGGCAAGCTTCAACAAACGCTTTGCACGTTTCAAACGCTAAGCTTGAGTTTTATTGCAAAATCTCACAATCACTTCATATTCAGTTAAGTTTTCTGTTTTATATTTTAAACATAGCAAGATTGCTCATCGAAACGATGGGATATCCTCTATATTCAAAGCCCAAGCACTCTCCTCCAGCTTGGGCTTCTTTTTATTTATAATTTTTATCTAATGGATTTTTCTACTCAACGATTGATTTGGTACAGACCCTAATCTAATGTTTTAAAAACTGTTGAATCACATAAAAACCCAATCCCAGCAACATCACTCCCAAAACCACACTGGAAAGCGCATAACTAAACGCCATACCTTGCTGTCCATGTCTTAAGAGTTGCCAAGTTTCCAAACTAAAACTGGAAAAAGTGGTAAAGCCACCTAAAATACCTACCATCAGTAATAAGCGGGCTTCCTGCTGCAACACAGGATATTTCTGACTCAATGCAAAAAATACACCTGCCAAAAAGCAGCCAAACAGATTGACCGACCACGTTGCCCATGGAAAATGCTGTGCCGATTTAAATAAATACAGGCTTGCGGCATAACGTAAACTTGCCCCCAATGCACCACCAATTGCCACCAATAGCCAATTCATCTGTTCTACTGTCCTTTTTGCGGCTATGTCGTGTATTTCTCACAGCCATAATTTTTAGTCACATGTGATCTCTCTCTGTATTTCAAGATATTCTTGCCCGAAGCATCCATATCTTTGCTCAGATTTTACATCTTCCTAAATCACATAAGTTAAATACACGAAAAAGTTTTCCACTCAAAACCAAATTGCGCTAGTCTGCATATTATTTCAATTTAGGCACATGTGGAGGATGTCATGGCAAAAGAATTATTGGCTCAAGTTGAGGCAGGCAGTGCAACATTTGCCGATGTGATTGCATTCATTGAAGCACACTATAACCACACCCCAACCGCATTTAAAAATGGACAACAAAACAATGCGGCCACTGAAAATCAAGGCAGTGCCAAAATCTTTTCATTTGCGAAACTCAATGGCTTAAATCAGGCGCAAACCCTCAGCCTATTTGCGGAACATTATGCTTCGGTACTTGCGACACCTGAAGGAATTGATCATCAAAATATCCGCCAGTTTATGCAGCACGGTTGGGATGGTATTCAGTTTGAAACGCTAGCCCTTAGCGCCAAATAAAAACAACTTTAACCAAGCAAAAACCGCATGAAAGTTAAACCTAATCATGCGGTTTTTTATTAGGGATGTGTACGTTTCACGTGGAGCAATACTGAAGCTATTTACCGTGTATAAGATGCGGTTTCGGCAACTATCTACAATTCAAACTCTAAACTAAACATCACACTCAGCTTTTGACTTTTTCAATCCACTGAATTGAACTAACGCGAAATACTTCACAAGCACCATCCCCCGTATCGGTGGGTGTAAGAGAGGATGTCCAAACCAAGTCGTGATCTTTCACTTCAACCAACTCACCTTTTAAACGTACCAAATCACCTCGTTTTACTTTTTGAATGTCTTTGGCAATTTTTGGGTTGGCAGGAATGATGTGCATATTAGATACCATTTGCATGGCTTGTTCAGCAGGCACAGGTAAACGGTCTATTTTCCAGTTTAAATAGCGGTCATATTGATTGACTGTGATATGACGGGCAATTTCAGGCTCAGCAAACAAGCCCCAACTCACCGCATAATCAATCGGAGAAAATTTGGCTTGGGCATCATCTTGATAGATTTTTGAACCCAAAATCCGAAAATCACCTTTAAAGGGTTGCAACACTTCAATCGACTGACTTTTCAATACAGGAGGCAAGCCTTTGGCAATATTACGCTCGACCGCAGCATAGACGGAACATGGCAAAGCCAGAGTCAGTAACAATGCCGTGAGTTTTAGCGAAATATGCGTGTTCATCTTAAAATCTGCCTATTAAATTCATCTATCTATATTTATCTTAATCACAGATCATGAATACAATAGTTGAAATTGGTAACAAAATGCAGTCATTGGCTCATTCTGACATGGCAAAAACCCTGTAATTTCAGCTAAGCTTATCGGCATAAAAATCAATAATTAGATCTGCACATGCTCTATAAATTTTATCAAAAACATATTTTCCCGCACTTGCTGAATCAGGTCATGCAAACCCCTTCCTTAATGGATTTGCGACGTGAGCTTTTATTGGGCGTATCGGGTGAAGTTTTGGAAATTGGCTTTGGCACAGGTTTAAATTTACCTTTTTATCAAGGTGTAGATACTGTATATGCCTTAGAACCCAATACAGCAATTTTCCAATTGGCGCAGGAACGAATTGATGCAACACCGTTCGTGGTTGAGCAGATCACCGCAAGCGCAGAACAATTGCCTTTTACAAATGATCAATTGCAGCATGTGGTATCCACTTGGACGTTGTGCAGTATTCCAGACCTAGAACAAAGCCTGCGAGAAATTTATCGCGTCTTACAACCAGGCGGCACTTTGCACCTCGTAGAACACGTTTTAAATCGACACAACTTGAATATTCAGCGTTTACAGCATCTGCTCACGCCTATTCAAAAAAAAGTTGCAGATGGCTGTCACTTAAACCGTGACATTGAAATTGCCCTACTCGAAACTGGTTTTGAATTGGGAGAAGTTCAATATTTCGATGTTGCAGGCATTCCAAGGCTGGCACAGCGCATGTTATTGGCGCGAGTGCATAAACCTCAAGCAGCAATTTTCTGAATATGAGTGATACGCAGCAACACACATTGCGCTGCATAGGCTGAACCAACGCCAACCCAAAAGGCCTGCCCAGATTTCACAGAATGTACGTGAACAATATCGCCTTGTAGCTGTATACGCTGCCCCGCTTTTAGCCGACGAATTTGATTTGCGATTTGCGCATTGGCGGCAATCACACTTAAATGTTGAACCTGCTGTTGTATTACTGCCTGTTCTGCTGCACTCAGCTGTCCTTCAACCTTGAAGCAACGTCTAGGTTGGTCAAACGTCAGTTTTGCAGACATATTTGGCAAACTTTTTTGAGTCACCAATACATCAATATTACTCACATAAGCCAAGTCATTAAAATGCCCCACATAAGGGCTGGCTTGGTGTAGAACCTGCCGCTGTGGTTTAACAAAACGCTTATTGAGCACGGTCACTTCTGTCTGAAACGCTGCGACTGAACTTAGTTTGAAATTCTTTAAAACCCCAGATTCTTGTAAATGTGGAATGGCACGAAAAAACTCGGCCCAACTCCATAACAGCACACAAAATAAAGCCAAGGCAATGGAAAGTTGTTTCATGTTACGCTGTCCTGTATTTGACTCATGCTTCACCTTGATCAAGCTTAATCAGCATCTTGAAAATCAATCCGAATGGTTTCAAAACGCAGTCTGCCCTGCTGAATGGCCTGCGCAATTGCTTGCTGACCTTTGGTCAAACGTGCGCCACCACTCTTAATATCAATCAGGACAATTGCAATATCTTCGGCACGCCCATTGCCATCCCGATAATCGGTATAACCATCAAACACGATATAATCAACAGGATCACCTAAAAATTTGGCATCGCTCGGTAAATACTGAAATTCGGGCATAATCGGTGCTAATTGCTCTGCCATTTTGCCTTTCAACACCGCACGACTGGTATTTACACTGCGCTTTTGTGCCTGCAATAACGCCTGCTGATGTGCCAATTCAATTTCTGCAATATATTGTTCATACTCGGCTTTAATCCGTCCATTGCGGCTATTGCTTAAAATTAAGGTGGTCAGCACCACGCCTATACAGGCACCTATCAGCATCGCCATCCAGATTGACATAAAACCTTCCTAAACCTTTTTTGCAGAACTCGATACGACTTTTGTCAACTGTCATATTCCGAGCACAAAACAATGATATGCTAGGGATGAGCAGATTAAAATCGATTCGAGGGTCATGAAAACTATATTAATTGCCAACCAAAAAGGTGGCTGTGGAAAAACCATTACGGCTATTAGTTTAGCATCTGCGCTTGCACAAAAAGGCTATAAAGTTGCTTTGGCGGATGCCGACAATCAAAAATCTGCGCTGCAATGGTTAAAACAACGACCAGAAACAGCCGCTCCAATTCAAAGTTTAGATTGGCGTCATGAAAAGTCGATTGGCGATGCACCCAAAAACATTGAATATTTAATTATTGATGCACCTGGCGCATTATCGGGCGAACATGCCGAGCAATTGATTAGTGAAGCGCATACGATTATTACTCCGCTGCAACCTTCTTTTTTCGATATTGACTCAACCCGCCGCTTCTTAAAACACTTACAAGACATTAAGCGGATTCGTAAAGGTAAAGTCCAAATTTTGCTGCTGGCCAATCGGGTCAAACCCAACTCTGCCAGCTCTAAAGATATTCAGGATTTTTTCCAGAAAATCGAGCAACAGCCTGTGGCATGGATTTCAGAACGTGCAGCCTATGGACAATTGGCAATGCAAGGTTTAAGTATTTTTGATAAAACCCAAAAAACTTATCTGCAAATGCAAGATCAATGGCAGCCTGTACTGAATGCCATTGTAGATGACCCTGCTCAATGGTTTTAAAGCCTAGAATCGCCACCGTTTAGAACTTATTCACCAGAACTTACCAAGCTCTCGTTTTCGGGAGCTTTTTTTTCAGTTAATATGGCACATGACCTTAGGAATGTTTCAGTGAATTCAGTGCAACAGTACGCGCCAACATTACAAAAAATTTTATTGTTTGGACTGTTTTTTGTCCTGATCTTTTTGGGTTTTCACATACTCAAATATTTTATTGTTCCAGTTGTTTGGGCAGCGATCATTGCCTATATGAGTTGGCCCCTGTATCAGTCGGTGCTACGTCTGTGCGGTCATCGTCCTACGCTCAGTGCAGCCTTAATGATGCTGATGGTCACTTTAGTGGTCGGTATTCCACTCACCTTTGCCATTTTTATCCTGCAACATGAAGGTCGCAACTTATATTACGAATTACAAAAACAGGTGTTTTCTGGACACTTAAATGTCCCTGATTTCATTCGCAATTTACCTATTATTGGTAAAGAAGTCACCCGCACCCTTAAAGAAATTAATCACGATCCGAACAGCATTGTGCAATCCATTTCCTTATGGATTCAAGGGCATTTAAATTACGGCAAAGTGGTGATTAATGAAGTCAGCAAAAACCTAATCAAACTTGGTTTTGCCCTGCTATCGTTATTCTTTTTCTACCGCGATGGTCACACCATTTTGCATCAAGTCAGCAAAGCTTTGGAAATGGTGATTGGGCCACGTATTCATCACTATTTAGATACTATTTCTGAAACCACACGTGCTGTGGTCTATGGCGTTGGACTCACCGCAATTGCGCAAGCCTTACTCGCAGGCGTGAGCTATTTTGTCGCTGGGGTACCTAATCCGATGGTACTGACCATTGTGACTTTCTTATTTGCCTTAATTCCGTTTGGCCCACCGTTAGCTTATGGTTCGGTGTCGCTGTGGTTATTTAGCCAAGGGCATACCATGGAAGCCATTGGTGTGATGGCGTGGGGCGTGTGTGTGGTCAGCACTGCTGATAACGTGATTCGTCCTTTGGTGATTTCGGGTGCCACTCAAATTCCATTCCTGTTGATCATGTTTGGAGTTTTAGGTGGAATTGCCAGTTTTGGTCTGATTGGTCTATTTATTGGCCCTGTGATTTTGGCAGTCTTACTCGCTATTTGGCGTGAGTGGTTGCATGAAAACAACAATGAAGGATTAATGATGCCCAAAGCTACCCTTGCGCATGATCTCCCTGAAGACGATTCATCATCCAATTCAAAGCTTGATTAAGCTGTTTTACTGATCATATTGCTCACATGGCTGTGTTGATCTGAATAAATCAGCTCAACACAGTACATACATACTACTACGCAAACGTTGTATTGTAACGGAGCTAACTTTGCTTCAATCAAGACATCCCTAAATATTATGCACAACAAATAGGATGTCTTTTATGCGCTCAATACTCAAATTTGCCAGTCTTGCTGCTTTTAGCAGCCTAGTACTTATGGGTTGCAGCACCACCGCGACCACACAACAAAAATCTAAAATCTTAAAAATGCATGCTGTTTCAGCACAAGGGATTGGCAAGGAATTAGGTACGGTTGAACTGCGTGACAGTGCAGCAGGCTTAGTCATTCACCCCCAACTCCAACAACTCCCTGCAGGCGAACGAGGTTTTCATATCCATGAAAAAGGTTCATGTGCAGTAGCAGAAAAAGATGGAAAAATGGTTGCTGCTTTGGCAGCGGGCGGACATTTTAATCCCAAAAATATCCCGAATCATGGTACACCGCTGACAGGACATTTAGGGGACTTACCGGCTTTAAGTGTTGCAAACGACGGAACAGCCAAAGTGACTGTGATTGCACCCCGTTTAACATTGGCACAAGTTGAAGGGTTGGCCTTGATGATTCATGCAGGCGGTGATAACTATGCTGACCATCCAAAACCATTGGGCGGCGGCGGTGAGCGAATTGCCTGTGGGATTATTTAAGCGAGCATGATGCATTTTCAATAAAACATTTATTACCAATTGTGGATAAGTTAAGGGTTATACACATGCCTTTCGACTTATCCGCAAAAAGTAAAATTTATCTTTTTTAGGATTATTCTCAAACGACACTCAATGCAGCTCTTCTTGCTTTATATCGGTCGTATTTCATAACCACACTTACTCGTTTTTGAATAACTTGCTACTAACTTGCACAAAATTAGCTCAATTTTGCAGCCATCGTATCTAGTTCATCAATGTGCAGAGCTCCCAACAGCTCGTCTTTGCTATTGTCACTATTTGCGCTACACTGCTGTTTTATCGACATGAAAAAGATTTGGGCATGAACATTAAAACATTACGTTGGGTTGGGTTCCTAGAAGGTATTTCATTCTTATTGTTGTTATTTATTGCTATGCCCATGAAATATATGTTCGATAACCCAATTTTAGTGAAATATGTAGGTATGGGACACGGCGTATTGTTTATCGCATTTTTAGTGGTGCTTTTTGTGGTTTGTGAAAAACAAAAATGGTCTCTTAAAATGTTTATTTTGGGCTTAATTGCTTCAATTTTACCTTTTGGCCCATTTGTTTTTGATGCTAAATTGAAAAAGATGGAACAACCAGTACAAGCTTAATCTGCAAGTCCTTTTCAGCTTTCATCATATTACACATTTTCTGAAATTTAATTTATAAATCAAATGTTTGCAAGGTGATGCCACATCACCTTGTTTTATGATGCAGCTGAAAAATTTAAACCCTTAAAACTGCCCTGCAGCAACTCGCTCCTGCATCACCTGTTTAAGCATCATGCGTGGCAAACTAAACCAAAGCGTTATCAACACCAAACAAGCCAAACTATACGCCCAAATATCAAACCGCATATATAAAACACGTACGAGTTCAATCACAATAAAAAAGCACAGCATCAATAGCATTGAAACACTAGCAGCAACAGTACCTTTAGACACTTCCGATGACATTAAGGCGAAACGGTATAAGACTGAGAAGCTCATTCCCTCACCAAAACTGATCAAGCTCATACCAATCACCAAACACCAAACAAAATAACTTTGCCAAATTGCCCCCAATACGATCAGCACACTACCCAACAACATTAAAGGTAAACCAATCAAGACTGTTTTTCCTAAAGGTAAACGGTCAATGACTTTCATCAGTACCAGATTGCCTAAAATCAAACCACCCAAAACAGGAAACTGCGCCAAACCGTATTGCAGACT
The DNA here is from genome assembly GCF_013420525.1 of Acinetobacter sp. YH01003. Lineage (NCBI taxonomy): Bacteria > Pseudomonadati > Pseudomonadota > Gammaproteobacteria > Moraxellales > Moraxellaceae > Acinetobacter > Acinetobacter sp. YH01003. Next base: position 176,328 of record NZ_VOXY01000003.1, on the reverse strand, counting down.
ACTAAAGCCTAACTCTTCCACCAACATCACAGGAGATAACGCAATCCACAACATTAAAGGCATGCTCAATAAGGGCAGCGCCAATGTCAAACCTAAGAATCTGGTATTTTGAAAAACTTGTTTAAAATCATCCCATACATCTCGAAATGGAGGTTTGGGAATACGCTGCTGATTTTCAGGCATTTTGGCTTTCAGTCCAAACCAACTCAAAAATGCCAACAGTGCTATGCCGATAAAACCCCAATGCCAAGAAACATGCTCAATCATAAATGCACCTAAGACTGGGCCGAGCAAGGGAGCAAGTAAAGAGACGTTAGCCATGAGCGCCATGACTTTAATTGCATCACGTTCTGCAAAGTTTTCCTGAATAGCCGCATAACCGACTGCACTAATGACTGACAAACCAAAACCTTGAAAAAAACGAAGAACAAGGAAGCTTTCAATGTTCTGAGTCAATAAAATCAATAAACAGGTTAGGGTAAAAAATGCCACGCCGCCCAATAATACTTTTTTGCGTCCCAAACGGTCAGAGAGTGGCCCCAATAACCACGCCACACAAGCACCCCCCAGCAAATAAAATGACATGGACGAAGCTGCCCATGCACTACTGACACCAAAATCTTGTGTGACGGCCAACATCGCGGGTTGAACCAAGTCATTGCCAATATAAACCGCGAACTCAAACAAGACCAAAGCCAAGGGAAACATGAGTGTGGCACGTTGAATGGTATTTTTTTGCTGCTGTGGCATGAGTTATAAAGGACAAAACGATGCAAGTCAGCCGCGTTTAGCCCATAAAAATAGAAAATTGAGCTGCAGTTTAACAGAGTTGAATGGAAAATTTATGGCGCATTTTTTAAGTCCGTTAAATAAATTGCGGCACTTGATGTGACATCAGACCAAGTTAGGCATCACCTCCTTCAGCGGGTTAAGGCGATACAGTATTGCCCAATTCATAATGTGAAAATACCGAAAGCACAGGATAAAAATCACCCACGGCAAAACGGCTATCATTGCGGTGTAGAAATGCTAGAGTTTTGATGGACATGCTGCGCTCACACGTTTTTGAATCGAATGAAGTCATCCTAAATAAAAGCTGTGGATAACACGAGTATTATCCACAGACGCTTTGTTGCATTTTTAGAACATCAGGCAAGATTTACCTAAGCCCTACAGCAATTTAAGGACATTTTTTGCTTTGGAAAGTCTTGGTATTTTTACCACGTGCGCATAAGTAAGCGGTTTGCACATCACCCTGCTGCCATTGTCCATTAATATTTTTAAAGTGATAAATACTACGAATTGAACGTACCGAATCATCCATTAAGCCTGTTTCGGTAATTTTTACTTCTGCCGCAGTTGGTGCTTCGACACGGTTAAAGTATTGACGAATTTCAACGGTAGCCAATTCTTTACGCAAATCTGGACGTTGTTTGAGTACCTGCGCCAAAGGTGTTTCTGCAGGCGTAACTTGTGAAATAATATTCTGTGTAGTCGCACAGCCTGACAATAACGCAACACCCAATGCGGAAACCGTGATTAAACGCAACATAACTCCTCCAAAATGTTGATTATTATTTATGCTTCTATGATGCCTTGTTCGAGCAGAAACGCTAGAACAGAAATGTAAAATTAAAACAGCGGCATAAAAAAACGCATCACGAGGATGCGTTTTTCAATTCACTTAAATAAATGAAAGGCGAAAGGAATTACAAATCAAATAATTTGCCTGGGTTCATAATGCCTTGAGGGTCAAAAACCTTTTTCAACGCTTTCATATATTCAATTTCTTCAGCTGAACGTGAATATTCCAAATATGGTTTTTTGGTCATGCCTACACCGTGTTCTGCAGAAATAGAACCATCATATTTCTTCACAGTATCAAATACATACTTATTTACCACCTGACATTTGGCAAAGAATTCGTCTTTGCTTAAATCGGCAGGTTTTAGAATGTTCAGGTGCAAGTTACCATCACCAATATGACCGAACCAGCAAATTTCAAAGTCAGGATAGTTTTCTGCCACAATTGCATCAATTTCCTGAATAAATGCAGGAACATGAGTAATCAATACTGAAATATCGTTTTTATATGGAATAAACGGTGCAATCGACTCAGAAATGTCTTCACGCAAACGCCATAAACTTTCAACTTGGTCTAGGCTTTGGCTCAATACGCCATCCATCACCCAGCCTTGTTCCATACAGTGTTCAAAAATTTCCATCGCCTTGTCCATAATTGGCTCAAATGGCGCTTCAAATTCAAGTAACACGTAGAATGGACATTGGGTTTCAAATGGACGTTGCACATGACCATGATCCAAGACTTTTTGCATCGCCAATTCACCAAAGAATTCAAATGCAGTCAGATCAATTTTAGCTTGGAAAGCATGTAATACAGGCATCACCGAATTAAAATCAGGTACGCCCAACACCATCACTTGCAAATCTTGCGGTTGGCGTTCTAGCTTAATTTCAGCTTCGGTCACTAAGCCAAGTGTGCCTTCACCGCCAATAAATAAATGTTGCAGCGCATAACCTGTTGCGTTTTTGATCATGCCTTTGTTCAGACGCAGGATATCTCCTTTGCCTGTTACCACAGTCAGACCCAACACCCAGTTACGGGTCATGCCGTATTTAATGACTTTAATACCGCCCGCATTGGTACCAATATTACCGCCAATTTGTGAAGAACCTGAAGATGCAAAATCGACTGGATAATACATGCCTTGTTCTTCGGCATAGTTTTGTAGTTGCTCAGTCACCACACCCGCTTGCACACGTACCATACGGTCTGCAGGGAAAAATTCCAAGATTTGGTTCATCTTGTCCATGCTGACGACAATTTCACCATTGGCTGCCACTGCACCTGCAGATAAACCTGTGCGTCCGCCCGATGGAGTAATGGCCACATTAAACTGATTCGCCAGTTTTACAATGGCTTGTACTTGCTCTGTGCTTGATGGAAAAACGATGACCGATGGGTTCGGATCAAAATGCTTTGTATGGTCACGACCCCAGTTTTGGAGGCTATCAGCATCCGTTTTAATACGGTTTTCACCGACTATTGCCGTTAATTGGGTCAATAACTCAGGGGTTAAAGCGACTGGAGCATTCATCGTTTGCAGACCTAGCAAGAATTAAACAGGAAGAAAAGCGACTGTCTGCACATCTTGATCTATTTGAAGATGAAGATACTGCAGACTAAATATGTGCATCAAAGCAACAGCGTGGGTTGGCTTTCATGTGCGCCGCTTATTATAAGCGATTTTTTTGAAAAACCTGTGAATATTGGCAATTCCGATAATATAACGTGGTAAGAACAGGGCAATTTTGGGCAATATTTCTGAAAGAGATTATATCTGACAAAAAATACCTGCACTCTTGGTCATAAAGGAAATGTATATCGACCCATCTCCTATGTTATCATACCGCCACTAAATTTGGCCTTTGTAGCGGAGCCGTAATGAGCCAACATCTTTCACTACCTAAAGATAAAATTCGTTTCTTGTTGTTAGAAGGCGTACACCAGAACGCAATCGACGTGTTAAATGCAGCGGGTTATACCAACATCGATTATCGTAAAACAGCGCTTGAGGGCGATGCGTTAAAAGAAGCGATTAAAGATGCGCATTTCATTGGAATTCGTTCACGTACACAGCTAACTGAAGAAGTTTTTGAAGCTGCGAACAAACTAATTGCGGTAGGTTGTTTCTGTATTGGTACAAACCAAGTGAACTTAACTGCAGCAATGGAACGTGGTATTCCAGTTTTCAATGCCCCTTATTCAAACACCCGTTCGGTTGCAGAATTGGTATTGGCTGAAGCAATTTTATTGCTACGTCGCGTACCTGAAAAATCAACCGATACACATGCAGGTGGCTGGAACAAGTCTGCAGTCGGTTCATTTGAAACACGTGGTAAAACTTTAGGTATCGTGGGTTACGGTTCAATCGGTTCTCAACTTTCAGTATTGGCTGAAAGCTTGGGTATGCACGTCATTTATTATGATGCTGTAACCAAGTTACCTTTAGGTAATGCACGTCAAGTTGGCTCTATGGGCGAATTATTGGCAAATGCTGACGTGGTTTCTTTACACGTTCCAGATGTACCATCTACCCGCAATTTCATGGCAAAAGAACAATTTGCACAAATGAAAGAAGGCGCAATTTTCATTAACGCGGCACGTGGTACTTGTGTGGTGATTGAAGATTTGGCAGATGCTATCAAGTCTGGTCATATTGCAGGTGCTGCAGTTGACGTATTCCCGAAAGAACCAAAAGCCAATGGTGAAGAATTTGTTTCTCCACTACGCAACCTACCAAACGTGATTTTAACACCGCACGTGGGTGGTTCTACTATGGAAGCGCAAGCGAACATTGGTTTAGAAGTGGCAGAGAAATTTGTTGCATATTCAGATAAAGGTATGACTTTGTCTGCAGTGAACTTCCCTGAAATTGCATTGCCATTAACTGAAGGCAAGCACCGTTTATTACACATTCACCAAAATATTCCAGGTGTATTGTCTAAAATCAACAACTTGTTTGCTGAACATGGCATCAACATCTCTGGTCAATCACTTATGACCAAAGGTGATGTCGGTTATTTAGTAATGGACGTTGATGCAACGGCATCTAAAGAAGCGCTTGATACCTTGCATGAAGTTGAAGGCACAATTCGCGTACGTGTATTGTTCTAATACCACCAGCGCATGCTACAAAAAACCACAGTCTGCGTACTGTGGTTTTTTATGTCTGCTGCATCTACACAGCATCGTGCTGCAACCCGCTAGTATTTTAAACTTGGTATAATCTCCCCCGTATTCCTATTCTGACGCTTTAGAGTATTTTCCTGCCTCATGCCAAACGCCCAACTCACTGCGGTGTTGTTCATGGTTCTGTCCATGATCTCCTATCAAATCAGTGCCTCATTTGCCAAACAACTCTTTCAGGTACTCGACCCGCTTAGCGTGACAATTTTACGGCTGTGCTTTGCCAGCGTGATTGTGGCAATCATGTTTCGCTCATGGCAAATTCTTTCGCGGCTGTCGTATTTAAAATGGCGTGATTTATTGTGTTATAGCGCAGCCTTGGGCTGCATGAATATTTTGTTTTATCTGTCTTTGGGCAAATTACCACAAGGCATTGCAGTGGGTTTGGAATTTGTCGGGCCTTTGGGTTTAGCGTTATTGTCCATTCAAAACCGTAAAGATTATGTCTGGGTATTGTTGGCGATTTTAGGCATTATTCTTATGGTGCCTTGGGGACAAGCGCAGGGAGATCATTTTAGTCTGTTTGGTGCAGCATGTGCCTTAGGTGCAGGATTGTGCTGGGCTTTTTATATTTATTTTGGGCAAAAAGTGGTGCAACAAAATATTGGCATGCACGCGCTGACCATCGCCATCAGTATTTCGGCTTTGGCTTTGATTCCATTCGGACTGTATAACAATGCCCCCGCACTGTTTGAAACCCAGTATTGGGGCAAGGCGCTTGCCATTGCAGTGCTTGCCACGGCCATTCCTTATGCGCTGGATTTACAGGCCTTAAAACAACTCAGCAAAATGAGTTATGGCACACTTTCCAGTTTATCGCCTGCTTTGGCTGCACTGACAGGCTTGGTATTGTTGGGTGAGAAAATTACTTCACTGCAATGGCTCGCGTTATGCTGCATTATGTTAGCTTCGGTGGGCGTTACTTTTAGAGCAGTAAAAAAATCCAAACAGCCGCAGAATGTTTAAACCAAACTGTTTTTAGACATCTGTTGGTATTTTTCATACTCTGCCAAATATTGCTTGGCTAGACTTTGTTTTTGCTGTTCAGACAAAATTTTGCCTGCCTGCTGAAAAAAGCCATGTTCTTCTTCTTTTAAATGATGATGCACTTTATCTGACAGTTGCTTTGCAATTGCCAACCAACCTGTGTTGCTCATTTCAGTTTCGGTTAATTGTTCGAGTAATTCATCCATTTGATGATGCTCTGCCAAAGCATGGCGAGTGATATTTAAACCCGCATCAGTCATCATTAAGGGAATATAAAAATAGCGATCTTCTGCCACTGCATGCGCAAATAATTCATTTTTAAGTTGTTCAAATATCGCTCTACGTTCAGGGCTATCACCTGAAGTTTGCGTCAGTTGGCGGGCTAAATTTCGTTGAATGTCGTGACTTTGGCGTAAAGCTTCAAAAATATTCATGTGCAGCCCTCTATTTTTAACCCATGCGCGGCGAACAGATTGATAAAAATCTACTCGCACATCCACATCGGTTTTGGAGTCAGTTTTGATTTCGTTTTTTAATCCTCTAGCTACTGTATAGAGGATCAATCCGAATTCCTGCAACTATTTGTATAGAAAGCTTTAATTCACTTACCCACTTTATTCAAGTTATGTATCTGAGCAAAATTTAGAGATTTAAAACCCGTTTCGGTACCAAGCGCTTTTTATCTGTAATTTCAGCCAAACCTAAACACTTTTCACCATCAAAGACCAACACTTGCGCTGCTGCAGGATGGTCAATATTACTTTCCATGCCACGACTAAAATATTCAGCGCGTCCTTCAGGGACTTGAATGTGTAGAAAATGCTGCACAGGTGCATACGCAGGCAGCAATAAAGCCTCACGTTCTGCTTCACTTAAACTTTCCAAATATTCAATGCTATAACTTGGAATCAGGTCAAAATGTCCCGTTTTAATCCGATGCAAATAGGTCAAATGTCCATAAGTACCCAAGGCTTTGGCAATGTCTTCACCTAAAACACGAATATACGTGCCTTTAGAACAAGTTACATCCAAAGTGATGCTCTGTTCAGTAAAAGACAGTAACTCAATGGCATAAATTGTGACTGGACGCGCTTCACGTTCAATTTCAATGCCTTGTCGCGCTAATTCATATAACGGACGCCCTTCTTTTTTTAAGGCAGAATACATGGGCGGAACTTGCATAATATCGCCCTGAAATTGTGCCAATACCTGTTCAATGCTCTTTTGGCTCAATGCAGGTACAGCCTGCTGCAACAGCACTTCACCCTCGACATCTCCTGTGGTGGTGCTGTGTCCCAATTGAATGGTAGTTTGGTAGCGTTTCACCGAATCGAGCAAGTAGTGCGAAAACTTGGTCGCTTCACCCAAACAAATCGGCAGTAAACCCGAAGCCAATGGATCTAATGCTCCTGTATGCCCTGCTTTTTGCGCCCGATATAACCAACGCACTTTTTGTAACGCTGCATTGGAACTGATGCCCAAAGGTTTATTCAATAAAAATACACCACTAATGGCACGACGCTGGATTTTAGCCGCAGATGATTTCATAGCACACATAGGTCAAAGCAAAACTGCGTCATGGTAACAATCTGCCGCGATAAATGACAACATTTCTAGAACAGCGACTTACTTTTATGGCATATTTGAGCGCTTAGGATTAAAAAAATAAAATGGATAAACAGGTGCATTGAAATGCAGAAACATAAAATATGGATTGTTTTAGGCGTAGTGATACTGCTGATTGCGGCTTTGGTGTATTGGCTGATGCCACAATCAAACTCCCCCGATACATCACCCCAGCAAAGCTCAAATGATGAAACATCTCAAGCTTTGAGCATGCAGCAAGCCATGCAAAATAACCCTGCTGCAAATTTTTTAAGCCCAAGTCAGCAGGACACCGAAGTCAATTGTCAGCTTAAACTGGATGCAAGTAATCGTCTGATTGTGAATGAGCAAACCCGTAACTGTTTTGAATATTTTATTACCCAATATGGCGAAAAAAGCATTGAACAAATTCGTGGTGATTTTAAAAGGTATATTCAACAAGGACATAAAGAGCCTGCCTTATCGCAAATTTTAGATTTATGGCAGCGTTATTTGGACTATCGCAATGCGCTTGGACAACTGCAAGCACCGAATTTAAATCAGGAAGATCCGCAATATTACCGCAGCATTTTTAGCAGCATGCAAAATCTGCGTAAACAATATTTTTCTGATTATGAAATTGAAGGTTTATTTGGTACGGAAGATGCCTATCACGAATATACCCTAAAGCGCATGGCAGTCATGGATGATAAAAAATTATCTGAAGCTGAAAAAGCACGACAATTGCAGGAATTATTTAAACAATTACCTCAAGATTGGCAAGAAAATTTAGAACAGCTGAACACCTTGCAAGATTTACGCAGCTTGACTGCGGCAATTAAAGCACGTGGTGGTTCTGCTGCTGAAATCCGCCAAATGCGTTTAAATCTGGTTAGTCCTGAAGCAACTCAGCGTTTAGAACAATTAGATGGGCAACGCAGTCAGTGGAAATCACGAGTAGAGGATTATTTAAGTGCGCGTGATCAAATCATGCAAAGTGGAATGAATGATCAAGCCAAGCAACAAGCCGTGAAACAATTACGCGGACAGCATTTTCAAAATCCACAAGAGCAATTGCGTTTAGAAACCTTTGAACAGGTACATGATCAAGGTGGAAAATTACCCTTTGCTGACTAACATATTGCATAGAACAACTGGGGCATGCAACATGCCCCATTTTTATGCCTGAAAAGCTGTTTTAGTACAAACCCACCACAACGATTTAATATACAAATGTCTATAAATATTAAATAGATATCAAGATGCATGTAGATTTACAAATCTCTTGGGCAATGCGCAATAACTGTCCCCAAATGATATGTTTTTTCTAAATTACGCATGAAAAAATACCTGAGCGTACAAAAAATAGTCGAGGATGACTCACAACACCGTGCCGCAAGCAACGGCAATTTACATATCTGAGCTTTCAGGAGGGAAGCGAAGCCACCACTTCACTTGTAATAAAAATAAAGAACACAGGATTGTTTTATGACCATCATCTCTAACATACGGGCAATTACATTGGCTGTCACTGGCTGCTTGCTCGGTTCAATGGGTGTCGCTCAAGCTGCTCCAAGCGTGTTGCCTATTCAGGAACAGGCCAAATCTGACTATGCCAAAACCAAATATCCATTGCTCATGGTACACGGCTGGCTCGGATGGTCACGCATTGGCAATGAAACCTTTAATATGGATTATTGGTATCAAATTTTGCCAGATATGGCACGTAATGGCGCAACCGTATTTGCCGCACAACTCTCCCCTGCACACCGTACTGAATTTCGAGGTGAGCAACTGATTGCCCAAGTCGAAGAAGTCATGGCAATCACTGGCAAATCCAAAGTCAATTTAATTGGTCACTCACATGGTGGCCCAACAGTACGTTATGTAGCTGCGACCAAACCTGAATATGTGGCATCAATTACGGGCGTTGCAGGTACATTCCGTGGCTCCAAAGTTGCCGATGATATTCAAAATAATCGTTTATCACGCACCGCGTTTAATATTTTAGGCGACTATATGGTGGCGCCTCTCATTACTTGGGCGCAGCAACAGCCAGACATGCCTGTCGATTTTGATGCATCGATGGCTTCTTTAACCGAAACAGCGTCTGCAGATTTTAACCGTCGTTTTCCAACCACAGCCTTGGCCGCAAATTGTAGCAGCAGCGGTGCCAAAGTAGATCGCGGGATTCATTACTATTCATGGACAGGTGTAGCACAAGCCACCAATTTACTAGATATTGACACTGTTTTAATGCAACTCGGCCCACTGTCTTATGGCAATTTAGATAACGATGGCATGGTCGCACGTTGTAGTACCCACATTGGACACGTCATTCGTGACAACTACCGACTGAATCATACCGACCTTGCCAACATGATGTTTGGCTTAACGGGCTTGTTTGCACCTGACCCAGTTGCACTGTATCGACAACATGCCAACCGATTGAAATTACAAGGTTTGTAATAGTGAAGCTCATTTCAATCTTGGCAAAATCATCTTCCTGTGCTTGAAACTCAAGTGCAAGAAGTTCAATAACCATGAATCATTCAGAACTTGCAATCTAGCAAATTTCCTGAATAATGATATTTGACAATAGATATTGTCATGCTAGGAAAGCACAATAAAATAGAGGATGTTATATGAAATATGGATTATTCATTGCAGGCTTAATTGCGGCTAGTACCTTCAGTACCGCGCACGCATCCAATGCAGAACAGGTCAAATCTAACTTCGTGATCTCCAGTTATGCCAAAACCAAATATCCGATTGTGTTTACTCACGGTATGGCAGGCTTTATCAATATTGGTGGAGATCAGTTAGGTGTCGATTATTGGTACCAAATTTTACCCAATTTAGCACGTAACGGTGCAAACGCTTGGGCAACCCGTGTATCTCCTTTTAACTCATCCGAAGTTCGTGGGGAACAACTGGCACAACAGGTCGATGAAATTCTTGCAATTACAGGTGCAAGCAAAGTCAACTTAATTGGTCACTCACATGGTGGGCCCACTATTCGTTATGTTGCAGGCGTGATGCCGTCTAAAGTCGCATCGCTGACTGCGGTCGGTTCACCTAACAAAGGCTCGCCTGTAGCTGACTTTATTTTAAAAGTACAAGGCACACCACTTGAAAAGCCATTAATCGACATGGTCAATTTAGTTTCCAAAACCATCACTTGGGCACAAGGTTTAGATCCAAACAGCTATCCACATGATTCGTTGGCGAGTGCAAAAAGCTTAACTTTGGCTGGTTCTGCACAATTTAACAGCAAATTCCCAATGGGTATGCCAACGACAAGTTGTGGTGAGGGCGCTTATCAAGAAAAAGGCATCCAGTTCTATTCATTTACGGGCAATACGGCTGTCACTAATTTACTTGATCCAGACTCAGCCATGTTGGCGACCAGTTTGTTGATTGATAATGGTCGTGATAATGATGGTTTGGTATCACGCTGCAGCGCCAAATTTGGTAAAACCATTCGTGATAACTACTATTGGAACCACTTAGATGAAGTCAATCAACTCTTGGGCATGAAAGATATTTTTGCACCAGATCCTGTTGATGTGTATCGTCAACATGCCAATCGCTTAAAAATGCAAGGTTTATAAACTCAAATACCAGACATAAAAAAATGCGCCTAAACGGCGCATTTTTTAGCTGTAAAGCAAAGTTAAAATTAACCTTGTTTACGTGCTGGTAATTTCTCACGAATACGTGCAGCTTTACCAGACAATTCGCGTAGGTAGTAAAGTTTAGCACGACGAACGTCACCACGACGTTTCACTTCGATTTTCGCAACGATTGGAGAGTGAGTTTGGAAAACACGCTCAACACCAACACCGCTAGAAATTTTACGTACTGTGAACGCAGAGTTCAAACCACGGTTTTTCTTCGCAATTACAACACCTTCAAATGCTTGAAGACGTTCACGATCACCTTCTTTTACTTTTACTTGAACGATAACTGTATCGCCTGGTGCAAAAGCTGGGATGTCTTGCTTAAGCTGTGCATTCTCAACAGCTTGTACTAAAGGATGCTTACCACTCATGGGGTATCTCCAGTATGTGTGGGTCAGAAGAGGTCTGATTTCCACTGGGTATAGAGGCTAAAGCGCATAAACCCGATTGACTTTCCCTTTATGCCTGACCGCTTCAATGCATAAAGAGCCTATTTAAAAACTACAAACACACTGTCTGTAGCAATTTTGCTTAGACAAACCGATTACTTGGTCTGTCCTTGCGAATCTTTTAGCCATTTTTTTTGCTGCTTGCTCAACTCAACTTTTTCAATCAACTCAGGTCGACGCTCTAAAGTCCGTTGATAACGCTGCAAAAACCGCCATTTTTCAATATTGGCATGGTGTCCCGACTTTAGTACTTCAGGGACATCCAAACCTTCAAAATGGTCTGGCTTGGTATATTGTGGGCAATCTAAAAGACCATCCACAAATGAGTCTTGCACATGAGATTGCTCATCAGACATAGCACCCGGAAGTCTCCGAATAATACTGTCCAACAACACCATCGCAGGTAGCTCGCCACCCGATAAAACATAATCCCCAATTGACCATTCCTGATCAACATAGTTTTGGATTAAACGCTCATCGACCCCTTCATAGCGACCACACAATACAATTAATCCATCATATTTAACGAATTGTTGTACTGCAGTTTCGTTTAAGGTTTTACCTTGTGGCGACATATACACCACAGGTACATGAACTGCTCCTGCTTGCTGTGCAAGCTGTTTGGCATGCTGGATTGCTTGCGCTAAAGGCTCTGCCATCATCACCATACCTGGACCACCACCAAATGGACGTTCGTCCACCCTTTTGTAGTTGCCCTGTGCATAATCACGTGGATTAATGCAATGAATTTGCATCAAGTCACGTTTTGCTGCACGTCCGCTGATACCGTAAGCTGTAATCGCTTCAAACATTTCAGGAAAAAGCGTAATGACTGCAAAAAACACCGCAGACTCCTCTATTTTCCTGCTATGTGAATCCTGAAAGGATTAATAATCTACGCCCCAATTCACGTAGATACGACCCGCTTCGAGATCAACGCGTTGTACCACATCTTTATGCCATGGAATCATACGCTCTTCACCATCGACGCTATCGGCAGTTGCACGAACCACCATCACGTCATTGGCACCTGTTTCAAACAGTTCATGGATTTGACCGAGGTTTACTTCTTGTTCATCATCGTCCAGACCTAACACCGTTAGACCTTTTAAATCCGACCAGTAATACTCGTCCACACCTGCTTGAGGCAGTTGCGCTTTTGAAATCCAGATATTTGCGCCAACCAAGTTGTCTGCTGCGGTACGATCACTCACACCTTTTAAGCTGACCACCAAGCCTTTGCCATGTGGTTTCCAACGTTTTACATCGACCATTTGCCAACCTGCTTTGGTTTCAATGTACCAAGGCAGGTAGTCAAATATGTTGCTCATGGGTTCTGTATTGGAATAAACCCAGAGCCACCCATTTAATCCATAAGCTGAACGTAGCTGTCCAATCTGAATACGATCTTCGGGCACATTCTGTGTTGGTGTCATGGGCTACCTACTACTTAATTTGTAAAAATTATGCAGCAGCTGCAGCTTTTTTAGCTTGAGCAGCTAAAGAAGCAACACGTTCAGACGGTTGAGCACCTTGAGCAACCCAGTGTGCAAAACGGTCAGCATCTAAACGAAGTTTTTCTGCTTTACCTTGCGCTGTTGGGTTAAAGAAACCGATACGTTCGATGAAACGACCGTCACGCGCATTGCGGCTGTCAGTTACAACGATTTGATAGAATGGACGCTTTTTAGCACCACCACGAGTAAGACGAATAACTACCATGATACAACCTTATAGTTTTTACGGATTATCCCTGCATCGACCATCGATACATTTCAAACCCCTTTCATAGAGGGCAGTATTTTACGTGAATTTCGCCCTGAATGAAAGATCAAATTTTAGGTTATCAGCAGTTAGAATTTATTTATCGGACCAAGCGGAACAAGTATCTGTTGTTACTGGTGAATCCTTACCTTTAAACCAGCATTGGCGCCCTGTAGAATCTATCGTCATAGCGCCAGTCTTAGCTTGGGAACCAATAGGTTTAGCAGTCAATACCCAGTTATGGGTGGGATCTATTTCTGTACTTGATAATTCTAAGCTGTATGTTGCAGAACCAGATTTAGAAATACTACTACTGCCATACACCTTTGTTAAATTCGCTCCATAAAATGAACCATTCGCTAATTTATAACTAGCCAATTTGTTCGCAATTTCCATTAGCTCAACTTGTGCCTCGACCCTCTTCGTTCTTTGCACATATTCCTGATATGAAGGGTAAGCAATAGCAGCTAAGATTGCAATAATTGCAACCACAATCATTAATTCAATTAAAGTAAAACCTTGTTTTTTTACCATTGTTCTACTCCACTTCCAGTACAAGCACTATAAGACACATTTGAACTCGCCGTGGTTTTACAACGAACTCCCGTACTTGTTAACAATAATGTATATAGCTTTCCGTCTGATAAATCTAATGGAGTCGCTTTCATTGACCAAACCATTCCATTGTCTGTGGTCAGTAAGTTTTCAGTAGTCGTGCGGCTAATATCTTTTAACTCAATTTTATATTTGGATGTAGCTACATTAAATATCCCTCCTGGTACAAATACTTCAGGCATAGCGACAGTCCCCGCATATAAATATTTAGGATCAAATTTTTTATAAGAAAAATTTTTAGCTTTATGTCTCTCTAATTGATCAGCTAATTTCAACATTTCTTGCTGAACTTGGGCCGTTAGATTTTTGCGAATAAAGCTTTGATAGCTTGGTATTGCTATCGCAGCTAAAATCGCAATAATCACCACGACAACCATTAACTCAATTAGAGTAAATCCAGATGATTTACGCATTACCCCCCCCCTTGCGCATATTGCTCATACCAACGGTTCGGAATAAGTCTCAAAGCACCACCATAATTTTTGATTTGTCCTGATCCACTACCAGTGACACCGTTTTTTTTATCTTCATTTAATACAAAGATAGAGCGTTTATTTGGATCGCCATCACGGCCACCCCCAATAATAGGCTCACCAATACCTGCACCTAATGGAATATAAATATTGGTTTTACAAATACCGTATGGCAAACAAAAGCGCTGTAATGCTGTTTCTCCTGCTACACCTGCACTACAACTTCCCGTTGTACCAGGTTTAGAAGAATCAAAAACAGGAACATATAAATCACGTTCCATTGCAACTAATGAGCCCAAACTTTTTAAGATTTGCTTACTCTTAGTTGATGTTACTGTTGTTCCACTAGCACTAAGTGCCTCTTCCTTATTAAATAAATAGTACCAACCACCATTTCCTGATGAAGAGTCAATTTCCGGACGTTTGCTATTAGTTGGCGAATCATCACTATCTACACGATTATCCAATAATTTTAACTGACTTATGGCTGTTGCATTGTGTGCACCTAAGGTACGAGTATCAAAAGCTGACGTAGGGTACTTACTTGAATAGACATCGTAGTCATAAATTGCAAACACGCCATCAAAATCATCAACTGCAGACACAGATGTTGCATGCCCATGTAATGGTTGACTCTTATTACCAGAAGCAAAACTGACTACAGCAGTCCCCTCCGAATGAATCGTAAAAGTAGGAGCATTATAAAAACGCTTACGAGTAGCACTTAGATCCAATATTCGGTTAACTTGTGATTTAAATCCATTTGTAGAGGGTGAAAAATCGACGCGGAATGCTTGGCCTCTTAAATCACCAAAATATAGATGATCAATTAAGCCATCATTATTACGGTCTACAGTTTTTATTTCACTAACGATACTGTAATTCATATTTACAGTATTACCATTACCAGCTAATTTCAGATTGTTTGTACCACTTGTAGTAGTAGCTGTATTATTACCACTTACCGACCAAAGTAAATCACCATTATCGGCATCAAACATATAGACCCCAGCACCAATTTTGTTGGTTTGGGTATAGTCCGCAGCTTCATAGCCACCATAACCATCACGCTTATCTTTGACTAATTCACCATCAACTGTTTTTGTTGTATAAATTCCATCTCCATCATCTTCTAAACCTGGTGTACTACCTGCATCATAGCCACCACCAACAATCATGACTAATTTTCGCGTACCAAACCAATTCACATACGCAAGCGTAGGCTTAGACCAGCTCTGGCCCATATATTTTAGCTCATCAATCGTTTTCGATTTAGTTACACTACCATCCAAATAATGTACTTGTTTATTATTTGGATCAATGTGAAATTTAACTTTAGGTAAACTCATGTCAGTTAAGTCCAGAGAATAATAACTTCTCCCACCCATTCGCAAACCACCATAAACCCATTGTTTTCCTTTTAAGTTAATGGTTTCATCTTTACCAGCATCATTCTGAATTGTGCGTGAACCACCATCTACTGTAAGTTTCCCATTTGAGTCAGAAACATATACTGTATGTGCAGTCCATTCTCCATCTATACCGTAATACAGTTTATTTTTTCCACCAGTATCAGCACCGCCATTAAGTAAAAAACCTTGATTCTGTAACTCAATCATTTCTTTAGGGATGAAAGCAAATACTTCGTTACCTTTATCATTTTTTGCATCCAGCACATGTAATACACCTTGGGTGCTCCCAAACAAGATATAGTCATCTCGATTTGTTGTATCAATAGTTGCGGATGCACTTGTTCCAGTAACTGTCGGTAAGCCAGATTGGGTTAAAAGTATAGGTTTTGAATGTAATATCGCACCAATCTGCGGCAACTTACCTGTGATAGGTTTAGTTGTTAAATCTTCACCTGCAACCGCACTCTCATAACCAAGAAGTCCCATCAATGCAGCACGATATGGCGCAGAACTATTCAAATTGTAAGCTGTTGTGATTGCATTAAACTTAGTTTTATTCTCAGAATCATCATACCAACTTAAATTTAAATCTTGAGAGACTACTCCTTTTTGATAACTAAAATCTGTAAGTAGGAGTCTTTCTTTTGGTGAACGGTCAGCAACATAGCCTTGAAGTAAATTACTTAAAGCCCCTCCTTGAAAAGCAGTTTCATTTGAAGTTGGTACATATACCGAGTTGTTCCACAAGTCTGGTACATTCTTAATTTCATTGTTTTGCATTACAGGATTTGAACCTGTAATCGTACCTGGGTAAGATCCAGAGCGATTCCCATATAGTGACCCAAGAACAGCATGATATTTTTTTAAGTTTCCATACCAAGTCTGTTGTAATTCAGTTGTCGCAACTTTAGGTACAAATTGAGGAAAGTAACCGTATGGTTGGATCGTATTGCTATTCAGTGCATCGATAGGCAAGGTAGCGTTACCTGTGCTAATACCTGGAATATCCGTTTTAATTTTCCCTAAAAATGACTCAATACTTTCCACAATATCTTCTGGGTTTTGACCAGAGTACCACCCCCCTTCTCCCAAATCCCCCCAATCCATTGCATCTAATACATCATTGGTTGGATTTGAACCATCAAAGTCTTTACCAAAACCAACCACTGCTGTCATAATTTTAATGCCCGCAGGGTTTAAGGTAGGGTTGAGTAATCTCTCTGTAAATCGACCGATACAATTCCATGCATTATTCGCATTATAGTAACCACCCCTCTTGCCCAACTTACTGCTGTCTGTTGCCGAACAAGACCAACCAGATGTATTTGTTCCTAAAGCAGTTTGCATCAACGTTGATGCTGTACTTGAACCTGCATTAGGTTCTGGACGACCATCCGTTAAGAAATAAATCCCTTGTGCACTACATTCTTTAAGTGCTGGTGTCGTTTGACTAGATATAGATGCAGGTTTCGTATAATTACTACTTGAATTACTATAGGTGCCTCCGCCCGTCTTAGTTCCCATAAGGTATGCACCCGCTTCAGCATATGCAAAAGGTGTCGGTGTACCGCCACTTTGGGTTAAGCCTGCAATTGTGTCAGCCAAGTGCATACGGTGAGTTTGGTTTTTAGTGCCAATATAATATTTCTCATCTAAGCGTTTAGCTTCTAATTTGATTTCACCTTTGTTATTACCAAAGGTTGCCAAACCGATATACACTTCATCAGCTAAAGGCTCAATTTTATTGTTAACATCAGAATGATCACCTAACAAAGCCTGCAATAAACCTTTTTTCATTTTATTTAAGCGGTTCATGGTCGTAATATAATTATTACGCTTACATTCATATAGAGTAATACTCTTTGTACCTTTTGATTTCGAACCCGAAATACCGATGCTAAATGTTTTATTGGAACCATTCCAGCTCGATGGGCAACCAGTTGAACTATTTGGATCGTAGGTACTAAAACTTGAACCTGATGTATTTGTTGCATAATCAACAAAACGCATACTCCCTGATGTATCCAACATAAAGAGCATGGTTGTCGCGCCGGCTGCTGTAGACGGTGCTGTATAAATATCAATATCACTTGCGCCAACACTACTACAAATCAGTGCTGTAATAGATGCCGACAATACTGATAATCTTGCCTTAGTTAAGGCAGTATGATTTAAAATTTGTTTCATATTCATTTTATTTCTCCTACCTTAACTCACTTGTCGCAACTGATATTCCATTTCTTGACTACTATATGGAACATTCAATTTTGATAGACAATCAGCAACACTATCTTTGGTTACACCATCTACAACAACATTAAAACTTGGGTAATTCATCACACACTTATTAATTTCATCAGCAGACGCTGTAGATAAATTTGGAATAAAAGAAGTAGCATTTATAATAATGGTTCCGATATCTTTACCACCATAGGTCTCTGAGTCACTTCCTTCATACATATGACCCCAATCTTTACGTCCCTCAAGGATAGAACGCGCCCCGATACGAGTCACCACAGCACCACGATCTGAGGTAAAATCAGTAGCCTTATTCACTTTACAGTAACCATCCTGCCCCATCTCATTTTTTGAAATACTAGCCCCTTGCCAATAAACAAGACTGGCTTTACCTAAATTATATTTATCGTCTTTTTCACTTTTTCTTAAACAATAAACCAACTCTTTGCCCTTATTTTCAGGCTTATTCACATATCCGATCATTCCGTTATCTAATTGAAGCTTTGCAATTTTAACTGCATCATCAGCATAAGATTCGAGCTGAAAGAATACAGCGTCCGAATTTTGTACCAATAAAGCTTGAGCCTGCGCATTCGTTGTAATATTAAGTGATGTTATTGCTCCACGAATAGCCCAAGTACCTATGATTGTGATGAGCAAAAGTATGATCAAAACAAAAATTAATGTATTTCCTGCTTGTTTATTTTTCATCATGTTCACTCCGCCCGATTTTCCACACCAAACCCATTGCGTAAAGCGACTGTTTGGGTAATAACTTGACGTAAATATTTACTTTTATCTGGATCAGTTAATAACTCTTTATTTTCCAAATCTAATACCGTAAATTTAGTCAATTCTGTGCCATTTGCCACGGATTCAGGTGAGCGAACCAAAATACCCAATTGAATAGACACAATTTGTGGTTTATCAATTAGCTTTATATATTCAGATGGAGAAACATAAAGAAAATCATCCATCACACCATCTTTCTTTTTGGTAACCACTCCAGCTGCATTTTTAATTTCATTATCCCTTGCGATACCCAATAGCACTCGAAAATGATCGACATTTGGGATCAACATTTCACCATCACCAGATAAATCTAAACTCGTAGCAGAATCACCTGTATATACCGTCGCTTTGCAACGCAATGAAAGTGGTCTATATTGATCAGCAGTTGCCGCTGCCTTTTCTTCCTTTAAAAAATAGCGTTGTACAACGAATTGATTTGGTAAGACTTTCACACCTTCACAATTAAATTGACTACCAATTGTATTTTTATATTGAATTACAATTTGATCACTCTTAAGGTTTTTAAAATTACTAGGACCAATAGAAGATTTAGTTAACAAAGCATTGACGTCTTCACCATTTGTCATTGTTACTTTACTTATATTTGTATTATTAAAAACAACACCACCATGCAATGTATCTATTGTCATAGCGGCACTATTTGAATCTATGTTCGCACGACGCAAGTCTCGAATAATGTAATCTATCCCAAATAAACCGCTATTTTGAATATTCGCACTGCTTTGTTGAAAGGCTAGACTTTGATTTGCATTAATAAAGACTTGTATTGAGGCCGCCACAATAAGTGATCCTAAAATCAAGGCGATCATTAATTCTATTAAGGTGAATCCTCGTTGAATATTCATGACCCATATGCCTCCATAACCAAACATTTAGCACCTGCAACATATACACCCGACACCATACAATTTGCCTGACTGGTCGCCGTAATCGCTGTGTCTCCCCAAGCGACATAAACACATTGACGATCCCCTCCGTGGCAATCGCTAATTATGATTGTCATATTCTTTTGTTTCGCTGCTCCTAATAATTGTCTAGCATCAAAAGTTGCCATTTCAGCTCGTGTACACATAGGTGTATTTGTAACAGAAGCACCACTACCATCCGCTCTTATGCAATTTTTAGTAGTCGCATTTCCAGGTGCATTAATTTCAGATTTATATTTACTAAGCTGTGTTCTATTTACGCGAATTTTTTCCGCAAGATCTCGTGCGAGTGTCATTGCTGCTGTCCTATCATTTGCTTCTTGTATCGCGTCGATTGCTCTAAATTGCAAAGCTGCAAAACCTAAAACAGCTATAGCTAAAATAACCAGGGAGACAAGGACTTCCATTAACCCAACGCCACGTTGACTTTTCATCACTTACACTCCCCAATTAGTGGTTTATTTTGAATACGATCAATCACTCCACTCTTAAAGATTTTTATAGATTTAATTTCTGTTAATTTTTCATGACAAACTTCAAAGACTAAATCTTCGGTATCTTCCCACTGCATAATTAGCTTTGGATTAGTCAATGGATCTTCGGGCAGATCCTCTTTATACCCTGGGTTCTTAACTAAATTACGAATTGCTGTTGTGCGTTTTTTCGCCAAACCTGTTGGTGTAAAAGTAACCCCTTCTGGCAATCCTTTAGCAAGCACATGTACAGTTGACCTTGTCGTATCCCAATAGAACTTATCACCAGTATTTTCTTGATTCTTAAATTCTAAGGAAATATCTTTGCGAAGTGAAACGGCTGTTCCTCGAACATTTGACAATGTCATCGCCAAATCTCTTGCCTCTGTCTCTAACTGTTTCTTGTATACCAATTGCATCATATTGGGTGCTGCCATCATCGCGATAATCGCCAACACCGCAATGGTCACCATCAACTCAATTAAGGTGAACCCGTTTTCTTTTCGCATACTCCCCCCAAGACACAGACTTTGCCGTATTCAAAATAGTAGCGAACAACTTTACAAAACCCTCACACTTCAGGATAAAAGGCATAAAAAAGCAGATAACCGTCATTCAACGGTTATCTGCCTATTTTTAATCAGTTTTTTAAAGTGTTATATGCTTCGCAGTTTAAGCCTGTGTTACAGGAATACGTAACTCTTTGGGCAAACTAAAAGTAATATTTTCTTCACGTCCAGCCAGCTCTTCAGGTGCAGTTGCACCCCAGTCTTGCAAGCGTTGAATCACCTGTTTAATTAAAATTTCAGGTGCAGATGCGCCTGCAGTTACACCAATTTTTGTATTCGGCTGAAACCATGCTTGTTCCAACTCGTCTGCATTATCCACCAAATAGGCGTGTTTCCCCATACGTTCAGCCAACTCACGTAAACGGTTGGAGTTAGATGAGTTTGGAGAACCGACCACCAACACCACATCACATTGATTGGCTAAGTCACGCACTGCGTCCTGACGGTTTTGAGTGGCATAACAAATATCGTCTTTACGTGGTCCTTGAATATTTGGATATTTTTGGCGCAAGGCATCAATCACTCTGGCAGTATCATCAATCGACAAAGTAGTTTGTGTCACAAAAGCCACTTTATCTGGATGCTGAACCGTAAGTGCAGCCACATCATCCTCATCTTCTACCAAATAAATTTCGCCGCCATTTTTCTTGTCGTACTGACCCATCGTCCCTTCAACTTCTGGGTGTCCTTCGTGACCAATTAAAATCGCCTCTGTGCCTTCACGCGCATATTTGGTGACCTCAATATGTACTTTGGTGACCAACGGACAAGTCGCATCAAACACTTTTAAGCCACGACGCTCCGCTTCTTGCTGCACTGCTTTAGATACGCCATGTGCACTAAAAATCACGATATTGTCATCTGGCACTTCGTCCAGCTCATCGACAAAAATCGCACCGCGCTGACGCAAGTCGTCCACCACAAATTTATTGTGTACCACTTCGTGACGCACATAAATAGGTGGGTTAAAACACTCAAGGGCACGATTTACAATCGCAATTGCTCGGTCTACACCTGCACAAAAACCACGTGGATTCGCCAATACAATTTCCATAGAACCCTCTATGTTGAAGTTAAATAGGTGGGATGTTTAAAATTTATGCCAACAAAAGCCATCTTGGCTATTTTGTTTAAGGGGCGTCTACTCTAAAATAGAGAAGATATTTTATCATATCAGGAAAAATATCATGTCGGGTCTATTGTTTGTCGTTTCTGCCGCTTCAGGAACAGGCAAAACATCCCTCGTTAAAGCCCTGCTTGAGCGTGTGAATAATTTACACGTTTCAGTTTCTCACACAACACGCGGTCAACGTCCCGGCGAACTCGATGGTGTGCATTATCACTTCACGCAAAAACAAGATTTTATCGACTTGGTAGAACAAGGCGGTTTTATTGAGTATGCAGAGGTGTTTGGCAATTATTACGGCACCGCGCAAGCGACGGTTAAAGAGCAGTTAGCCAAAGGTCACGATGTGTTACTTGAAATTGACTGGCAAGGCGCTCAGCAAGTACGCAATCTTTTTCCTGAATCGAAGCAAATTTTTATTCTTCCACCAAGTCAGTTTGATTTACGCGAGCGTTTGTCTAACCGTGGCACCGATGCAGTCGATGTAATTGAGCATCGTTTGGGCTGCGCAGTTGAAGATATGCAACAATATGTCAATTTTGACTATGTGATTATTAATGATGACTTTAATAAGGCTCTGCACGATTTAGAATCGGTGATTACGGCTAATCGTTTGGTGATGGCGCAGCAGGCACATCGTCATCAAGCCTTGATTCAAAAGTTAATTAGCCCGCCAAGCGCGTGATTAAAACTTGAGTCTATAAGCAAAGCACCTTATACTGCACACTCTGTTTAAATTTATTATTCGAACGAGAATTCTTATGGCACGCGTTACCGTTGAAGATTGTTTAGACCATGTAGACAACCGCTTTGAGCTTGTACTAGTGGCAAGCAAGCGCGCGCGTCAATTGGCACGTCAAGGCATAGAACCTACCGTTGAGTGGGACAACGACAAACCTACCGTTGTTGCTTTACGTGAAATTGCAGAAGGTCACGTTTCTAAAGACATTTTGAAACAACGTGATCAAGATTATCAAACTTCGAGTCTTGACCTCGCACTTTCAGCAAATAACTTGAATTTAGATGGTTTTTCTTTCCAATAAGAACGACTTTCTGAAAAAGCCTAGTTTTTTACTAGGCTTTTTTGTTGTCTGAACTTTAATCTTGCGCTAAAAACCGTTATAACATAAGGATTAAGACCTAATTTTAAATGGTCTAATGACCTTATGTTTTGGTACGAAAAAAATTGACAAGTCATGCAATATGCTTTTCATTATAAGGTCTAACTGTAGATTCGTTATCACTTGTATTTTAAAGGGTGTTATATGCCAGGCACGATGGTCAGCCAAGCCAAACAACAGCTTCAAGCCATGATCGAACCTTACCTTAGCGTAAGTGAAGTCGAACAGGTGCTTACGGCTTGCGATTATGCCGAGCATGCGCATGATGGCGTTACCCGTAAAAGTGGTGAACCGTATGTGTTACACCCGATTGCGGTCAGTTGTATTTTGGCGCACATGCGTTTGGATGCCGACACGCTCATTGCTGCCCTATTGCATGACGTCATTGAAGATACTGACTACAGCAAAGATGACATCACAGAAAAATTTGGACGCACCGTTGCCGAACTGGTCGATGGTGTGACCAAACTTAGCCATTCCAGCGACAAGGAATACAACAAAGCCGCATCGTTCCGTAAAATTCTGCAAGCGACCTTACAGGATCCACGTGTCATTATTGTGAAACTGGCAGACCGCTATCACAACATGACCACTTTAGATGCGCTGCGACCAGACAAACGCGCACGTATCGCCCAAGAAACCTTTGATGTGTTTGTACCTATGGCACGTATCGTGGGTATGAATGAAATGGCGGATAACCTTGAACATCTGTGTTATCAAAACCTTGATTTAGATATGTATAACGATGTGCAAGCTGCCCTTTTACACACCAAACCAAAACGCTGCGAATACCAGTCTAAATGGGAGCAAAACCTTGCCGACCTGCTACAAGACAATCAAATTACCGGTCGTATTAAAAAGAAAAATAACAACATTGAATTACTGCGCCACTTTGTTAAAAACGATATTGATCTACAAGAACTGACCCACAGCCACGCCTTCGAAATTATTTTGCAAAGCATTGCCGACTGTGACCGTTTGGCCGATATTTTACGTGACAGCTTTCAGGTCTTGCATTATGAAGATCATATTCGTCGCCCACTACCAGGTGGCAACCAATCGCTCATGATGCGTCTAAAAGGCGAGCAAACCACCTTATCACTCACCATTCAAACTGAATTGATGCGTAAAGCCGCACGTTTTGGCGTAGTCTTGGGTGAAAACGCACCGCAAGCCTGCCGTTCTGCCATTCAAGCCTCTATGAAAAGCTTGAATGTGTTAATTGATGGTGAATGTGCCAAAACTACATTTAGCGATTTACTGGATTATCTACACCAAGAGAAAATTCATGTTTATACCCCGCACGGGCATTTACATGAATTGCCGCAAGGCGCCACCGCGGTTGATTTTGCCTATGCAGCCAGTTTATTCTTAGGTAACCACGCCGTCGGTACAAAAATTAATGGTGAAAGCAAACCGCTGT
The DNA here is from genome assembly GCF_013420525.1 of Acinetobacter sp. YH01003. Taxonomy (NCBI): domain Bacteria; kingdom Pseudomonadati; phylum Pseudomonadota; class Gammaproteobacteria; order Moraxellales; family Moraxellaceae; genus Acinetobacter; species Acinetobacter sp. YH01003. Next base: position 151,901 of record NZ_VOXY01000003.1, on the reverse strand, counting down.
CAACACCACTCATCAGCGGGCAAGTGGTCGAAATCATCACCGATGTTTTAGCCACACCAAACCCAGACTGGCTGAGTTTTATTAATACCCAAAAAGCCCGTCGTGCCTTACAAAACATTCTGCGTGATCAGGATATTGAAGAACAGCGTTTGGTGGGGCAGCAAGCCCTGAACCGTGCGCTAAAATTGTTTAATCACTCGATTCAAGACCTAACCGAAGCTGATTGGTTAAATGTGTTGCAATGGCGTCATATCGACTCTAAAGACCGTTTATTTGAGCAAATTGCAGTGGGTGATTTATTGCCTCAGTTGGTGGCGAACCACATCTATGCACTCGATCAAGACAGCAGCGAACATTCTGACCGTCTGATTCAGGGCACAGAAGGCATTGACGTGAAATATGCACACTGTTGCAATCCTGTGCTGGGCGACCCGATTCAGGGCAACTTGTCACGTCGTGGTTTGATTGTGCATCGTGCGCGTTGCAATAACTTACTGCATGAGCAACATCAACATCCTGAAAATATTATGCCACTACAATGGACTTCTGAAGATGTCGATGACGTGAGTTTTACCGCTTACCTCAGCATTGATATGGATATGAATGACGAACAAATTTCCGATTTGATCTATCAATGCCGTAAAGCGAAAACTGGGGTAGAGATGGTGCGCAGCCACGAAGGTAAAACCCATGTCAATATTGTGGTGAATAACCGTAAGCAAATTGCCAAAATTATTCGTGATTTGCGTATGCACTTCGGTTTTCCACGAATTAGCCGTTTAGCACGTCCAATTAGCATTGCCGAAGAAGCCAAAGCCTGTTAAGGGCTTGGCAAGGCAATTTGCCTACACAGTACAGACACTACTTTTCGCATTAGTTACCAATAAGACTACTGTGATGCAGTCTGATGGTCTATGATGTTTATAAATTATTTTAGGAGAAATCAATGTCTCGCCAAGTCATCCATACTGAAAATGCACCTGCAGCAATTGGTACTTACTCTCAAGCCATTTTAGTGGGAAATACCGTTTATTTATCAGGTCAAATTGGTTTAGACCCGTACAGCATGGAATTGGTAGAAGGCATTGAAGCGCAAATTCGCCGCGTATTTGATAACTTAAAGGCCGTTTGCGAAGCGGCGGGTGGCTCTTTGGCCGATATTGCCAAGCTCAATATTTTCCTGACGGATTTATCACACTTCCAATTGGTCAATCAGATTATGGGTGAATACTTTGCACAACCTTACCCTGCGCGTGCAGCCTTAGGTGTGGCCAGCTTACCTAAAGGTGCTTTAGTTGAAATGGATGGCGTGGTGATTATCAATTCATAAGTCATTATTATTCAAATGCTTAAAAACAAATAAACGATGCCACCTATTAAGTGGCATTTTTTAATTCAAAAACCCAATTACAATAAATGACTTTTCAAATGATTTTTATTGACAAACGATAATAATTATCAATAATAACACTTATCTTATTTCAATTATTGTGGTTGCATTCATGTACGTTTGCTTATGCCGTGGTATTACAGATCAAGACATTAAAGAAGCCGTTGCCAATGGTGCAGACAGCTATCGTGAAATTCGCGATATGTTTGATTTAGGTACGTGCTGTGGTCGCTGTGCACCTGAAACTCGTGCCATCATCAGTGATGAAATTGCACAAATTGCGTCTCGTCTCGCCGTTGCTGCCTAAAGCTGCCGTTTTATTGCTCTCCCGCATTTCAGTATTATAATTTTACTCGGTGTTTCCTCTCCCGCTTCCGACTACAGCGGGTTTTTCTTGGCTTACATTTTTCCACATTGCCTAGCCAATTGTTTTTGATTGCGATTTTCATTTGCCGTTCTATAAATCACTCGCCATTTTGCCCAGTCTTGTTTAAGATAGAAATATAGATTGCCTTAAGCGGTTTAAGGCAGAAATTGTTGATGGAGTGCTGCAATGAAAGGCAATCGTGATGTGATTAATCAACTCAACCAAGTTTTGTATCATCACCTGACTGCAATTAACCAATATTTTTTACATTCACGTATGTTTAATGATTGGGGCATTGAACAACTCGGCTCGGCTGAATATAAAGAGTCGATTCGTCAAATGAAACATGCTGACAAAATTATTGAACGTATTTTATTTTTAGAAGGGCTGCCAAATTTACAACACTTGGGCAAATTGTATATCGGTCAGCATACAGTTGAAGTTTTGAACTGCGATGTGCGTAAAGTCCAAGAAAATATTGAAGCGATTCAAAAAGCGGTGGTTTTAGCAGAGCAACAATTGGACTATGTAACCCGTGATTTGGTTCAGGAAATTTTAGAGAAAGAAGAAGAATATTTAGATTGGGCAACGACACAGCTTGATTTGGTTGAAACTGTGGGTATTGAAAACTATATTCAAAGCCAACTCTAAGATTCATCTGGTTTAGATAACTCAAAAGACTGGTTTTCCAGTCTTTTGTTTTTTGGGGCACTTTACCTAAAATTCAGTATCTTGCCTATCTCTAATGAAGAAGCTCTCAATATCAATATATTTTACTTATGCGCATTTTAAATTCTTGGATTTATAAAAAAGTATTTATAACGCAAAAAAATGTTTCATGGGTTGCATCTGTTGATGCAATATCCGAATAATAAAAATTCCATAATCCTGTTTTTTATAAAAAATAGCATGTTGATGATGATCGTGACGGCGTATTCCCTCGCCAATATCTACACATGCATAACCAATCAGCGGTGAACTCACTAACAAATGAAAGGTATTTTCCAAATGTTGCGTGTATTGGTCAGCTTGAGCTACACCAAAATTAAGTAAGGTGTATTCATAAATAGCAGTGAAGTCGTCGACAGCTAAATTTGATAGCTTATACACGATGCTTCTGCTTCACTTGAGCCGCAATATCTTTTAGGCTAAGTGTACTTTCTCCACTGTTCTCACCTGCTTCAATCGCTTGCTTTAAAGCTGCAGTTTGATTTTCTTGCTGCTCCAATAATCTTAGTGCAGATCGCATCACTTCACTGGTTGAACCATAACGTCCAGATTCAATCAGTTTGCTCACAAAGTTATCGAGTTGTGGGCCAATTGTTACACTTGTAGTTCTCGCCATCAGCATGCCTTATTGTGTGAATAGATCATACAATTCTAACACAACTCCCTTTATCTGAACAAAAGTTCAGCATCTCTTTAAATTTTCGCACATGAAATCAATTTTATAATGAATACCCCCTCTCTTTTTAAAGAGAAGTTGGGAGAGATTTTCAACATTGAAAATTTTCACCATATTTGGCTCACTATTTTCAAATCCCCCTCCTTGCGCTACACAAATCAGCGCGGCTTTGCCTCATCCAATAAAGTCGCATAATCTACATTAACCTGCCACAAAGTGCTTAACAACCATAATTGCTTTTTGGCTTCTGCTTCATAACCGTTAAATGCTAATACGCGTGCATATTTCAATAAATCGTAGCGGGTTGGATAATTCAACACAATTTCATGGATATCCTGCAATTGTTCAGGCGTTTGTAGGCTATACGGATTTAATCGAATCCACGCAATGCGGCGGTTAAATTCTTCGAGTACCAAAATACGCTCTTGATGGGTGATTTTTTCAGGTGTGTGTTCATAGCGTACCGACTGATTCAGTTTTGGCACCATCACCTCATAATCACGATAAATCAGCATCAACAATAACGCACCAATCACAAAAGTCGTGCGTAAATAAATTGCAGATAAAGAGAAGCTTTTGAACACCCGTTGTGATTGAACCATGCCGATAATAAAACCAACAGGTAGCAAGAAGTAGGCATAGTTTTGTGGAAATTCCAGCATGGCATGCACGCTAAATGCACCGAGCATTAAAATCCCCACAACCGATTCCACCGACTGGGTATATTTATGCAATTGGTAACCCCAATAGCCCAGATACGCCAAAAATGGCACGCCCAGTAACACACCATTCCAAAGTAAAAAGTCCAAAATGAAATTGTGTGCGCTGCGAATCCACACAGGGCCTTGCACAAATTCACTAATCGTGACATACGCCACGCTGGTTTGATGCCAACCATAGCCCCACCACGGTTGATGTTCAATCGCAGCGAGCATTTGCTGCCAAATTGCCAAGCGTGACATATCACCTGTAGCGCGTTGTACTACATCACGAGATTGCACCGAAAGGTCTGCACTTTGTGAGAGTAATTGACTAAAAGCAGGTGCGATAAAAACCAGCCCGATAAATGCGGCAAACCACAGTAAGCTATAACCCCATTTTATCCGCATCACGCCACGGTATTGTTGATAGCTCAAATAGGTCAAGAGACACAGCGACGCCAACCATGAAGTCCGCGATTGACTCAGTACCACACCGACCAAAATCATGGCAGCTGCGATCACAATCCATACGGTTTTAAGTTTTTGTTTTTCGTATAAATATAGGCATGCCATAAGCGACATCACCAAAAAGGTCGCCATATTATTCGGTTGGGCGAAATTGGCATAAGGACGTTGCCCAATTCTTATATCCACCATCATTGGCAGGTATTGATCGAGTGTGAGCCACTGGCAAATGGCCATGAATGCGGTAATACTTCCCACGCCAAGCAGCACATAACTAAGGCCTGTAAAGATGCGTTCACGTTCGCTGTTGTTTTGCGTGAGGTTGTAGCCAAAATTGATTGCTAGCCAAAAACTGAAGATATACACGCTGCTGAGCAAGGCTTTGTCAAAGAAGTAGACCAAGCCAAGGCCCCACTGAATGAGTGGAACACTGCACAGTGCCAGTAAGGGCAGGCTGATTTTGGGTATTTGTAATTTTGCTTTAAAAAGGCAGGCTGCAAGGGCAAACAGGGCAACAAATGCGTAAAGCTCACCTGTATAGGTAACCCACGGGCGGTAGTGAATGGGCAATAGCCATGCAAGGGAGATGAGGATGGCAGCCAAAAGCAGCAATGCAGATTTCATAAGAAAACTAGACTAAAAAACTGGCTCTATCTTATATTTTTTTTGGCAAGATGATAGTGCTTTGTGTGGCAAGTTTGATTGGAATTCTGCTAGTTTTAAAATGGGATGATTGCATAGGGAATACTTAGACTCCCCCCATTTTTAAATTAAGAAATTATTTCCACGGTCTTAAGTCTACTATTTTGATGATGCTTGCAGATTGTTTATTGACTAAGACCACCATATCTATAGCATTGGCTTTTAAGGGTAGCCATGCATCGGCTTTTGGATATTTTGCTAAAGTTTTTTCAACGTCTGTTTTGGGGTTGTACTGTTGCAGTTCTACAAGCAGTAATGCACGTTGTTGGATTTGTTTTTTTGCTTGAGTGAGTTCTACATAGCGTTCTGGACGCTGTGAAATTGAAATACCACTAAAAATCTCTGCAAACATTTCATCATTGCGTTGTTGTGTATCTTTGGCGAATTCAGTAGCCACATATTGCGGCTTAAACCATGAAGGTTTTTGGAATTGTGGCTGTGCTTGCTGAATATTAGTATCAACCAATTCATTTTTTCTAACCAATTCAAAACGATCTACATTATAAACCAACCATGCAGGACGACCTTGTTCAATACTAAACACCCCATAACACAAAGCCGCGACTTGAATGAGGATAATGACACTGAGGTCAAATTTTAGTGTTTTTTTGCCTTCTTTATAGACCAATAAGCCTAAAAGTGGCCCTAAAATCACGTCGATAACCAACAGCATTAAAAAGATATGCATTACGCCAACAGCTGTGGCAAGTGGCGATGGATACCAAATAAAAAAGACGAGTCCAATCACTAATAAAGCGACTAAAAATGAGAGTAATAAATGGCTGAGAAAAAATTTTAGACGTTTGGACATTTTTATATCTTCTAGGTGAAATTTTAATCCTAATCCAAAAATATAGATTTCACAGGCTGAGTTATTTAATTTTAAAATGTAAATAGCTTACATTCAATGGGCGGATATATTGATTATCATCCCCCCAGATCGGGGGGTGATGATCACCAACCACAATAACTTCAACTCCTTGCATTTCTTTTTTCTGAATCAGTTGTGCTAAGTCATCAAACAATTGTGTTTGTAACTTAGCATTGCGACAAACTTCACTATTGGGATTTATTGCAAATCTTTCGCAATCTAAACGTTGATTTCTAATATCTTGTTGTGCATAAGGGTAGTGAGCCGTTAAGCTTAGCCAATAGAGAAATAATTTATTTTTTGCATTTTCTTCAAATTTTTTAGCAATAACATCTATCATTTCATCATCACATACGCCTTTAAATGCACTACAACGTGGTAAACCAATTAAATGCTCACCAAAAAAAACTTCTTGAAAACCTGCTTTCGGATACCACTTAGTACGATCATACAGTAAACCACTTGCACCATGCATTGCAATGGTTTTATAGTTTTGCTGTTGTAATTGATTTGGAAAACAATTCTTAAATATTTTTGGTTTAGACTGGCCTAATGCAAATCCATTATTTGTAATTTTTAAACTACATAGCTCACGTAATTCACCAGAAACCGTTGCTCCAATGGTAAACAATGAACCCGTAGATAATTTTTCAAAGTGATTCTGTTGCTCTAATATATTCTTAAGCATTACCTCGTGGATTTCAGCATCTTTGAATGCTCCTAAAGACTCTGCAATAATTAATAATATTTTTGGGGGATAAGGTTGATTAATTATATCTAAAGCACGCTGTTCATTTTTAGCTAAGGGCGATAATTGTGGTTTAGTACTCATTAGCTTAGAGAACTCACTCTTTGTTTCTTCCAGATAAAGACTAATTTGACTGTGAGCAATATAGTAGTTATCTCGCCCTAAAATTCCATTAAATCGTGTATAACTAATATCTAGTGTCATCAGAACATAGCTAATGATTAATACAATGATCAAGATAAATGATGGGTAAGGCTGTTTAATTTTTTTTGATAAAAATATAAAAAGTATTATTATGCTAATAATTACAAATATAGCTCCAGCCAAAATAAATAAGTAGAGATCTGGTGCATCTAAAATAAATGAAAATAAATACCGAATAGCAGACAAATTCATAAAAGGGAAAATTTGTATTACAAACATAATAGCATCAAAAAGCAAAGCAAAGACCAAAATGCATGTACCTACAAATCTTGTCACTTTATAAGGTAATAAAATAAAAAATAAAGCGAAAAAATAGTCAAGGTTAAATAAAGGACGAGCTACCCCTGCATATAATGATGCACCAATAAAAATAAGGTTTGGTAATAATAAAAGAGTGATAAGGTAAATGGTCTCACGTAGAGACAATGGCGTAATTTCTTTTTTTAAATTAGGGGTCATTTTATTTTAAACATGTCATCTTCATAAATATCAAAATAAAAAGACTGGTTATACCAGTCTTTTTATTTTTTGAATCATTGAGGCTATGAATAAGCGATTAATAATTAACGGCACTCAGAAGGTGCATATTTAGCAGGTAGTGAACCGGTTGCAGAAAGAGCAGCTAAACGAGATTTTGCTTGCTCTGCTGTAGAACTTGCACAAGCCCATTGAACTGAACCTTGAGTAGTAGTAGTAGCTGTCAAAGCAGCACCACCTACATATGGTGACATAATAATAGTTGAGTCTTGTGCATCTGTAGGCAAGCTAGCATCTTTTGTAGTTGTTAAAGTAATTACACCAACGTCTGATGCCTTAATAGTTTGAAGATATTTACTTACTGGCTTAGTAGAAGATCCTGCTTCAACTGCAGCAGCAGCAGATTTAACACCAACCATACCATTTGTTTGGTATCCTTCACTAATCGCTGACTTAGCTGCACCGCCAGCAGTGATTAATTCAGATACCTTTGCACGTACTGTGTAATCTTGATATGCAGGAATCGCAACTGCAGCCAAAATACCAATGATCGCAACAACGATCATTAATTCGATAAGGGTAAAACCCTTTTGTACTGTATTCATAAACATTCTCCACAAATGTTGTTAATTTAGTTATAAGCTTTGTAAGCTATTTTAATATTAGCACTAAACGTGCCAACTTTTATTATAGACAATTCTCACAAAAAAACAGCACCTTACACATAAAAAATTTAGACCTTTTAATTTGACTGTGTATTTTTGTTAAAAAGTGACAAATATTGTCAGGTAGAAATTGTAAATTTAACAAATTTTGTCAATTTTAGAGCAATTAGTCACCTTTTTTAATTTTAAAAATAAACCCATCACACATTTATTCGTATTTTTGATCTAAATTTCAGCAAATTTAGCTTGTGTGCAGTGGTTATCTTTTGTACTCATAGTACTTCCCTTTTGAAAAAGGTGAGCCAAATGTAGTGAAAGCCACCCATGTTTAAAAAATCTCTCCTAGCCTCTCTTTAAAAAAGAGAGGGACATTCATTATAAAATTGATTTATTGTGCAAACATGCTTTTCAAGCTTCCCCCTTTATCAAAGGGGGATTGAGGGGGATTTAAAAAGATTAAGCCATAGATGGTGCAAGGAGGGAGATCAAAAAAGAAAAGAACACTAGCAACACTCACCCCAAAATAATCGGAGCATTGCTCAATTCATTTTGCTGATCTAGCAACTGGCGGTCATAAAACACATCCAAAATTTCACCAATTTCTTTCACACCTGTGATTACCGCTTGCCGATACTGCTGCTGTGCCAAACCTTGCACAATATGCGTACAGACTTCATCCCACACCTGTTGCGTGGTTGCTGTTTTAATACCACGGTCAATCACAATTTCCACCTTGCGCTCACACAAATTCAGGTACAGCAAAACGCCGCTGTTTAGTTCAGTATCCCAAACACCCAATTCTGCAAATAATTGGCGTGCACGGGTATGCGTATCTATCGCATACGCCAACCGCGAGGGTAAACAACCTTCAATTACCACCTGAATTTCACCTACATGCCCATGCTCGGCAGCCGTCACCGCTTCTGCAATGGCATGTTGATCCTGCGCATTAAAAAAACGTTTGGTGGCAGGTAAATAAAAGAAATGCTTCAGCCAACGCTTTACACTCGGACGGGCTGCAATGTCCATTTTCGGTTGAGTAATAATTTCTGTTGTATCTGTTGTGGTTACCATGATCCTGATGCTCCTCCCCCACCAAAGCCACCGCCTCCGCCGCTATAGCCACCGCCACCCAAACCGCCGCCGCCAAAACCACCCCCACCACGTCCGCCTCCACGCCCTGCAGAGGACAAGAAAATTTGGAAAATGGTCTGTGCAATGGCAGTGATGAGTAAAAAGAAAATTCCCACGCCAATCATTAAACTGGTGATTAAGCCTGCACCATTGACCAAACCTGCCACTGTACCTGCTACGGCAGCGGTTGAAGCACTTAAGCGTTTTCCGACTATCAATGAGCCAATTACCCCTGCAATTAAAATAAATAAAGCACTGCTCAAGGTTTTTTCACGTGCCTGTTGTTCGTGCAAGGCTTGTTCATGGCGTTGTTTTAGTTCTTGCGCCGCCTGTGCAGCAACTTCAGGGTCTAGGTTTAAAATCCGTTCAATTTCTGCCAAGCCTGCATCTATGCCTTGCGCATATTGCGCTTGTTTAAAATAGGGGGTAATGCGTTGGTTAATTATCCGACTGACCACAATATCGGGCAGCACGCCCTCTAAACCATAACCTGTTAAAATTTGAATACGGCGGTCATTGACTGCAATTGCCATCAACACGCCATTGTCTTGCTTAGCAGAACCGAGCTGCCATTGTTCTGCGACCCGCATGGCAAAATCAAAAATATCTTCCTGCGCTGTGGTCGGTACAATCACCACTCCAATTTGTGCTTTGGCTTGTTGATGTACATTTAAAATCCGCTGGCTGATTTGCTGTTTTTCTGCAGCAGTGAGCAAATTGGCTTGATCGACTACGGGCTGATTCAAGGTCGGCAAAGCACGGATGGATTCACCCTCTGCCATATCATTGGCAATTTGCGGTTGCTGAACTGGTGTTTCTATAGGTGCTTGCTGAGTGCTCGATGTAGGCTGGCGTGAATTTGTAAAATCTGGGATGGGGTTGGCACTTTGAGGATGCTGTTGCTGCACAATTTTACCCAGCACTACAGCTTCGGCGGTTTCATCGGTTGCTGTAGCAACTTCACTATTTGCCAAGCAACTGAAACACATAACTGCCATGAGCAGCAGCATCTGCGCTAGACTCATGTGGGTCTTGCTGTGCGATTGCAGCATCCAGACATCCTCCTAGGCGTTATTCAAACGAAACTTTCGGTGCTGTTTGTGCGCTTTGTTCGGCACTGAAGTTTGGTTTGGTGTCCATACCAATGACTTTTGCGGTCATCACTTGCGGGAATTGGCGTGCATAGCTGTTAAAGTCTTGCACTGTGCTGATGTAACGGTTACGCGCCACGGCAATACGGTTTTCTGTGCCTTCTAGTTGTACTTGTAAATCACGGAATTGCTCATTGGCTTTTAAGTCTGGATAATTTTCAGACACCGCAATTAAACGTGATAAGGCACTGGTCATTTGCGCCTGTGCTTCCTGATATTTCTGGAATAACGCAGGGTCTTCTAATACCGACTTATCCACTTTTAAGCCTGCGACATTGGCACGTGCCTGAGTGACTTCAGTCAAGACTTGTTCTTCGTGTTTGGCATAGCCTTTGACCACATTCACCAAGTTTGGCACTAAATCGGCACGGCGTTGATATTGGTTTTGGACTTCTGACCAAGAAGCAGTCACGGCTTCATCTTTCACTTGTAAGGTGTTATAGCCACAGCCGCTTAATGTCAAAGTACTGGTTAAAGCCAGCGCGAGCATGGTTTTTTTTGTGAAATTCATAAATTAACCTCTTACTTATCTTTGTATTTGTTTGAAATGATTTCATTCTAACGTGAAATTCTGACCTGTTTGTGTATTTTGTTTAATCGAGCGAATCACCAAACTGATTACATCCAACAATAACCTTGTACAGCAGATTAAATTGATATTGATGTTTCAGCTCTTAAACCTTATATGAATCAGGGATGGCAATATATTCCACAAGAAGATGAGCGGGATAAAATATCCAATAAAAAAGGACTGAATTCCTTAAAACTCAGCCCTTTCAAGATCTAAGCAAAACAAACTCGTTTAGACCTCTAAATAATCTAAAATACCTTCCGCTGCCTGACGACCTTCCCAAATTGCTGTCACGACCAAATCAGAACCACGCACCATATCGCCACCGGCAAAAATTTTCGGGTTTGATGTTTGGAATTTAAATGTTTGCTGTTCTGCTGCCAGCACACGACCCGAACCGTCTACTCCAACATTGGCAGAGGCAAACCAATCTGCAGGGCTGGCACGGAAACCAAAAGCAAGCAATACTGCATCGGCAGCTAGAACTTCTTCTGAACCTGGAACAGGCTCTGGACTACGACGACCACGACTGTCAGGCTCACCCAATTGTGTGGTGACCACTTTGACACCTGTGACTTTGCCATTTTCACCGACAATTTCTATGGGTTGACGGTTAAATAAGAAGTTCACCCCTTCTTCACGGGCATTGGTCACTTCACGGCGTGAACCTGGCATATTGGCTTCATCACGACGATAGGCACAGGTCACTTCCTGCGCACCTTGACGAATTGATGTACGGTTACAATCCATGGCAGTATCACCACCACCAAGTACAATTACTTTTTTACCTTCGACACTAATGTATTCTACAGGGTCTTTTTCCCAGCCTTGGCAACGGTTGACATTAGCAATCAAGAAGTCCAGCGCATCATAAACACCATCTAAATCTTCACCTGCAAATCCACCTTTCATATAGGTATAAGTGCCCATGCCCATGAACACGGCATCGTAATCTGCAAGCAATTGTTCAATCGTTATATCTGTACCAATTTCGGTATTTAAACGGAATTCAACCCCCATGCCCGAAAAAATTTCTCGGCGGCGTTTCATCACGTCTTTTTCCATTTTAAATTCTGGAATACCAAAGGTCAGCAAGCCGCCAATTTCAGGGCGTTTGTCAAAGACTACCGGTTTGACGCCATTACGCACCAAAATATCGGCACAGCCTAAACCTGCAGGGCCTGCACCAATAATCGCCACTTTTTTATCGGTCCATTTCACATGCGACATGTCTGGACGCCAGCCCAAGGCAAAAGCTGTATCGTTAATGTACTTTTCGGCATTGCCAATGGTGACTGCACCAAAACCATCATTTAAGGTACATGCGCCTTCACACAAACGGTCTTGCGGACAAACCCGTCCACAGACTTCAGGCAAAGTATTGGTTTGATGACACAATTCTGCTGCCTGAAAAATACGACCTTCCGAAATCAGTTTAAGCCAGTTCGGAATGTAGTTATGCACAGGGCATTTCCATTCACAGTACGGGTTACCACAGCCCAAACAACGATGGGTCTGATTGGCCGCCACTTCTGCAGTAAACGGTTTATAAATTTCCACAAACTCATTTTTGCGGACATCGAGATCTTTTTTCTCTGGATCTTGGCGTGCTACATCCAGAAATTGAAAGTCATTATGTAGGCGTTCTGCCATGTCTTTCTCCGTAGGTGGATGTGGATAACGCGACATTTACACTGGGTATAAGTCTAAAGTTATCCACATCTGCCGAATGCTGAGTCGTGGATTATTGTGGATCTGCTTGGGTGGTTTTCAACAAAGTCTGCAAGTTGGCAGCTTTTGGTTTTACCAACCAGAATTTACGGCTATAGAAATCAAACTCATGACGGATCTTATACGCCCACGCACTGCCTGTTTCGGCAATATGTTCATCTAAAATACGTCCTAAGAATGCTTTATGTTCTTCCATCGCTTCAGTCGAAATACGATTCAGCTCAATCAGTTCGTGGTTGTAACGGTCTACAAAGTCATTATCCAAATCGAGTACATAGGCAAAACCACCAGTCATACCCGCACCAAAGTTATGTCCCACTTTGCCCAATACCGTGACAATCCCGCCAGTCATATATTCACAGCAGTGGTCGCCTGCCCCTTCAATCACAGCGAAGGCACCTGAGTTACGCACCGCAAAGCGCTCACCTGCCGTACCTGCAGCAAATAATTTACCACCGGTTGCACCATAGAGGCAGGTATTACCAATAATCGCTGTATTTTGAGTTTGGAAAGGCGAACCTTTTGGTGGGAAGATGGAAATTCTTCCCCCCGCCATGCCTTTACCCACATAGTCATTGGCATCGCCTTCAAGTTTGATATGCAAACCACCTGCATTCCAAACACCTAAAGATTGTCCCGCAGTACCCGTAAGGTTCAATTTGACAGGATGATGTTCCATGCTCAAGTTACCATAACGACGCGCAATTTCACCTGAAATACGCGCACCAATTGAACGGTCACAGTTGCTCACATTAAAGTAATATTCGCCCCCTGTACCTGCTTCAATTGCAGGCAACATCTCTGCAATCATTTTTTCAGCCAAGATGCCTTTATCAAATGGCGCATTGCCTTCAACCTGACAGTATTGCGCTTTGCCTTCTGCCGCAGGGTGCGATTCCAACAAGGCGCTTAAATCCAAGTGCGCATGTTTTTCGGTTTCACCCGGTAAAATTTCTAGCAAGTCGGTACGACCAATCAAGTCTTTCAAGCTAGCAACACCCAGTGCAGCTAACCATTCACGGGTTTCTTCCGCAATGAAAGTGAAGAAGTTGATCAGCATTTGTGGTTCACCAATATAGTGTTCCTGACGCAAATGATCTTGCTGCGTTGCTACCCCTGTTGCACAGTTATTTAAGTGACAGATACGCAAGTATTTACAACCTAAGGCAATCATTGGGGTTGAACCAAAGCCGAAGCTTTCCGCACCTAAAATTGCCGCTTTCACCACATCTAAACCAGTTTTTAAGCCACCATCGGTTTGCACACGAACTTTGCCACGCAAGTCATTCACACGTAATGCCTGATGCGCCTCGCTTAAACCCAACTCCCACGGTGAACCTGCATGGTGAATAGAGGACAGTGGCGATGCTGCGGTACCGCCATCATAACCCGAGATGGTAATGAAGTCGGCATAGGCTTTAGCGACACCTGCTGCAATGGTACCCACACCCGGTTCAGACACCAGTTTGACCGATACCATGGCTTGCGGATTGACTTGCTTTAAATCGAAAATCAATTGTGACAAGTCTTCAATCGAATAAATATCGTGGTGCGGTGGTGGTGAAATCAAAGTTACACCCGGCACAGAGTAACGTAAACGGGCAATCAAGCCATTCACTTTACCACCCGGTAACTGACCACCCTCGCCTGGTTTTGCACCCTGTGCCACTTTAATCTGCAACACTTCTGCAGAGGTTAAGTAAGCAGGTGTGACCCCAAAACGTCCCGAAGCAATCTGTTTGATTTTCGAGTTACGAATCGTGCCATAACGCGCAGGGTCTTCACCGCCCTCACCTGAGTTTGAACGCCCACCAATAGTGTTCATGGCAATCGCAATCGCTTCATGCGCTTCTGGTGACAACGCACCCAAAGACATGCCCGCAGAGTCGAATCGCGGTAAAATTTGTTCAACCGATTCCACTTGATCTAAGGCAATGGAATTGTCTGTTTTTAACTTGAATAGATCACGAATGGTTGCGATTGGGCGATTATTCACGATTTCTGCATATTCTTTAAAATCTGCATAATTGCCTGAACGCACCGCTTTGTGTAAGGCATTGATCACATCTGGGTTAAAGGCATGGTATTCCTTGCCAAATACAAATTTCAGCAGACCGCCCTGATCAATTGGCTTACGCGATTTCCATGCAGTATCTGCCAATTTTTTCTGATCATTTTCAAGGTCGGCAAAGGTAGCCCCTTGAATACGACTTGGTACACCAATAAAGCAAGTATTCACCACTTCGGCTGATAAGCCGACTGCTTCAAACAACTGACCACCACGGTAAGAGGCTACAGTTGAAATCCCCATTTTGGACAAGACTTTGAGCAAGCCTTTTTCAATGCCTTTGCGGAAATTGCTTTGTGCATAGACAGGGTCGCCCAATAACTCGCCTTTGGCAATCAAGTCATTGATCACATCATAAGCCAAATATGGATACACCGCAGTTGCACCAAAACCGAGCAATACTGCAAATTGGTGCGGATCGCGGGCAAAGCCTGTTTCCACAATAATGTTGGCATCGGTACGTAAACTGACTTGTATTAAGTAGTGATGCACCGCACCAGTCGCCATGACCGCATTGGCAGGCAAGTAACCTTCACGGATTTTTTTATCGGTGAGTACCAATAAAGTTTTACCCTCACGCACCGCTTGTGCAGCAGTTTCGCAAATCCGTTGAATTGCAGCTTGCAAACCTTCGCTTTCGGCATAGTTCAGGTCGATGTCGGCAATTTCATAGCCTTTACGGCCCAAAGTGCGAATTTGGTGCATTTTGGAGTTGGTCAACACAGGGCTTGAGATAATCAAGCGGTCGGCATGTTCTGGACCTTGCTCAAATACGTTTTGTTCACGCCCTAAACAGGTTTCCAAAGACATCACGATCGATTCACGCAATGGGTCAATCGGTGGATTGGTCACCTGCGCAAACTGCTGACGGAAATAATCCGACACATGGCGTACCTGACGCGACAATACTGCCATTGGCGTATCATCACCCATGGAACCCACGGCTTCTTGACCGCTTTCTGCGATTGGACGCAATAATTGATCACGCTCTTCAAAGGTCACCATAAACATTTTTTGTGCAGCTTTTAAGGCATCACCTTTTAAACCCTGATCACACAAATATTCTTCAAGCTCTGGGCTACCTTGTAAACGGATTGAATTTTCACGCAACCATTCACGATAAGGACGCATTCTTTTCAGATGGTTATTTACATCCTGCGTATCGAGCACTTTGCCAGTAAAGGTATCCACCACCAAAATTTGACCAGGACCAACACGTCCTTTAGAAATTACATCTTCAGGCTCATAACCCCACACCCCAATTTCAGAGGCCAAAGTAATGTAGCCATTTTTAGTGATCACCCAACGTGCAGGACGTAAGCCATTACGGTCTAACATACAGATGGCATGACGACCATCCTGAATCACTAAACCTGCAGGGCCATCCCACGCTTCCATATGTTTAGAGTTAAATTCATAGAAAGCGCGTAAATCGGCATCAATGGTTTCGACGTTCTGCCATGCAGGCGGAACCAACATACGCAAGGCACGGAATAAATCCATTCCGCCACCCACCAGAATTTCCAGCATATTGTCTAAGCTTGAGGAGTCTGAACCTGTACGGTTTACAATTGGGTTTAGCTCTGTCAAACCTGGCAATAATGGATTTTCAAATTTTGGGGTACGTGCCATCGCCCAGTTACGGTTGGCGGTAATGGTGTTGATTTCACCATTGTGTGCTAAATAACGGAACGGCTGTGCCAACGGCCAACGTGGCAAAGTGTTGGTCGAGAAGCGCTGATGGAACACCACAATATGTGATGCCAGACGTTCATCGGCAAGGTCGGTATAAAAGTCTGCAATCGCTGCAGGCATCATCAAACCTTTATAGCTGATCACGGTTGAGCATAGCGTGGTCACATAAAAATATGGATCGGCAGTCAATTGCTGCTCGGCACGACGGCGCGCCAAAAATAGTTTGCGGTTAAATTCAACTTCAGTCACCCCCAATGGGCAATTGACAATAATTTGCTCAAAAGCAGGCAAAGACTGCATGGCGATTTCGCCCAATGCCTCATTATTGGTTGGCACCACACGCCAAGCCAATACTTTGCAGCCTTCAGCTTCAATTTCTTTGGTCAGGATATTTTTAGCATGTGTAGCCAAGGCAGGGGCAAGGTTCAGAAATACTGTACCCACTGCAAAAATTTCGCTCAGGGTAATGTCACTTAAGCGTTTTGCTTCTTCGCGGAAAAATTGCTTTGGCATCGCCAACAGCAAACCACATCCATCGCCCGTTTTACCGTCTGCGGCAATACCACCACGGTGGGTCATGCAACTTAAACTATGAATGGCAGTCTTGACGAGATCATGGCTTGCATCACCCTGCATATGGGCAATTAAACCGAAACCACAGTTATCTTTAAACTCATCCGGTTGGTATAAACCTTGAGCGGGAGCTACAGTATTAGGCGATGGCATGTGCATAGCGTACCCTTCTTTTACTTGCCCAATTGGGCCAATTAAACAATCTGTTTTTGCGATTTAACTCAATTTACAACTCTAAACATCAACCTTGGGTAAATGAAATGTCACACATTTATTTCAATCAATACCGATTAAAAAGCCTGAGTGACCGATTCATCATTTACGCAACTTTTACACTTTAATGTAGCAGGCAAATTTGACAGTTTCGCACAATCATTGAATCTTTTTTGCGCCAAAATAGGGACAACAACTCAATTCACGCACCAATAAAAGCAAAAACAATGCCAACTTTATTTTTTATTCGCACATGAGCCAAATCTCAGCTTTAACCCTAAAAATGTAAAATCAGATCACATTTTTAAGTCAAATTCGCACTATTTTTGTGCATTTCATTATTTTTATACACCATGCTGCGCCATTTTAGAACGCATTTTTTAGTGAGAAGAATAATTTTTTTAGATCAAATTGGTGCAATTGAGCCAAAATAGACAAAAAGGATAAAGCTCAAGTAGCTATTTGAATGACTCGACTTGAGCTAAAAGAATATTGGAAGTGTTTATGATTAGTTAAAAGGATCGCGCACTTCAGGTTCAGGTGCATCTGGCTGAGCAGGTGCTGTACCACTTTGTGATTTTTGTACATCAACGACATTACCCTCCTGATCACGGCGGGTAATTGTAGTGCTGGTGGTACTATTTTGCGGTGCAACTGCCTGCGTAGTCGGTGCAGTCGTTGTGGTTGCAGGTGGACGTGCCAAAGCACTTTCATCTATTTTAGGCACAGCTGCTGGACGTAAATTTACCGCATATAACTTGGTGCTCAGCCCCATTTCATCTGCACCTAAATCATTGACATAAGGACGATAGTCAGCAAATTGCACCACAACAGGCTGAATCGTTTCAGGAAATTTGAATGGCAGTGCGGTCAAAGTCTGTGCAGCGTCACGTTTATTGCCAAAACTGCCATATAACATCACATATTGTTCAGCCTGCCCCTCACCGCTTAAACGAATATAAAACAGCTTGCTCCGATCTGTTTGCTTTTTAATAAAACTTTTAATGATGTTTTCATCATTGACCCGAAACAGTTCAATCGTGCTATTATTTTTTTGTTCCTGAATAAATTTAGTACCGCGAAACTCAGCCTCATGCAAACCAGAAGCCGTTAAACGCGTGGTGAGTTCCAAAGGTCTGACTTCTTCTTGCAAGCCACCCAAATAGGTGGTTGCAGCAACCTTCTCGGGTTGAATTTGTAATTCAATTTCAGACTCTGGTTGTTTTTCAATTTCAACCAGTTCTTCACGGTCTGTCACCGCCCAAAAAATCAGTGCCGCCAATAAACACAGCACCGCGCCCAGCAACCAAATTGACTGTTGAATTTTTTGCCAGTGTGTACGCAGTGCTGTCATATGCTGCCTTTTATGCTTGATTGGCTAAAATCGCCTGTTTCATCAATTCTAAGTCAAACTCTTTGGTGATGATGGCTTGACCCAATTGCTTCATGAGCACCAAACGTAATTGACCATTCAGCACTTTTTTATCGTGTGCCATATAAGCCAAAAACTGATCCAGTGGAATTTGCGGACATACTATCGGTAAATTGGCGCGAGAAATGATATTTTTTGTACGCTCTACATCTTCGGCAGAAATCCAGCCCATACGCTGTGATAAATCGGCTGCCATTACCATCCCTGTCGCAACAGCTTCACCGTGTAACCATTCACCATAACCCAAATAAGATTCAATTGCGTGCCCAAAAGTATGCCCAAGATTCAATAAAGCGCGTTCACCTTGCTCTTTTTCATCATTGGCAACAATACGCGCTTTATGTGCACATGAACGATATACCGCTTCTGCCAGTACAGCAGGATCACGCGCCACTAATGCTTCCATGTGCGTTTCAAGCCATTCTAGAAACTCGACATCACCCAAAAGCGCATATTTAATGACTTCGGCTAAGCCTGCAGACAACTCGCGCTCAGGTAAAGTATTCAGTTGCGACATATCGGCCAGCACCACTTGGGGTTGCTGAAACGCGCCAATCATGTTTTTACCCAATGGATGATTAATCCCTGTTTTGCCACCGACACTTGAATCGACCTGCGACAATAAAGTGGTCGGTACTTGAATGAAGTACACTCCACGCTGAAAACTTGCCGAAGCAAAACCTGCCATATCGCCAATCACGCCACCGCCCAAAGCCAGCACCGTACAATCACGGTTAAAACCAGCTTCCAGCAAGGCATCAAAAATAAGAGTGAGATGCTGAATATCTTTGTATTTTTCTCCATCAGGCAAAATACAGGTTGCCACTTTCTTACCAAGTGCTTCAACAGCCGTCACATAGTGACTTAAATACAAAGGTGCAACCGTGGTATTGGTCACTATCATGACTTGCTGACCTTTAATATAAAGTGCAAGTAATTCTTGGGGCTGAAGATCACTGCCAATAAAAATAGGGTAACGGCGATCGCCGAGTTCAACGTGTAAAGTCTGCATGAAAAAGTCGCTTTCTACCTAAGATATTTGCTCTGAAACAATCGTATTTAAGATTTTTTGCGCCAAATCTCGCGCAGCACCCTGATTGGTTTCAATAATATAATGCGCCACCTCACGATACAACGGATCACGCACTGCAAGCAAATCACGTAATCTTTGTTCGGGGTTTTCAACTTGAAGTAAAGGACGGTTTTTATCGCGATAGGTTCGCTGAAGTTGAATTTCGACAGGGGTATATAGATAAACAACAATACCACGTTGTTTTAAGAAGTCTCGATTCGGGGCTTGAGTCACCGCACCGCCACCTGTAGCAAGTACAAGTTTATGCCGTGTGGTTAACTCATCAATAACCGCTGTTTCACGACTACGAAACCCTTGTTCGCCTTCTTTTTCAAAGATCCAAGGGATCGTAGCGCCAGTTTTGCGTTCAATTTCATGATCACTATCTAGAAATTCACGCCCTAACAATTCCGCCAAATGGCGTCCTACAGTGGTCTTGCCTGCCCCCATCGGCCCTACCAAATAGATATTTGGTAGGGTGTCAAACTCTTTGCTTAGCAAGGAGTCACCTATAAATTTTGTTTAAATTGAAAATATATTAATGATTTCTTGAAACACTGTCATTAACAATTCGTGGTGTAACAAAAATCAGCAACTCACGTTTGTTGTCCGACTTGATATCTTTACGGAATAAACGTCCGATATAAGGAATATCGCCCAAGAATGGAACTTTGGTTTGTGAGTTAGCCGTTTGTTGCTCAAAAATACCACCCAAGACCACAGTTTCACCATTATCCACCAAAACGTTGGTATTCACCGCGTTCTTGTTAATGGTGAGCTGACCTGTAGGTGTAGGTGCACCTGGTGAGTCACTGGTGATATTTAATTGCATTTGGACTTTACCGTCAGGCGTGATACTTGGGGTCACATCCAAACTTAAAGTCGCATCAATGAATTCTGTAGTAGATACGGCATTGACACCACCACCTTCAGAAGATTGATACGGAATTTGCGTACCCGATGCCACTTTGGCATTTTGCTTATCTGCAGTCAGAACTTTTGGTGTCGAAATCACTTCACCGTAACCATCTGCTTGTAATGCCGACAACTCCAAATCGAGCATAAAGTCAGACAAGCTGATTAAACCAAATGCAATACGGCTGGCACCTGGACTGGTCACACCCAAATCGACATTCAGGTTTTGTGGACGTTCAATTTCGTACTTCCAACCACCCGTATCACTATCTTTTTCTGGTTCACGCAAGTTCCACAAAGTCGTATCGCTACCACCCACCAACAAGTGGTTATTATTGGTAATCCCTTGTGACAAGATGCCCCACTTCACCCCCATTTCCTTGGTGAAATCTGTGGTTGCACGAACAATACGTGCTTCAATCATCACCTGCTTCACAGATACATCTAGCAAATCAATCATTTGACGAATCTGATCAATTTTTGCCGATGTATCGTTGATGATTAAGGTATTGGTACGTGGATCTACCGACACTGTACCGCGTGGACTCAACAAGCTACCAACGCTATCGCCTAATGGATCAGTACCTGTATTGGTATTTGAACCACCACGTGATGCATTCTTGCCTTGCGTAATTAGTTTTTCAATATCTGCCGCTTTGGCATAGTTCAATTGAATATATTCAGTTTGTAGTGGCGCCAGTTTCACACTTTGCGCAATCGCTTTGGCTTCTTCTTCTTCGGCTTTAATCAATTCAGAAACAGGTGCAATCCAAATCACGTTGCCATTACGACGCTTATCCAAATTTTTGGTTTTCAGGATAATGTCTAACGCCTGATCCCAAGGTACATCTTTTAAACGTAAGGTAATGTTGCCTTGCACAGTGTCTGCTGCCACCATGTTAATGCCTGTGAAATCAGCCAATAACTGCAATACACGACGCACTTCGATGTCTTGGAAATCTAGTGAAATCTTTTTGCCTGTATAGCTTTGAGCTGCACGTGGTTTAAACGGGTTTTTATCGACAGGGCGTTTTAAGCTGATGGTTAGCTTGTCTTCTGCCTGATATGCCATATATTCATAGCTGCCTGCAGCTTGAATAGTAATCACGCCATTGCTGCCATCATTGTGTGCATCAATGGTCGATACAGGTGTTGCAAAGTCATTTACATTTAAACGACGTGCTAAATGTGCAGGTACTTTATTGCCTAAAGTACGTACCACAATTTTGCTGCCTTGCTGCTGCACATCTACAGGCGTATTGCTACCGAGTAGATCAATCACCACCTGACCTTCACCTTCACCGCCACGCTGGAAACCAATATTGGATACGCCTTGTGCGCTACGTTGAGCAGTCACGGCAGCCATAGGCGTTGCCGTAGTTGAGTTAATTTTTAAAATAAAGGTGTTGCCTTCAACACGCGTGGTAAATGCGCCCGCATCGGCCAAGTTCACAGTTAAACGTGAACGCTGTGCATCTGAGCTCACCTCTACAGAGCTGGCTTCTTTGGTTGCGACTGCAACGCTGTTTTGCTTCAGCGTTTGTTGCGCTTTATCAAAATCTAAAATCAAGCGGGAAGGTTGTTCCAGCTGATATGCAGCAGGTTGAGGTGGCAAACCATTAAACATGACACGAATTTCGGTGCCCTGTCCCGGAATTTGCATGGGTACGATGTTGGTAATGCTGACTTGGGCATTGGCAACTTGCATCACTGCCATTGCGACTGCGCCCATTGAAAACTGACGGAACAAATTGTTCATTGTATTACCATCCCCAAAAATAAAATCTTTCACACTGTTATTCATTTTTATTCCTTTAATTTATGGCGCAGGCCCAATTAAAACTAAACTTCTTGGACGTTCTACATAACCTTCACGACCATCTGGAATAATTTCGATTAAATCAATTTGTGTAGGTGTAATATTCACCACACGACCATGATTTACCCCCATATAGCTACCACGCTGGATACGCTCAATTTCACCATCAGGTGTTTGAATCAATGCCAAAATTTGACCATTTTGACGCATACTGCCTTTCATGGTCAGTGACTCAAGTGCGTAATTTTCCAGTGGTTGTAGCTGGCGAGCAAGGTTCGGATAAACGCGCTTCCCTGCCATAATTTTAAGCTCTGCCGCCAATGAACTTGGCATAAATGGGCTTTTGAGCTGGTGTGCTGCATAGTTAAAGGTTGGTGCAGGCTCAAACACAGGTGCAGGTTCAATGGGTAGTGGTGGCTGATTACGAATTTCAGCCATTTGTGCATTGACTGCATCAATCCGTGAATCACATCCCACCATCAACAAAGTTGCCATCAGAGCCAACGAAAGCTTTTCAATTTTCATTATTTCGCTCCTCCAGCATTACCCGCGGTTTGTGCATCTGCACTGCCGACATAACGATAAGTTTTTGCTTGTGCTTTATAGGTCACTTGCGGAATATCGGTTTTCTTGTCTTTATTTTCAGTCGCCACAATTTCAAAGTCGTGCATGGTCACAATACGTGGCAATGCTGCTGTACCGCTTACGAATGAACCAAAGGCATGATAATCGCCTGTCGCTTCAATTGAAATTGGCTGTTCAATAAAGAACTCTTGTTTAATTTCGTTCTCTAAACGAATGTTTTTAAACTTCAAACCTGAATTCACGCCTGTGACGTTAATATCTTCAACTAAACCTGGAATTTCAGTTTCTTTTGGCAATTGTTCAAGTTGTTGGTTAAAGTTCGCTTCCATTTCTTGTAATTGCGCTTGGTATTGCTGCAAATTACGCAATTTAGAATCTTTTTCACGGAACTCATTTAACAAGTTTTGTTCTTGTGTATGTGCTGCTGCAATGGCATCTAACTTTGGCTTGATTACGACAAAGTAACCTAAAGCTAGAATCAGGAAAATAATAAAAATCCAGCAGGTAATTTTGACCGAAAGTGGCCAAGCACCATAATTGTTAGGATCTAGGGTATTGAACTGTTGAAAAAACTTTTCAACTGTCATTTTCTTTTTCGGAGCAACAGCAGCATCCTGATTTACTTCATCAAATTCATCGAGACTCATTGTGCTGCCCCCGCTGCTGATGTTGAATTAGATTCTGTTGGTGTTACTGGAATTGCAATTTCTTCTAAATCTGAAGTTACTACAAAAGTACCGTAACTTTCCTCTACACGAGGAACCACAGAGCTTGGTGCTTTATCTTTATTTTCTTCTTTGGCTAAGAATGAATTCATAAATGCATTGCGATACCACGGCGATGCTTCCAAATTACGCAAGAATTCAGCCACAGTATTTGGACTTTCAGCCTTGCCTTCAAAAGTGAATTTATTGCCTGTACGGCTCACTTTGGTTAAGTACATATTGCTTGGTGTCACACGCACCAATTCATCCACCAAACGCACGGCAATTGGACGCTGACTTTGTAAGCCCTGAATAAGCTTCATGCGCTCAACAATAGCATTACGCTGTTCTTGCAAGCCTTCTAAAGATTTTAATTGTACATCTAGGTTTTGGTTGGTACTGATCACCAATTGATTGGCTTGTTCTTGATCTTGTAACTTCGCGTTGTAGAAGAACCACGCCAAAGCCACCAATAACACCCCAACAGCAGCCGCTGCAATACAAAATACAATAAATTCTTTTTTACGTTTTTCTCTTAGCTCATCGCGCCAAGGGAGTAAGTTAATCTTTGCCATTAATCAAAACTCCTCATTGCTAAACCACATGCCACCATCAATGACGGCGCATCACTTTCAATTCTTTTAATGTCGATTTGTGGAGAGAAGCCCATTTGTAAGAATGGATTGGCAATGGTCACACGGTAGCCCAGTTTTTGCTGCAACAACTTCGCAAGACCTGGAATATTGGCATTCCCCCCTGCCAATAAAATGTGATCAATTTCGTTAAATTGTGAAGATGAGAAAAAGAACTGCAATGAACGTGCCGCTTGTTGCACCACCGCTTCTAAGAACGGTTCGAGCACCTCTACATCGTAGTCATCTGGCAAAGTACGGCTTTTTTTCGCACGTCCTGCTTCTTCATACGACAAACCATAACGGTTTTGAATTTCTTGTGTCAGCTGCTTACCGCCAAAGGTTTGCTCGCGGGTATAAATAATTTTGTTATTTTGCAGTACCGACAAGGTGGTCATGGTATGACCAATATCCAAAATACCAATGGTGTTCACACCCATTGGCAGGGTATCGGAGAACACTTTAAAGGCATTTTCGATGGCAAAACTTTCGACATCGGCAATTTTGGCTGTCAAGCCGCCCAACTCCAATGCTTCTACTCGTGCTTCTACGTTTTCTAAACGTGTTGCAACCAGTAACACATTGACTCGGTTTGGATTGGCTAAACGGTCTGGTTGGACTTCAAAGTCTAGGCTGACTTCATCTAATGGGAATGGAATATATTGCTCGGCGTCCATACGAATTTGAACTTCACGCTCATCGCTAGTCATATCTGCATCCATTTCAATGATTTTGGTAATCACCATTGAGGTTGGAATTGCTAATGCTGCAGATGTAGATTGCGTGTTTGCTAAGTTCAATGCACGTTCAAGCGCATCCCCGACTGCTTCTGGATTGAGAATGTTTTTTTCAACCACACTGCCTTCTGGAAGTGGGACCAGCGCATAGCTCTCGACCCAGTATCTACCATTCTTAACAGAGAGTTCTAATAACTTAACAGAAGTAGAACTAATATCTACACCTATTAACCCCTTACTTGGCTTACGATATAACCTACGCACAATAGTACCATTCCTATTATTTTTTTATCCCCAAAAAAATTTAACCTACTAATCCGCGCTGGTCTATAATTTTTTACGGATACAATAATTCATCTAACAATCCGTAAATCTACTCGCTATACTGACCAGCAATTAGTTTGCTATTAGCGCTTATTAAAACGCACTTGTTATGAAAAAGCTATCTTGTTCGGGTCGTGTTCATCCATTTTTTTTGATCATAATTATAATTTTGGTCGCAATACCGATGGGTTTCTATGGCATGTATCTCTATATTGCCCCATCTTTGCCAGAAATGACCACCTTAAAAAAAGCGCCATTATTAAAACCATTGCAGGTTTATAGTGCCGATAATGAGCTAATTGCCGAGTATGGCGGCAAGCTTTCTGTGCCTGTCGATTATGAACATATTCCTGAAAAATTCATTTTTGCATTCTTAGCTGCAGAAGATTCTGCCTTTTTTGAACACAGTGGGATTAGCTTCAAAGGCTTAGGGCGCGCGTTGAGCGAGGCGGTAACAGGCTCCAATGTGCAAACTGGTGGCTCAACCATTACCATGCAAGTAGCAAAAAACTATTATCTCAGTCCTGAACGTACCTTAAAGCGTAAACTCACCGAAATCTTTTTAGCACGTAAAATTGAACAGAACCTAAGCAAAGAAGAAATTTTGACTTTATACGTCAATAAAATCTTTTTGGGTAAAAATGCCTATGGCATCGCGGCAGCTGCCAAAATTTATTACAACAAAAGCCTAGAAGAACTGTCGATTGCACAAATGGCGATGATTGCAGGCCTACCTAAAGCACCTTCGCGCTACAATCCTGTGGTGAATCCTGAACGTGCTTTGGAGCGTCGCAACTGGATTTTGGGACGTATGCTGCAACTGGGCTATATCAATCAAAATGAATATCAAAAAGCCATTGCTGAACCCATTAATTTAGATATGCCAGACCGCAGCATCAGCAATAAACATCCGTATATTGGGGAAATGGTACGTGCTGAACTGGTCAGTAAATTTGGCGAACAAGCTGTTGATTCAGGCTATAAAGTTTATACGACGGTAGACAGCAAACGTCAGATGTATGCAGAACAGGCGGTTCAAGAAGGCTTAGAAGCCTATGACCGTCGCCACGGTTGGCGTGGCGCAGAGGCACACGACAAACCGCTGAACGAGTTTCGTGCTTATGCCAACACCTACCCTGCGCAAGTCAGCAAAGTGCTGAATAATTCTTTTGAAGCGTTAATGCAAGATGGCACAACGGTTACTGTACCGTGGTCAGGTATGTCTTGGGCACGCCCCTATCGCAATGCCAACAGTGTAGGCAATGCGCCAAGTCGCGCGGCACAGATTGTAAAAGTTAAAGATATTGTCCGTTTACGTCCAAATGAAAATAAAACTGCTTGGTCATTGGTACAAGTACCAAAAGTGCAAGGTCAATTGGTCGCAATTAACCCAAATAATGGCGCCATTGAAGCGTTGGTCGGTGGATATAATTTCTATCAATCTAAGTTCAACCGTACTTTACAAGGTTGGCGTCAACCGGGTTCCACCATCAAACCTTTTGTGTATGCTCTGGCTTTAGAGCGTGGTATGACGCCACACACCATGGTCAATGACAGTCCAATCACCATTGGCAAATGGTCACCACGTAACTCCGATGGTCGTCATCTAGGCATGATTCCGTTACGTCGTGCTCTCTATTTATCTCGTAACACGGTTTCGGTACGCTTATTACAAGAAGTCGGTATTGAGCGTACCCGCCAACTATTCATGGATTTTGGTTTGCAGGAAGATCAGATTCCGCGTAACTACACCATTGCATTGGGTACACCACAAGTTTTGCCTATTCAAATGGCAACGGGCTATGCCACTTTTGCCAACGGTGGTTACCGTATTCAACCGCACTTCATTAACCGTATTGAAGATGCTTATGGCAAGGTGATTTATCAAGCCAATCCTGAATATGCGTGTATTGCTTGTATTAATTCCAAAGAACAAACGACTGAAAGCGCCGAAGCCACCACACCAGATGATGAAGTGATTGAAGTGACCAATAAAAAACTGGCACAAGCTGAACAGGATCCACAATTATTGGCAGAGCGTAGTCAGTACAAACAGGCACAACGTATTTTAAAATCTAGCTCGGCGTATGATATGTCCAATATTTTACGTGACGTAATTCAACATGGTACTGGACGTGCTGCGCTCAGAATTGGTCGTGGTGATATTGGCGGTAAAACAGGAACCACCAACGATGCAAAAGACGCTTGGTTCGCAGGTTTCAACGGCAAACTGGTGACTGTGGCTTGGGTGGGCTTTGACCAACCAACAACTTTAGGACGTCGTGAATATGGGGGGGTTGCAGCGCTGCCAATTTGGACAGACTTTATGGGCAATGCACTTAAAGGCACACCTGAAGCATGGGTCAATTTAGACAGCAAAGCCAAAGCGCCACAACGTGAACTCAATCAAATGAATGCAGAACAGAAGCAGGATTATCGTGCTTCACCGCCATTGGCACGTCCACTGTATCGACCTGCACCTGTTGCGCCAGCACGTGCGCCTGAGCGAGATTTTGACGATTTACCAGGCGAGGAAGTATTAATTCCTGACAACGCTGCACCGCCTGCCATGCAAGCGCCAAGCAACAACCCTGCTAAACCAAATGCAGCACCTAAACCTGCTCCCGATGCTTTAGAAAACTTAATTGACGAAGTCTTATAACCACAGACAAGCAGTCAGAAAAAAGCCCTCTTATGCAAAGATGAGGGCTTTTTTATGGGCTATTCAAACTTATTTTTTCTGAAACAGATAAATTTGATGCTGTGCTGTCACGTCAAACTGGGTTCGCTGTTCCAATGCCTGACGGCGCTCTGCTTTGGCTTTATAGGCATAAGGTGTCATAGCAATTAAATGAATTAAATCGCTTTGATTGAGCTGCAACGGCGTTTCCACTACGCTAGCATCGACTAAATCAAAGGCATCTTGTAATTGAACGATAAATTTTTCAGGTTCATGCGGCTTCACTTCTTCAAACAAAGCTTGACGCATCGCCAATAAATGCTCAGGCGCAGGCGTTACTACCAACAAATAGCCTTGTGGCTTTAAAACCCGCAAAATTTCCTGTTGTGGAATTGGGCTAAACAAGCTGGTACATAAATCAATACAATGTTCTAAAACAGGCAAAGTTGCCCCTGTCCCCACCACCCAAGTCACTGCGGGATTCAGTTTCGCCGCCACTTGTACGGCATTCTTGGCAATATCCACCCCGACACACTGCAACACTTCGCCTTGCATGGCTGCGGTGTAATAGCCTTCACCACAGCCAATATCCAACAAATTTTCGATGCGTAAGGTGCGAATTTTTTGCACCACTACCTGTTGCAAGGGCGCATAATGCCCTGCACTTAAAAATGCGCGACGTGCCTGCACCGAAGCAGGTGTATCCCCCGGATTTTTACTGTGCTTATGCTGCACCACATGCAAATTGACGTAGCCTTGTTTCGCAACATCATAGCTGTGATTGCTGGCACAACGCCACGTTCGATCATGCAGTTGCAATACCTGACGACACACAGGACACATCAGCAAATTCATCATTTTCTCCAGAGTGAACCACATAAAAAAGTCGGCGAGTGCCGACTTTTAAAATTTTCGGTTGGATAGGCTTAACGTAATTTTAAAGTCATTAAACCTAAAACCACCAGCATAATTGTGATAATCCAGAAGCGAATCACCACTTGAGTTTCACGCCAGCCTTTCTTTTCATAGTGGTGATGCAACGGCGCCATTAAGAATACCCGTTTATTGCGCATACGTAGTGAACCAATTTGCAGGAATACCGAAATCGCTTCAACTACAAACACCCCACCCATAATCGCAAACACGATTTCCTGACGTACCATGACGGCAATCGTACCCAGCATTGCCCCTAAAGACAGTGCACCGACATCGCCCATAAAGACTTGTGCTGGATGCGCGTTATACCACAGGAAGGCCAAGCCTGCTCCAATCATCGCGGCACAAATCACCACCAACTCAGACGCATATTTCACATAAGGGATATGCAGATAATCGGCAAAACGAACATCCCCCGCCAAGTAGGCAAATACGCCCAAACCTGCTGCAACTAATACGATTGGCATAATTGCCAAGCCATCTAAACCATCAGTCAGGTTCACCGCATTTGAGGCACCGTTAATTACCAAATAGGTAAAGATAATGAAGCCAATACCGAGTGGAATCAAAGACAATGGAATGCTGAAATCTTTAAAGAATGGAATCAACACATCCAACATATCTGCGGTTTGTGCAGGATTTGGCTGTTGTGTTGCAATCACATACAACGCAATACCCGCCCCCAATGATGCTACCGAAGTCCAGAAGAATTTTTTACGCGCAGGCAAACCCGCATTGTCTTTGTAGCGAATTTTAATCCAGTCATCTGCCCAGCCTACAGCGCCAAAAATGACCATGACCGCCAGTACAATCCAGACGTAAGGGTTAGATAAATCTGCCCATAATAGGGTCGAAATACCAATGGAAAGCAGGATTAATACCCCGCCCATGGTTGGCGTACCCATTTTTTTGGCATGCCCTTCAGGTGCATAAGAGCTGACTGCCTGACCGTATTTTAATGCTTGCAGTTTACGAATCATCACAGGGCCTAGCACCAAACCGATGCCAAGCGCAGTCAATACACTCAGTAATGAACGTAATGTTAAATAACGAACCACCTGAAACGAGCTGTTATAGCCCGCCAGCTGCTCAAATAACCATAACAGCATTTAAATTTTCTCCATCAATGCAGCCATCAACGTTTCCATATGGGTATAACGAGAACCTTTAAATAGGAAACTCATGGACTGAGGTTGATGTGTTTTTACCAGATCAATTAAAAACGGCAAGGCTTGTTCTTGAGTGACAAAAGCCTGTAATTTTTTTCCATATTGGGTACTACGTGCACCTTCTTGGGTCGCTGGTGCAAATTCACCAACTGCCACCACAAAGTTGATGCCACGAATAGACACCAAATCACGCCCCAACATATAGTGCTGTTGTGCTGCGCTATTGCCCAGTTCGCCAATATCACCGATCACCATAACCCGCACACCTGTTTGCTGTGCAAGGACTTCGCCTGCAGCACGCATAGAGGTTGGATTGGCATTATAGGTGTCATCAATAAATAAATGCGTGCCTTGCTGAATAAAGTTCAAACGACCTTTTGCCCCTTGTACCTGCTCCAAGCCTGCAACAATATCATCTAAACTCACACCAATTGCCAGTGCAAAAGCGGCAGCAGCCGTGGCATTTTGTACATTGTGTTCACCTGCAAATGGCAAGTGAATTTGACGCACCCCTTGCGTGGTATTTAAACAAAAACGTGCTGATTGTGGCTGAAGCTGAATGTCTGTCGCAAACACATCACCGCCTTCACCAAAACTTAGACACTGTTCTGACTGAACCGCTTGCTGAATCTGTTCAGCAAAATCATCGGCAGCAGGGACAATCGCTGTACCTTGCGAGGCAATATGTGCATAAATTTCAGACTTGGCCCGACAAATACCATCACGCCCACCAAACTCACCCAAATGCGCAGTACCAATATTGATAATGCCTGCCACCTGCGGCTGCACCAAGTTTGAGGTGTAATCGATTTCACCTTGATGACTGGCGCCCAATTCCATCACTGCATATTGATGGCTAGCATTCAACTCCAATAACATCATCGGCACACCCAAGTCATTATTCAGGTTGCCACGGGTAATTAAAGTCGGTGCCAAACGTGACAAAATACTACCGAGCATTTCTTTAGTGGTGGTTTTACCGCTACTGCCTGTTAACGCAATCACTTTTAATTGAGGATGTTGCTGACGACGAAATGCGCCCAAGTGTCCTAAAGCTAAACGGGTATCAGGCACGACCAATTGGCAAATATCTGCGTCTACAGGCTGGCTGACAATTGCCATAGAACAGCCCTGAGTCGCTACTTGTGCCACAAAATCATGCGCATCAAAACGCTCACCTTTTAAAGCCAAAAAGGCATCGCCTGCTTCAGCATGGCGTGAATCGGTTAAAATACGTTTAATCTCGCCTTGCGGTGCTTGCCCATTGAACCAATAACCCTGTGTTGCCTGTTTGAGTTGTTCGGCAGTCCAAGGTTCTAAAATTGCGGTACTGGTGGTGGAAGTGTGCATACAAATTCCTTATTGGGCAGGATAAGCAGAAGGTGAACAATGCTGTGCATCTATCGCAGATTGCACTTCAACCACATCGTCAAACCAGTGTCTTACCCCATCTATTTCTTGATAATTTTCATGACCTTTGCCTGCAATCAAGACAATATCGCCTGACTGTGCATGTTTGACTGCATATTTAATCGCTTCACGACGATCATGAATTTCATGGCTCTGTGCCACCGACAAATCGACACCTGCCTGCATATCGGCAAAAATTTGCAAAGGATCTTCAGTACGTGGGTTATCTGAAGTCAAAAGCACAACATTGGCATAGTCCAATGCCGCTTGGGTCATCAGTGGGCGCTTACCACGATCCCGATCTCCACCGCAGCCAAACACCGCCCAAAGCTGTGCGCTAACATGGCGTTTTAAGGTTTGCAACACTTGAATTAGGGCGTCTGGCGTGTGTGCATAATCCACCACAAATAAACGCTCTGCATCACGCAACACTTGCATACGCCCCGGTGCGCCTTTGAGTTGTGCAGTCGTGTGTATTAAATCCTGTAATGCAAAACCTGCTTGCTCTGCTGCGATTAAACTTGCGACCAAGTTTTCAACATTAAAATGTCCGAGCAACGGACTTTGCACCACATATTCTGCCGTAGCAGTTTGTAGATGGAAACGTACACCATTCAGACTGTATTCAATCTGCTGTACTTGATAGTCTGCCGCTTGCTGCGTGGAATAAGTCAAAATTTTCGGTTGCGCAGGGTTCTGTTGCGCCGCTTGCAACATGATCCCAGCATATTCATCATCTAAATTGACAATTGCAACTTTTAAACTGGCAAACTGAAACAGCATGGCTTTGGCTGCAGCATATGCCTCTAAAGTACCGTGATAATCCAAATGGTCACGACTCAGGTTGC
The DNA here is from genome assembly GCF_013420525.1 of Acinetobacter sp. YH01003. NCBI lineage: Bacteria > Pseudomonadati > Pseudomonadota > Gammaproteobacteria > Moraxellales > Moraxellaceae > Acinetobacter > Acinetobacter sp. YH01003. The sequence goes on along the minus strand of NZ_VOXY01000003.1, from coordinate 119,507 downwards.
TATATACCGCAATTTCAATATCGCAGCCATTTAAGCGCCCTTGCTCCAAGCCATGTGAACTGGCTTCAATTGCGGCAAATTTTGCCCCTTGTTGTGCATAGCTGTATAAAGCATTTTGCAGTTGCAAGGCATCTAAAGTGGTATGTGTTGAAGCTTCCAAATTGGGCAAAATTCCGTTGCCTGTGGTGCCCATGACTGCACAGCGTTGAGCTTGCAACATCAACAATTCAGCAATTAAGCGGGAAATGGTGGTTTTACCATTGGTACCCGTGACTGCAAGCATACGCGCTAAAGGTACAGGCTGTCGTGCTTGTAAATATTGTTTTTGCCACTGTCCCATGCGCTGACGCACATCTGGCACCACCAAATTATTGGCAACTGCCAGTTCAGTTTCCGAAATCACCGCCAAAGCACCTTGATCTAAAGCTGCTTGTGCAAATTGTGCGGTTTTTTCAGGCTGCGACAAACTGGTCAGGGCAATAAAAATTTGCCCTGCTGTCACATGGCGGCTGTCAAGTTGAAAGCCCTGAAAGTCTTGTATCATCCAATCTGCAACGCGGGAACTGCGATAAATATTTTGAAAGCTGATAGACATGCGTCACCTGTTATTGGATGTTGGGAGTTTCTAAAGGTTTATCTAAAGGTACGTTCATTAAACGTAAAGATTCTTGCATCACACGAGCAAATACAGGCGCTGCCACCAAACCACCATAATACTGTCCTGTTGGATTTTCCACCACGATAACCATGGCTAAACGCGGATCACTGACTGGCGCAACCCCAGCAAACAAGGCACGATATTCAGTCTGTGAATAGCCTTTGCGGTCTGCACGAAGTTTATGCGCTGTTCCCGTTTTACCTGCAACCCGATAGCCTGGAATATTGGCTTGACGTGCCGTACCACCGGGTAACGTTACGGCTTCCATCATCAGTAGAACTTGATCGGCAATTTTAGCATCAACAATTTGTTCGCCTTTAGGCTGTTCTTCTAATTTGTATAAACTCAGCGGCATTTTTACGCCTTTATTGGCAAGCATGGCATAGGCATCTGCCAATTGCAGCACAGTGGCGTTCAAACCATAACCATAAGACATGGTCGCCACTTCCGACACATTCCACTTGCTTGGCGGCAAAATTAAACCTGCACTTTCACCCGGAAATTTCACTGCAGAACGCGCACCAAACCCTAAACGCTTATAAAAAGTCGGTAAGGTTGCATACGGTAAAGATAAAGCAATTTTCGCCACACCCACGTTTGACGATTTTTGGATAATTCCCGCCAAAGTCAGTGAGCCATAATTGTGGGTATCACGAATGGTGTGATTACCCACCCGCATTGAACCACCACTTAAATTGACCACGGTATTCGGTGAATATTTGCCACTTTCCAGTGCCATTGCCACCGTCATAGGCTTCATGGTCGAACCCGGTTCAAAAGAATCCACCGCACCACGGTTACGCATGGCATCTTTATTGGACAAACTTTTTTTGTCATTCGGGTTATACGACGGCCAACTGGTCATCGCCAAAATTTCACCCGTTTTCACATCTACCGCAATTGCTGTGGCTGAACGGGCATTATTTGCCACCCCTGCTGCAGTCAATTCACGATACATAATGTATTGCAAACGTGAGTCGATACTCAGGGTAATATTTTCGCCCGGTTCAACCTCTCTCACCACTTCTGGGTCTTTGACACGGTTACCCTTTTTATCGCGCACGATTTGCTGTTCACCATCCACGCCTGCCAAGCGGGTATTTAGCTGCATTTCCAAGCCTTCAATGCCTGTGCCTTCACTATTGGTCAAACCAATAATTTGTGCATTCGGCTGTGGCTGCGGGTAATAACGCTTATAGTTTTTCTCGGTATATACCCCTTGGAAATTACGTTTTAGAATCAGCTCTGCCTGTTGCGGCGGCACTTCTTTTTGTAAAACCAAATAACGTGAACGCGGACGCTCGTTCATTTTATTTTTCAGTTCTTGGCGATCCATCCCAACTGCATCGGCAAGTTCATCTAAATTCAAGTTTTTATCTGGCAATTGACGCTGCAATTTACGACTGGTCGGATTTTTTTCCAACTCGGCTGTAATTTCTTCAAACAGTTTTTTATTGTCAAAATAATCACGTGGATCAATCACCACTTTCATTACAGGGGTACTAATTGCCAAAGGCACACCGTGGCGATCATAAATCACCCCGCGCATAGCTTTGAGCTTTTCTGTTCTTAAAATATTGGCATTGGCTTTATTTTGTAAAAAGTCATGGTTCACAATTTGCACATAAAAAGCACGTCCCACCAGTGCCACGAACACCAGCAGTACCACAGCCCACATTAAGTAAAAACGCCACATTTCTACATGAATGGCATTTTTTCCAGTTACCGATTGCTGTTTCTTTCGGGTTTGCTTTTTACGCGTATCGACCATGTGCAACTCGCCTTATTGTTGTTCTGAGGTTGTAGGCAAAGAAATCACCACAGTTTGCGGTGCGGGCGGTGAATACATACGCAGTTGCGTCACCGCACGGGTGCCAATTTGTGCAGTTGCACCAAAGGTCTGCTGTTCAATTAACAAACGCCCCCATTCGGCATTTAAGTCATCTCGCTCGCGCATATAAGAACTCAGCTCACGATAATCATGGCGATATTCAAACACTTGAAACACCACCATAATCGCGCTGATAAATACCAGCGCCAATAAAATAAAATAGGCGACCATTTTTTTCAGTCGCACTTGAGATTGATTTTTTTCAACGCTTTCAGTTTTCATTATTGGCCTTTTCAAGCTAATCGTTCTGCAACACGTAGCCATGCGCTGCGTGAGCGTGGATTGGCTTTGACTTCTTCATCACTAGCACGCACACGTGATATTTTTTTCAATCGACGCGTATCTTGTTGCTGTTGTGGCAAGCCCCAACCTGAATCTTCAGGCAGGCTCGATTCTTTTTGAATAAACTGTTTAATTAAACGATCTTCCAAAGAGTGGAAGCTAATTACAGCCAAACGACCTTCGGGTTTTAATACCTCAACCGCCTGCGGTAAGAAGTTTTCAATATCTTCTAATTCTTTATTAATCGCAATACGAATTGCCTGAAAAGTACGCGTTGCAGCGTGTTTGTTTTTTTCCCACTTCGGATGGGCAACTTTTACAATTTCAGCCAATTGTGCGGTGGTTTCAATATAACCCGCCTGTTTAATGGCTTTGGCAATACGGCGGCTATAACGTTCTTCACCATATTGAAAAATCACATTGGCTAAGGCTTCTTCTTCAATATCCACCAGCCATTCTGCTGCAGTCGGGCCTTGTGAATTGTCCATACGCATATCAAGCGGGCCGTCTTTCATAAAGCTAAAACCGCGTTCTGCCTGATCTAGCTGTGGTGACGACACGCCTAAATCGGCCATCACACCATCGACCTGAGTGACGCCCAAATCATTCAACGCTTGCTGCATATCAGCAAAACTGGCATGAATAATTTGAAATCGCGAATCTTGCTGTCCCAATTCTGCTGCCACGGCCAAAGCTTGTGGATCTTTATCAAAGGCATAAACTCGCGCCTGCGCATCCAATTTGGATAACAACAAACGCGTGTGTCCACCTCGTCCAAAGGTGGCATCGACATAAATTCCTGTATTGCGATCTGCCAACACGGCATCAACAGTTTCATGAAGTAATACAGAAATATGCGACATAAGGTTCAATCAATACAGCTAAAATGTAACTGCACATTATTACCTTGTTTTGGCAAAGCTCCAAACGTCTTTTTGTAGATAAATATTACTTTCCATAGGGAAAACCGTTTTTGACTTTTTTAAAGCACAAAAAAATCTCCGTAGAGATTTTTTTGTGTGCCAATCCAATAAAAGATTAGCCGAAAATGGATATCTGTTTAACGCTTAGTATTATAAATTTGGTCGAAAATCGCACCATTCACAAAATGTGTTTTTTGTGCATTTTCCCAGCCACCGAACACTTCATCAATCGTGAAGGTTTTTAATTTCGGGAATTGTGCTGCATATTTTGCAAGGACTTTTTCATTACGTGGACGGTAGAAATGCTTAGCCGCCATTTCCTGACCTAAAGGTGAATATAAATAGTTGATATAGCCTGTCGCTAACCATTTATTGCCATTTTTCTCTACTGTACGATCTACAATTGCCACCGAAGGCTCAGTCAAAATAGAAATAGATGGATAAACAATATCAAACTTGTCTTTGCCTAAGGTTTTTAAAGTCACAAGGGCTTCATTTTCCCAAGTCAACAACACATCACCAATGCCACGTTCAGCGAATGTGGTCATCGATGCACGTGCTGCCGAGTCCATCACTTTCACGTTGTGGTACATCTTACCTACAAATTCTTGCGCTTTAGCTTTAGAACCGCCTGGTTGCTTTTCTGCATAACCCCAAGCCGACAAATACACCCAACGCGGCAAACCACCTGTTTTCGGGTTTGGGGTAATAATTTGTACGCCCGGTTTGGTTAGATCATTCCAATCTTTAATCTTTTTCGGATTACCTTTGCGCACCATAAAGACGATGGTCGAGGTATAAGGCGCAGAGTTATGAGGAAATTCTTTTTGCCAACCCGCTTGAATTTGACCTGACTTTACAATTTCTTCAATGTCATTCGCCAATGCCAAAGTGACAACATCGCCCTTTAAACCATCGACCACAGAACGCGCTTGCTTGCCTGAACCACCATGTGATTGTTTAAAGTTGACGTCTAAACCTGTACGTTTTTTCCAGTACTGACCAAACGACTTGTTAAATTCATCATAAAATTCGCGGGTCGCATCATACGATACATTTAAAAACTGACGATCTGCAGCCTGAGCAGTCGTTGCAGCAAAACCTGTTGCCAATAGCGCAGCAGCCAATAAAGCTTTCAATTGAGTTTTCATTACAGCACACATCACCTTTAATCTGTCGCTCAATATATGCAATGCTCAGGCGCTGCGCAATTTGTAAAAAACATGCAAAAAATGATTAAATTCAAATAATTTAGCTTTAATTAATTGTTTTTAATCAATTTAATTCAAGATGCGGCGTTTATTCCAAATTTATACCTTTTTATGGATTAGATATATGAAAAGTGAATAAAACTTTGATCCGTTTTTAGACTCAACGGTAAAATAAGCGACATCACAGCAATCAAACCCGCTTCAAAACTATTTTATTGTGACTTTTGTAACAATCTTCACGATATCTCCACAGTTGTTTGTTACAACATGTTCTAAATCAAAGATCATCTGAAAAATCGGTATATAGTGAGTAAATGATGATAAAGATCTTATTAAGAGTGTGACGCAAATCTACTTTTGTTATGATTTTTGTGATTAAATATTAAAGTGATTAAAACAATTTATAAATTGTGAGTTCATTCATAAAGGAAAGGGGGAATCAAGATGAAATCTAAACTCATATGCGCAGCATTACTCACTTTAAGCACAGTCAGTCACAGTGCTGTGATCAAGTCTACTGAAAGTAAAACCCATTTAACTGCGGAAAAGGGGTCTTTAATTGAAAAAGCCCTTACCCAACAAAAACAGGCAGACAAGCAAAAGTTTGAATCAAATAATGATTTAAAAGTGCTGACTTCCATTCATGTCGCTCCAACTCAAAATTTCTTTGCCTTGCAAAATCAGCGTTTTAGCCGTTTTGTACAAGCCTTATTCCCGCAAGATAACTCATAACTCCGCATTAAATTCACTGCCTTTGATCCCCTTTTCAAATGGAGTTGAAACGCCCAAGTACAGAATGTTGAATTTAACATTAAGTACTTGGGCTTTTTCGTTATAATGGTTGCAATTTACATTTTGAATTAATTTTTGCTTATGACTGTTCGTACTCGTATCGCGCCTTCTCCTACTGGTTTCCCGCACGTGGGAACAGCGTATATCGCCTTGTTTAACTTATGTTTTGCCAAACAACACGGTGGTGAGTTTATTCTTCGTATTGAAGATACTGACCAACTGCGTTCAACCCCTGAATCTGAAAAAATGATTTTGGATTCATTGCGTTGGTTAGGCTTAAATTGGGCAGAAGGTCCAGATGTCGGCGGCCCGCATGCACCGTATCGCCAATCTGAACGTATGGATATTTATAAGCAATACGCCTTGCAATTGGTTGAACAAGGACATGCTTTCTATTGCTTCGCTACTAGCGAAGAACTCGATCAAATGCGTGCAGAACAACAAGCACGTGGTGAAAGCCCGCGCTACGATGGTCGTGGTTTAAACTTGTCTGCAGATGAAGTGCAGCGTCGTTTAGCGGCAGGCGAAGCGCATGTTATTCGTATGAAAGTGCCAACCGAAGGCGTATGTAAATTTAATGACATGCTGCGCGGTGAAGTGGAAATTCCATGGGCGCAAGTCGATATGCAAATTTTGCTGAAAACAGATGGCTTGCCAACTTACCATTTGGCGAATGTGGTCGATGACCATTTAATGCAAATCACCCACGTAATTCGTGGCGAAGAATGGATTCCATCTGCACCCAAACATCAATTGCTATATCAATATTTTGGTTGGGATATGCCTGTGTTGTGTCACATGCCATTGTTGCGTAACCCAGATAAATCTAAATTATCTAAACGTAAAAACCCAACTTCAATTAACTACTACAAAGATATTGGGGTACTGCCAGAAGCCTTACTGAACTACTTAGGCCGTATGGGTTGGTCAATGCCAGATGAAAGTGAAAAATTCACGTTGGCCGAAATGATTGAACACTTTGATATTCAGCGTGTATCACTAGGTGGCCCAATTTTTGATGTAGAAAAATTGAACTGGCTGAATGGTCAATGGATTAAAGCATTATCTCCTGCTGAACTGCTGGATACCTTGCTTGCATGGAAAGCAGATCGTGCCAAGCTTGAAGATATTGCGGCCGCAATTCAACCACGTATTAACTTGTTGTCTGAAGCGGTGAATTGGTCTGCTCATTACTTCAACCATTTCCCAAACTTGAGCAAAGAACAGTTTGAAAGCAAAAAGCTATCTGAAGAACAAGTGCGTCAAAGTCTGCAATTTGCCATTTGGCGTTTAGAAAGCCTATTTACTTGGAACAATGACACCGTGAGCCAAACTCTCATGGATTTGGCCAACCAAATGGAAATCAAATTGCGTGATTTCATGCCTGCTTTCTTTATTGCTATTGCAGGTTCAACTGCGTCTACGCCAGTCATGCAAACCATGGTCACCATTGGCCCTGACCTAACTTTTGCACGTTTGCGCAATGCCTTAGAAGTTGTAGGCGGCCCAAGCAAAAAAGAAGTCAAAGTCTGGGAAAAACTGAATGAAAGCATCAAATTGCCGAAAAATGATGCAATTGATCCTGCTTAATTCATTTTTTTGTTGACGTGTGAACGCAATAGCCCTAATATTGCGCTCACACAGACTGGGGTCATAGCTCAGTTGGTAGAGCGCTACAATGGCATTGTAGAGGTCAGCGGTTCGATCCCGCTTGACTCCACCAAGTTTAAATAAGGCTTTACCTGTGTTGCCTCATCAAGTCCCTATCGTCTAGAGGCCTAGGACATCGCCCTTTCACGGCGGTAACCGGGGTTCGAATCCCCGTAGGGACGCCATATTCAAGATGAATATAAAGCACTTATCTTCATCTTATAAAGAAGCTCAAGCAACGACTTGGGCTTTTTTATTGCCCTGTTTTCTGACAGACTGTTTTTTATTTGTCGCACATTTCGTTAGAATAACAATTAGATCAGAATTTTGGAGTTGTAATGCAATACCGATGCCCTAAATGTCAAAGCCCAAAAATCATGCCTGTTTCACAGGCAGGTCAAGCAACGCCACGTCCTGTTGTGCCTAAAAGCTTGGTGATGCTCATTCCTGCGGTATTTGTATTATTGCTTCTGGTTTTAATTAGTATTGCCATGTGGATTTTTGGCGATGGCGCAGGCACAACCTTACAAAGCATTACTGTAGCGGTATTTGTTGTATGTGTGATTGCAGGCTTCTTGTTCTACCGTGATTTGCCTGATTTTAAAATTTCCATGCAGGCCTTTATGCAGTCGCAAAAACAATGGAAGTGCCGTGAATGTTCACATGAGTGGGAAGTTTAAACACTGTTACTCTTTTCAGATTTCACATCATGCTGTTGTCTTAATACTCAATCAGCATGATTGAGTAAACACAAAAAACCAGCCCTAAGGCTGGTTTTTTATTTACAAACGTCGGGAATAATTACACACCGATTTTGCGATATTTTTGACGCTTGGTTACTAAGTCATCACCATCACGTTTGCGACGATATTCTTCGAATTCAGTATAGTTACCAGTGAAGAATTCTGGTGTTTCACCTTCGAATGACAAGATGTGCGTTGCAATACGGTCTAGGAACCAACGGTCATGCGAGATCACCATCACAGTACCTGGGAATACCAGAATGGCATCCTCAAGTGCACGTAAAGTTTCGATATCCAAGTCGTTCGATGGTTCATCCAGCAGGATCACGTTAGCGCCCATTTGCAGGATTTTTGCAAGTTGTAAACGGTTACGCTCACCACCCGACAATTGACCCACACGTTTTTGCTGATCTTGACCTTTGAAGTTAAAGCGACCGATATAAGCACGAGATGCGATTTCGTATTCACCAATACGCAAGATGTCTAAACCGCCAGACACTTCTTCCCATACGGTTTTGTTGTCGTCTAAGGTGTCACGAATCTGACCCACGTAAGCCACTTTAACCGACTCACCCAGCGTTACCGTACCGGTATCTGGTTGCTGTTCGCCAGTCATCATACGGAATAGCGTCGTTTTACCTGCACCGTTCTCACCGACAATACCAACAATGGCACATGGTGGTACTGAAAAGCTCAAGTCTTTATACAGGGTACGGTCACCAAACGATTTGCTGATCCCTTCAACTTCAATCACCTTGTTGCCCAGACGTGGACCAGGTGGAATGTAGATTTCAGAGGTTTCGTTACGCTGTTGGAATTCACGAGAGTTAAGCTCTTCAAAGCGTTCCATACGTGCTTTATTTTTCTTTTGCTGGCCTTTGGCATTAGAACGAACCCATTCAAGTTCTTTTTTCAATGCTTTAGCAAAAGACTCTTCTTGCTTCTGTTCTTGCTCTAGACGCGCGTTCTTTTGCTCTAACCAAGAAGAGTAGTTACCTTGGTAAGGAATACCATGTCCACGGTCAAGCTCAAGAATCCATTCAGCCACGTTATCTAAGAAGTAACGGTCGTGCGTAATCGCGACGATGGTACCCGGGAAGTCTTTCAAGAAACGTTCTAACCATGCAACAGATGAGGCATCCAAATGGTTGGTCGGTTCGTCTAGTAGCAACATATCTGGTTTAGACAAAAGCAAACGGCAAAGTGCTACACGACGGCGTTCACCACCAGAAAGCTTAGAAACGTCTGCGTCCCAAGCAGGCAGGTTCAGTGCTGCAGCAGCTTGATCCATCTGGTTTGTAAGGTTGTGCGCATCCCAAGTTTGAATAATAGCTTCAAGCTTTTCTTGCTCTTTGGCTAGTGCGTCAAAGTCTGCATCTTCAGCCGCATATTCAGCGAAGACTTCATCAAGACGAGCCAAAGCATCAAGTGGCTCACGCAAGCCATCTTCCACGTTACCACGAACGTCTTTACTCTCGTCCAAAGGTGGTTCTTGCTCAAGATAACCAATTTTGATGCCTGGCTGCGCACGAGCTTCACCAGAGAAATCTTTATCTACGCCCGCCATAATACGGAGCAAAGTCGATTTACCTGCACCGTTTAAACCAAGCACACCAATTTTCGCACCTGGGAAAAATGATAAGGAGATGTCTTTCAAGATTTCGCGCTTAGGCGGAACCATTTTCGACACTCGGTTCATCGTATAAATATATTGGGCCACGTAGGACTCCTCAATAGAAAACCAAATCTGGGGCTCAGATGAGCAGCCCCTGCTCTAATGAGCGAAAAAATAATCGGGTATTATACCTGAATACGGAGAAAAAATAAGACACCACAAACATCTTGCATGCTTTGTTACAACTCTAGCGATCAGCGGATAAGCACAGGACTTTTTGCCTGCTATATCAAATTTACAGCTAAATATTGCAGCATTTTTACACTTTCTTTCATATTTAAAAGTGCTAGACTCAAACCAATTTAACTCACGAAGATGAAGTAAACATGACCTATAAAGACGAAACTTTGGCCATTCATGCAGGCTATAGCCCAGAACCAACCACCAAAGCCGTGGCTGTGCCTATTTACCAAACCACTTCTTATGCCTTTGATAATACGCAACATGGTGCCGATTTATTTGATTTAAAAGTACAAGGCAATATTTACACCCGTATTATGAACCCAACCACTGCAGTATTGGAGCAACGTGTTGCAGCACTTGAAGGCGGGATTGGCGCATTGGCTTTAGCATCGGGTATGGCTGCAATTACCTACGCAATTCAGACCATTACCGAAGCAGGCGATAACATTGCTTCAGTATCAACTTTATACGGCGGTACTTACAACTTATTTGCCCACACCTTGCCTAAACAAGGCATTGAAGTACGTTTCTTCGATTATCAACAGCCTGAAAGCTTACGCGACCTGATTGATGACAAAACCAAACTGGTCTTTGTAGAATCCATTGGTAACCCATTGGGCAATATTATTGACCTTGAAGCGATTGCGAAAATTGCGCACGAATACGGCATTCCAGTGGTGGTGGATAACACTGTAGCCACGCCTGTCTTGCAAAAATCATTTGATTTTGGCGCAGACATCATCATTCACTCACTGACCAAATATATTGGTGGTCACGGTACGTCTATTGGCGGCATTATTGTCGATAGCGGTAAATTCCCTTGGGGCAAATATCCTGAGCGTTTTAAAGCCTTAAATACACCTGACCCAAGTTACCATGGTGTGAACTATGTAGAAGCCTTAGGCGCTGCAGCATTTATTGCACGTGCACGTGTAGTACCACTACGCAATACAGGTGCAGCGATTAGCCCGCATAACGTATTCCTAATTTTACAAGGTTTAGAAACCTTAAGCCTGCGTATGGAACGCCATACTGAAAACGCGCAAAAAGTAGCGGAATATTTACAGGCACATCCAAAAGTGAAATGGGTCAATTACGCAGGTTTGAAAGATCACCCGCAACATGCGTTGGCACAAAAATATGTGAAAGGCAAACCTTCTGCAATTCTGTCTTTTGGTGTGCAAGATGGCCGTGAAGGCGGAACCCGCTTTATTGATGCACTGCAATTATTCACACGCTTGGTCAATATTGGCGATGCCAAGAGTCTGGCTTGCCACCCTGCAACCACCACTCACCGTCAGTTGAGTGCAGATGAACTCAAAGCGGCTGGTGTGAGTGAAGATATGGTGCGTTTATCCATCGGGATTGAACATGCCGATGACTTAATTGCCGATTTAGAGCAAGCTTTAGCAGCCGTATAAAAACTCATCAGTTCAAACTTTGTACTGGCATCCTGCTGATTAATTTCAACAGGATGCTTTTTTATTTTAATTTTTCTTTGTATGTCTTTGCATTAGCTTTATTTCATGGTAAAAATAAAGATATACAGCTCACAAAAATAGAGCAATTACTCTAAATTCATTTTTAAATTCAACCACTTATTCCATAGCTTTTTTTGTGCAATCGGCTATCATAAAGCCAAGTAAAACAGTTCAAATTCAGTCTGAAATTTGAATCGTCAATCTCAATAAAAATGACAACTCAGGAATCTAAATCAGGAATATTAGCGTGAAGCCAAAATTAGAGAAACTTTTTCAACAGCGTGTAAATGGTAAAGTTGCCCTTATTACAGGTGCATCGAGTGGTATTGGTTTAACCGTGGCACATAAGCTAGCCGATGCAGGTGCGCATGTGCTTTTGGTGGCACGTACTCAGGAAACGCTCGAACAAGTCAAAGCTGAAATTGAAGCACGTGGTGGCAAGGCTTCAGTTTTCCCTTGTGATCTAAACGATATGGACTCTATTGATGCTGTATCGCAACAAATTCTTGCCTCTGTCGATCATATTGATATTTTAATTAACAACGCAGGCCGCTCAATCCGTCGTGCAGTACATGAGTCGGTTGATCGTTTCCACGACTTTGAACGTACCATGCAGCTCAACTATTTTGGTGCTGTGCGTTTGGTACTTAATATTTTGCCGCAGATGATGCACCGTAAAGATGGTCACATCATCAACATCAGCTCGATTGGTGTATTAGCCAACGCAACGCGTTTCTCGGCTTATGTGGCATCTAAAGCCGCATTGGATGCGTTTAGTCGCTGTCTATCTGCAGAAGCGCATACACACAAAATTGCGATTACTTCGGTGTATATGCCATTGGTTCGTACCCCAATGATCGCACCAACCAAAATTTATAAGTACGTGCCCACCCTTTCACCTGAGCAAGCGGCAGATTTAATTGCTTATGCGATTGTGAAACGTCCGAAGAAAATTGCGACACATTTGGGTCGTTTGGCTTCAATCACTTATGCGATTGCACCAGACATTAACAACAAACTCATGTCGATTGGTTATAACTTATTCCCAAGCTCCACCGCTTCTGTGGGCGAGCAGCAAAAACTGAACTGGGTACAAAAAGCGTATGCGCGCTTGTTCCCAGGTGAACACTGGTAATTTATACACAATTCAAGTTTTGCTTTAGGCGACCTACGGGTCGCCTATTTGTTTTTACAGCTTAGGTTGAACAGCGCACAACAATACAACATCACTTCAACAATTTTTAAATTGTGCAGCCGCAACTTTTCATGTGATTTTAATATTGGTTTAAGAAATAGCATTCAAAATGACATTACAATAATGAAAGGTACAACACATGAAAACTCTGTATCTGTTTAAGCTATTTTGTTTTTCTGCTGCGGGCTTAAGTTTTTATCACTTATATACTGAGCTTACGCGCAATCATGTAGACACATTTCAAGTGATGACACTGACAGGCCTGGTGGTCTTGTTAGTCGAATTGGGCTATCGCAGCCAACTTGCCGTGTCCATGTCGCATTCATCTGGTGCGATGTCCGAAGTTTCTGCCTCTTCTAATTACAGTTATTTCATGTCTAAATTGGCAGCAGGCAGTATTGCCACAAGTTTTGTTCTGCAAGGCTTAATCCGTTAATTGCTTATTTAAGATCCACAATCTCAACCATAACAAAACATTCAATTGCACCGCATTTTTATGCTATAACACAGCTGTTTTAAGTATTTTGAATGGATTATGCGAGCACTGGCCCTCATTTTACAATATGGCTGTTTTGCCTTTGCCTTGTTTCTGAGTTATCAGGTTGCAATGGCGCTTTATCAGCAAGAATATGAACTTTTAGAGGTTGTTGCCGATGTCGGCACGATTTTAATTTGTATTGATTTGGGCGTATTTTTATTTAGCAGCAAAGCCTCACAAGGTTTAAATCTTCAGGAATATGCTCGCCAACTTGAAGCACCACCGTCAAAACTAGTCGCAGTGACTCGTAAACTTGGACATTTGGGAATTATGCTGATTTTGGTGAGTTGGATTGTACCGTTGATTTAAAATCCATCAAAAAATCTGTATATAAAAATGTTCCTGCAAAACAAAAAGCTCCCGAATTTCGGGAGCTTTTTGTTAGAGCAATTCAAAATTACTTCGAACCTTTAATCCCTGCTTGTAACAACAATGCACCTAAACCACCAATTTTATTTTCTTGTGGTTTAGCGGCTTGTGGTTTTTTCGCTTGTGGACGCTCAGTCTGAGGACGTGACTGCTGTGGACGTTTCGCTTGTGGCTTACGCTCTGTACGCTGTTCTTGATCACGACGTGGTGCACGCGCTGCTTTTGCAGGTGCAGCCGAACCTTCAGGACGCATCGATAAATTCACACGGTTACGCTCTACATCAACCTGCAACACACGCACTTGAACAATTTGACCTGGTTTCACCACTTTATGCGGATCAGCCACAAATTCATTGGCCAACTCAGAAATATGCACCAAACCATCCTGATGTACGCCCACATCCACGAAAGCACCAAAGTTGGTCACGTTGGTTACAACACCTTCAAGCTGCATGCCTTCAGTCAACTGCGCCACTTCAGTAATATCTTCACGGAATTTAGCCGTACGGAATTCAGGACGTGGGTCACGACCTGGTTTTTCCAATTCAGACAAAACATCCTGAATAGTTGGTAAGCCGACTTGCTCATCCACAAATTCTTCAGCATTCACCGAACGGATAATTTCAGTATTACCAATAATATCTTTAACCGTGGTCGCTTTGGCAGCCACAATTTTTTCTACTAAACCATAAGATTCAGGGTGCACTGCAGAAGCATCCAAAGGCTCAGAACCTGCCTGAATACGTAAGAAACCTGCTGCTTGTTCAAAAGTACGTTCGCCTAAACGCGGTACGTTTTTCAAAGCTTGGCGATTGTCAAAACGGCCATGTTCTTTACGGTATTCAACAATTTGCTGTGCAATGGCTTTATTCAAACCTGCGATATAACCCAAAATTGCTGAAGATGCCGTGTTGACATCGACACCGACCGAGTTCACACAGTCTTCTACCACAGCTTCTAAGGTTTTTGCTAAACCTGCCTGATTCACGTCATGTTGATACTGACCCACACCGATTGATTTTGGATCAATTTTTACCAACTCTGCCAATGGGTCTTGCAAACGACGTGCAATCGACACTGCACCACGAATCGACACATCTAGTTCTGGCAACTCTTGCGATGCCAATTCAGAAGCTGAATACACAGATGCACCCGCTTCAGATACAGACACACGTGTTAATTTCAAGTCACTGTGCGCCGCCATCATTTCTGCCACAACCGCTTCAGTTTCACGGCTTGCAGTCCCGTTACCAATCGCGATTAAATCAACATTGTGCTCACGGCATAAACGAGCAAGTTCTTCAATCGCGCCTGCTTTGTCTTCTTTAGGTGCAAATGGATAAACCGTGCTATGTGCAACCACATCGCCAGATTGGTTCACCACAGCCAGTTTGACACCTGTACGGATGCCAGGGTCTACGCCCAGCGTACAACGCGCACCTGCAGGTGCAGAAAGCAATAAATGACGCAAGTTTTCTGCAAAGACATCCATCGCTTCAGCTTCGGCAGCCAAACGCTTTTCAGTCAATAATGAATGTTCGATTTGTGGACGCACTTTGCCCAACCAGAACAATTTTGCCGTTTGCTTTAAAAAGTCCTGACGTGCTTGCGGCTGAATCTGATCTAAATTGTATTCAGTTTCAATACGTGCCAAAGGCGCACTGTCTTCACCATCAACTTTTAAGCCCAAGACGTTTTCTTGGCGACCACGCAACATCGCCAATAGACGATGTGAAGGCACTTTGTTGAGGTTTTCTGAAAAATCGAAGTAATCACGGAATTTTTTGCCCACTTCTTTTTTCTCTTCAGAAGCAACCAAGCTTTTTAATACCGCTGTTTTGGCAAAAATTTCTTTTAATTCTGTGGTTAAGGCAATATTTTGTGCCCATTCATCAATCAGAATGTGTTGTACCGCATCTAGCTGACTGTCTGCATCAGGATAGTCTGCATGACTAAAGCCTGCTAAAGCTTCGCTTGGCTCAACCTGTTCTGCAAAAATTTGCGCTGCAATTGGGCCTAAACCTGCTTCTTTAGCTTTAAACGATTTACTGGTGCGTTTTGGACGGTAAGGCGCGTAAATTTCTTCTAAAGCATTTTTGGTTTCAGCAGCGTTAACCCGTGCCAATAAATCATCAGATAATTTATCTTGTTCTTTGAGTGATTCTATTACTTTTTCGCGACGCTCATATAAATCACGTAAATACGATAAACGTGTATCGAGCTGACGTAGCTGCGTATCATCTAAACCTTGCGTCACTTCTTTACGGTAACGTGCAATAAATGGAACGCTAGCACCTTCATCAATAAGTTTGATGGCAGCTTCTACTTGATTTGGTCGTACGGCAAGTTCTTTTGCTAACTGCTGAACTAAGTCAGTCATCGTGTGTGATCCTACAAGGATAAGTACTAAAAGCCATGATTATAAAGACCAAGACTATAAAATCCACAATTGTTTTATGAATTTTATAAATGGTGGTTTTTTGGCGATTTTTGCCAATTCGGCTAAATTTTATAAATCTAAATAAAATTCAGGCTTATGTTAGACTCAAACGGACAAATATGTCAGTTTTTCGCATGGGAATGCTGTATATATTTGGTATCTATGTCTTGATTTTGTCTGCAATATTTGTTGCTTTAGAGCATAGGCAATAGATACCAATGAATCGTATACTCAAAGCCAACTCAACTTTTTGTTTACGATGACAATAAAGAATAAAGGAGCACATCATGAGTTTAGTTGTACCTGCTGAAAAAACAGATGCCGTACACAGCGAAACTGACCGCGTTGAACGCATTCTCGTTGTCGATGATGATGTGCGTTTACGTACCCTGTTACAGCGTTTCTTGGAAGATAAGGGCTTTGTGGTCAAAACTGCCCACGATGCGACACAAATGGATCGTTTGTTACAGCGTGAACTGTTCTCTTTAATCGTGCTTGATTTTATGCTGCCTGTTGAAGATGGTTTAAGTATTTGCCGTCGTTTACGTCAATCTAACATCGACACGCCAATTATTATGCTGACGGCTCGCGGCAGTGACTCTGACCGTATTGCAGGACTTGAAGCAGGTGCAGATGATTATTTACCAAAACCGTTTAATCCAAATGAGCTGTTAGCGCGTATTCGTGCTGTATTGCGTCGTCAAGTGCGCGAGGTACCAGGTGCACCAAGTCAGCAAATGGAAGTGGTTGGTTTTGGCCCATGGTCACTAGATTTATCGACCCGTACTTTGACACGTGAAGGTCAGGTCGTGACCCTAACTACAGGTGAATTTGCAGTACTCAAAGCGTTGGTACAACATCCTCGTGAGCCTTTAACCCGTGACAAGTTAATGAATTTGGCGCGTGGTCGTGAATGGGGTGCGATGGAGCGTTCGATTGATGTTCAGGTTTCACGTTTACGTCGTTTAATTGAAGAAAACCCTGCCCGTGCACGTTATATTCAAACGGTTTGGGGTGTCGGTTATGTATTTGTTCCAGATGGTGCGGAATAAGTTGAAAATGATGTGAGGCTTCAGCCTCACATCTTCATGCAATGATCAACATTTATGCACACCGATCATTGTGCTAGATTTAAAGAACAGACATTCCAATAACAAGTATATTCATCATAAAATTTCACTCACTAAATTCGCTTTACAACCTCTGCCACAGGACAAGATGTGAAACTCGAACCCATCGACCCACAAGAATTTACCGACTATGTGGCGTATTCTGAAAAGAAACGTACCCGCTGGGAGCGTTTTCTGGACAAAATCAAACCACGCTCTGCAGCCATGCGCACCACGGTACTGGTGGTTTTTGTGGTGTTGTTTAGCCTGTTTATGTCGTTGTGGTTCTTTTGGCGCACCTTGTATTTACCTGAAATTCAACAACACGCCCGCTATTTAGCGGTTGAACTGGAAATTTTAAACAATCCAGATTTGCGCATTTTTCACAATGAAGCCGAAGTCGATGTCGATGCGTGGCTTAAAAATCGGGTCGGCATTGAATATGTAACCGATCCACGTGAGTTTCCTAATGTACGGGAAAAAGTCATTGCAGAGTTTTTTACCCAACAAATAGAAAAGAAACTGGCAACTGAATTAAAAATGCAGGATGTCACGGTCTATTTCCAGTTCAAACCAAGCCCGCGTATTTGGATTCAAACCCCAGAAATGAATGGCAACTGGGTACGTGAACCCCTTAAAACCTATGCCAACTACAGCCCTGAACTGGTCTTTGGCTGGCTTTTGGGTATTCCGCTTTTTGCTGCAGCGATTATTTTAACTCTAGTACGTCAGCTGAATCGTCCTTTGCGTCGTCTGCAAAATGCCGCCAATAGCTACAGTAAAACAGGCAAAGCACCTTATTTGGAAACCAATCACGGTCCGCAGGAAATTCGTGAGGTCAACCAAGCCTTTAATCACATGATTTATACCTTGGAACAGACTGAACGTGACCGTCGTATCATGTTGGCAGGTATTTCACACGACCTGCGCACGCCACTGACACGGATTCGTTTAAGTGCCGAAATGATGCCCGATGATGATTTTTTAAAAGAAGGCTTAATTTACGATGTAGAAGATATGGATGCGATTTTAAATCAATTCATTTCTTATATGCGTGATGGTTCCGATGAAGAATTACAAGAAACCGATTTAAATGTTTTGCTGCAGGAATTGATTATTCAATTTAAACCGTTGGATATTCGCTTTAACGCACAAGAATTACCTTTAATTCAGGCGCGCAGTTTGTCGCTGAAACGTCTGATTGGCAACCTGATTAATAACTCGAAACGCTATGGTGCAGAGCCAATTGAGTTGTCTGCAGAAGTGCTGGATGAACACATTCGGATTAGCGTGGCAGACAACGGTACAGGCATTCCAGAAGACCAAATTGCCGATTTAATGCAGCCTTTTGTACGCGGCAATGAAGCACGTACTGTACAAGGCAGTGGCTTAGGTTTGGCAATTGTAAAACGTATTGTCGATATTCATCAGGGCGAGCTCACCATTCAAAACCGTGAACACGGTGGTCTTGAAGCCATCATTACCCTGCCGTTACAACCTGAAATCGTTGAAGAAAAAAATAATGTTGGCACGCTGGAAAAAATCAAACAAAGTTTGAGTGAACACTTCTAAACGACTGACGCTTTTGATCTCTATCTGGCTTGCTATATACCAATTTCAGACCAACAGCAAATCAGATGGACGATCAAAGTAAAAAATTCAGATGGTGCATATCAAAATTGTATAAAAATATATCAAACAAATTGTAATATTTACCTTTTGATATATAAATAAACGATTAAATTCAATTATTTATGTATTATTTTATATTTTTATACCACCATTTAGGCAAAAAATTAGACCTTAGCCTAACACCTATGCAAAATACCTTTTTTGATCGGTACAATCGGTATCAGTCTAGTATTTTACGAGAGTTCGCCATGTCTTTAGATCGCATCCGTTTAGCCTCCCTCCACGACAAAGTAATCAGCGCAGAACAAGCTGCTGAATTCGTTCAAGATGGTATGACCGTAGGTATGAGTGGCTTTACTCGTGCGGGTGAAGCAAAAGCTGTTCCACTTGCATTGGTGGCACGCGCTAAAACCAACCCTTTAAAAATTGACTTAATTACTGGCGCAAGTCTTGGTAATGATTTAGACAAGCAATTGACTGAAGCAGGTGTTTTGGCTCGTCGTATGCCGTTCCAAGTAGACAACACCTTGCGTAAAGCAATTAACCAAGGTCAAGTTATGTTCATTGACCAACACTTGTCTGAAACTGTTGAGCAAATGCGTAACAACACGCTAAAACGCCCAGACATCGCGATTGTTGAAGCAGTTGCAATTACTGAAGACAGCTTAATTATTCCAACAACTTCTGTAGGTAACTCTGCAAGCTTTGTTGAATATGCAGATAAAGTCATTATCGAAATCAACACCACTGTAAGCACAGAATTTGAAGGCCTACACGACATTTATATTCCTGAAGCACGTCCAACACGTGGTCCAGTGCCATTAACTCACGTTGAACAACGTATTGGAACCAAAGGTATTCAGTTAGACCCTGCAAAAGTTGTGGGTATTGTATTTAACGATACCTTGCTTGACTCTCCATCTAACGTGACCGATCCAGATGACGAAACTCAAGCAATTGCAGATCACTTGATCGCATTCTTTGAAAACGAAGTAGCTCAAGGTCGTTTACCGAAAAACTTGGCACCTTTACAAGCAGGTATCGGTTCAATTGCAAACGCAGTATTAACAGGCTTCAAACACTCTAACTTTGAAGACTTGGTGATGTACTCAGAAGTACTCCAAGACTGTACGTTTGAATTGATTGATGCAGGCAAAATGAAGTTCGCTTCTGGCTGTTCAATGACTTTGTCTGAAAAATGTGGCGATCGCGTATTTGGTAATCTTGCACACTACAAAGACAAATTCATTTTACGTCCACAAGAAATTTCTAACTTCCCTGAGTTAGTACGTCGTTTAGGCATCATTGGTATTAACACTGCACTTGAGTTTGATATTTACGGTAACGTGAACTCAACCCACGTATGCGGTACCAAAATGATGAACGGTATTGGTGGTTCAGGTGACTTCGCGCGTAACGCACACTTGGCGATTTTCGTGACTAAATCGATTGCGAAAGGCGGTGACATTTCATCTATCGTTCCAATGGCTGCGCATGTAGACCACAACGAACACGACGTTGACATCTTAGTCACTGAGCAAGGTTTAGCAGATTTACGCGGTCTTGCACCACGTGAACGCGCTCGTGCGATTATCGACAACTGTGTACACCCAATGTACCGCAATGCATTGAATGATTACTTTGAGCGTGCATGTGCAAAAGGTGGTCACACTCCTCACCTACTTCGTGAAGCATTATCTTGGCATGCAAACTTCGAAGAACACGGTCACATGTTGACTCCTGCACAACAAGAATCTGCGCAACCAGCATAATTCGCGTGCAATAAAAAACGCCCTGATTTTTCAGGGCGTTTTTTTATGTCTTAAGTTTTTATGTCTTAGATTGTCACAAGGTCATTTGCGACAACGCACTCCATTTTACTCAAATGCCAAAGCTTTAAATTCATCTATAAAATGCTGCCCTAACTGGCGTAAACCATCCACACTGAGTGTGGTTTCAATCACACCCAAAGACACCACATCACGTTGAATTTGCAGCACAGTTTGACCTTGCGGGTTGATATAAAAACGAGAACCCAAAGTTGCAAATTTGCTTGCTAAGTCTAGGTTTTGTTCAGCTCGAACTTGATTCACCACATCTTGCGCGGTAAAACGGTATTGATCATGCAGCAAATTTAAGCTGTTGGATTGCCCATATTCTGCACTTAATGCACAATCATCCAAGACCTGTAAAGGCTGATCAAGATTGGCAAAAGCAGTCGCAGGGAGACTCAGCGCAAGACTGAATAAAATAGGGAGAGAAAATTTTAACATTGGACACCTCGCACATAGGTAAATTACACCTGTGGAGAAACATCCTTTTTTCACCAACTTATATTTTAAGTTCAAAAATCACTCAATACATTGACTTTTTATACCAAGCGACCTAAACGCAGCAAAACTGGAAACTGAATTTCCAAGCCCTGAGCAGGTTGCTGCTGCAACAATTGCTGTAATTCAAGCAAGGGCGTATCAGTATGTTGCTTTAAATAATGCTGCAGTCCCGACCAAGTGTTTAAATAATTCAGCAATTGTGCTGCCGACCAACGATATTTCAGGCAAAGTTCGGGTGTCACGATTTCTTGAAATGGGAAAGGAATTGTGCGATATAAGTCATCAATATAACGGCGCTCGGCATCCCAATAGCCTTTTAAGGTCTGAAAATATAAGCGTTGAATTGCGGCATTCACCTCAGTATCCACAGCTTGAATCAGGCCATAACCCACCGCAGCGAATACTCCACTCGGTTTTAGCACCCGATGCACTTCGGCATAAAAGGCATCAAAATTGAACCAGTGAATCGCTTGTGCAACAGTAATCAAATCCACACTGGCATCTGCCAATCCACTGTCTTGCGCCAAACAAGCGCGATAACGCACATTTTCCCACTGTGGTGCTTGATCCAGCTGTGCCTGACTTAAATCCGTGGCTAAAATCTGCTGAAAATGTGGCGTTAATAACTGGGTAAACTGCCCTGAACCTGCACCGCAGTCCCATGTCAAACCGCGCTCTGGCACATGTTGTAAAATCGTATCGACAATCGCGGTTGAATACTGCGGACGTGCCTGACGATATAAATCGCTGCCCTGCGAAAACAAATCTTTCATGCTGCATTCCCTGACCATGATCGCTTGATTTTAATTCAGCTTGTTTAATACGTATTGTGGACTTTAGATGAAGATGCAAAGCGGGTTTGAATACAAGATTTTATTTTAGACATAAAAAATTTTGCGCATAAAAAAGCCCCAAACATTGTTTGAGGCTTTTTGAATATGGTGGCGAGACCCAGGATCGAACTGGGGACACACGGATTTTCAATCCGTTGCTCTACCGACTGAGCTATCACGCCAATGTCGTGTATTAAGCCGTATCTCGGCTGAATAGTCAATAAAAATCATCACTTTTTTATTTGATCGCATAAATTTTATGCAAAAAAAAAATCCCTGATGGGATCAGGGATTGAAAACGTTTAACCGTTTTGAATATGGTGGCGAGACCCAGGATCGAACTGGGGACACACGGATTTTCAATCCGTTGCTCTACCGACTGAGCTATCACGCCAATGACGCGTATTAAACAGTTTCAGCTGTAAATCGTCAATAGTCTTTTTCGCTTTTCAGTGCAAATGTTTACTTTTACAGCAACCTCATTCTATTTCTGCTGAAATATCACCCAAAAATTTAAAAATGAGTTCTTTTCCAATTAAATTTTGACAAACTTCCGATACGCGAATGTGGGGCACGGATGCCCCACGTTACCCATCACGACAAGGATGTCGTGTATGGGTAACAAAAGACTTTTGCCTACTTTGGGTCTTGCCAAAGTAGGAAGATGCCTACGCAAAGCTATTTAAACCTTAGCTAAAAATTGTGGCTGTGCAAGCACAAAAAACAATATAGGATTTAGATAAACTTCTTTCACAAATCCGATTAAAACCATACTTCAATCCCCCATCATCCTCTTACGGAAGATATTCCTCATCCCTGAGCCATATATGGCGCAAGAGAAGGGATTTTCGATACTAATTTAATTTTGACCTATACGGATAAACTGAAAAGACAGACACAACGTCAGCTTTTTAAAAACTCACAACTTACCCAAATGCGCCAAACAACGATGAATCGCACCACAACCCGGCTGAAAGTGCTGCACACCTTTGGCTTCTTCCATACGGCACACCTCACTCACCAAACGATCTGCCACACCTCGACCACGGTTTGCAGGATGCACCACAATATATTCAAGCGTACGATGATCATCTTGCCCTGTGCACCAAATCGCAGCAATCACTTTAGTATTAAATTCTGCCGTGTAAAGTAGGGTATACTGAGCCAAGTTCTGCTCAAGTTGGCTTACCGCATCTTGCCCATCGCCAAATTCAGGGCTGGTATCATACAGTCGCTCAAGCTGGCTGCGCACTTCGGTATTTTCCAGTGAAGTATAGGCATGTACGGTAATAGGCATTGATTAACCCTCCTGAGCAATCTAATATGCTGAGACTTCGTCACAGCGAAAACATTTTACATCAATCATTTTTGACGTTTTTTGAGGAACGTGTCTATGACCCAACGTATCAGTGAAGTGGTGAGAAATACCAACGAAACTAAAATTCGAGTTCGTGTGAATCTGGACGGTACGGGTCAAGGCACACTCAACACTGGAGTTCCATTTTTAGACCATATGATTGATCAAATCAAGCGACACGGTTTGTTTGATATTGATATTCATTGTGATGGCGACTTGGAAATTGATGATCACCACACTGTAGAAGACTGTGGTATCACGCTTGGACAAGCTTTTGCTCAAGCTTTGGGCGATAAAAAAGGTTTACGACGCTACGGTCACTTTTACGCACCACTTGATGAATCTTTAAGCCGTGTGATTGTCGATTTATCGGGTCGTCCGGGTTTATTTATGGATATTCCATTTACCCGCGCACGTATTGGTACTTTTGATGTGGATTTATTCTCAGAATTCTTCCAAGGCTTTGTCAACCATGCATTAATGACACTGCACATCGACAACCTCAAAGGTAAAAACAGCCACCACCAAATTGAAAGCGTATTTAAAGCATTTGCACGTGCTTTACGCATGGCATGTGAAGTCGATCCGCGTGCTGAAAATACAGTGGCATCAACCAAAGGAACACTCTAATGACCCGAATTGCCCTTCTTGACTATGGCATGGGAAATTTACACTCTGCAGCGAAAGCTTTAGAGCATGTGGGTGCAACGGTAGATGTGACCAATGACCCAAAACTGATTGCACAAGCCGATAAAATTGTGTTTCCAGGTGTGGGTGCTATGCGTGATTGTATGCAAGGCATGCATGAAGCTGGCATTGATGACGTGGTACGCAACGCGGTCTTTAATAAACCTGTACTTGCAATTTGTGTAGGCATGCAGGCGCTGATGCAACATTCCGAAGAAAATGGCGGAGCAGATGCACTGGGCATTTTTGCAGGTACAGTCAAACGCTTTCCTGAAGTAGCAGGTTTAAAAGTGCCACACATGGGTTGGAATCAGGTACATCAACGTGACCCGAGCCACCCTATGTGGAACAACATTGAACAAGATGCGCGTTTTTACTTCGTGCATAGTTTTTATGTTGAACCGCAAGATGAAAAAATCGTGGCCGCGACCTGTGATTATGGTTTAACTTTCTGTACAGCCCTGCATCAAGACAACTTGTTTGCAACGCAGTTCCACCCAGAAAAAAGTCACACTGTTGGTTTGCAGTTACTAAAAAACTTTGTGGAATGGAATATCTAATATTCAGGATGCTTCAATCAATAAAGCCGAGTTAATCTCGGCTTTATTTTTGCGTGAATGTTTTTCACTTTTATTGCACATTGATTTGTGTTTAAAATTAAAGCGCTTTTTATACCTTTTATTCAAAATAAACTGAGGGTCTGTCGATAATTGGTCTATGTTTGCGATGTGAGAGAGATATCTCACAAGATTTTTGAGCAAATATACGGTATGCGACAGAAAATTCAAAAAATCTAGGAATTACAACAATGAGTCAATATGTAGAAGATTCTGCACTCAGTGCAGCGGGGCGTTTTGGTCGATTATCATTTTTAGCGTGGAACTGTTTGCTCAGCTTGGGGCTTGCAGTACTGATTGCAATTATTGCCGTTGTTGCACCCAATTTATTGCTAGAGCTCGGCTCTGGCTCTATGGGCATCGGCATGATCTTGCTCGTGATCATTTATATCGTTGCGTTCTATTTTAGCTTTATTTTCACCATCCGCCGCTTGCATGACCGCAATCATACTGGCTGGTTATCTTTGCTGATTTTGGTGCCTTTGGTGAATATTATTATGGGTTTATATTTGGTATTTGCACCTGGCGATGATCGTCAAAATAGCTATGGTGCGGTACGTGAAACTGCAGGTTGGGAAAAAGTACTGGCTTGGATTTTTATTGTGCTGATGATTTTGGCGATTATTGGCAGCTTCTTGTCAGGTATATTCAGCAACGTCTAAGCAAAAATATTCCACTTGGTTGATATTTCGAAATAGCCCATCTATTGGGCTATTTTTTCAGGATATTCGCTGCAATCTTTGTCCTGCACAGCATTTTCAATCTTTTAAACTTTGCCAAATTCCGCAAAACGCTTTAGGCTAAAACCGCTTCTTTACCGCTTTGAATGTTATGGATCTCACTCGTCTGCGTACCCTGCCTAGCCCTGATGAAATTCGGCAATTGCCACTGTTTGAAAATATTGCGCGTCAAAATATTGTACTGATTCAAAATCTAGAGCAATGTCTAGCAATTGAAGCTGAACTGAAAACCGCAGCTGTCTTGGGTTTCGATTCTGAATCTAAACCCACGTTTAATGTAGGCGAAGTTTCTACAGGCCCGCATTTAATTCAGCTCGCAACCTTAGAAAAAGCCTATCTATTTCAGCTCAATGATGACATTTGGCAATT
Source organism: Acinetobacter sp. YH01003 (assembly GCF_013420525.1). Taxonomy (NCBI): domain Bacteria; kingdom Pseudomonadati; phylum Pseudomonadota; class Gammaproteobacteria; order Moraxellales; family Moraxellaceae; genus Acinetobacter; species Acinetobacter sp. YH01003. The sequence continues at coordinate 93,799 of NZ_VOXY01000003.1, read as the reverse complement.
TTTGCAGCCAGTTTTTGCCAATCGCGATCAAATTAAAGTAGGTTTTGGGCTGAAAAATGATGCCCATTTATTTCGTAAAAAAGGTATACAACTGAATAGCGTGATTGAACTATCCAAATGTTTTGGCAGTTTTGGTTTTAAAAGTCCGCTTGGGCTTAAAAATGCCATGGCATTATTATTTCACGTTCATTTCCCTAAAAGCCGAAGTATCAGCACCTCAAACTGGGCATGCAAACAGCTCAGTGAAGCACAAATTGCCTATGCTGCCGCCGATGCCTACGCACCTGTGTTGATATTTGAAGAATTGGGGCGTTTGGGTCTATTGCCCGAGCATATCCCAAACAGTTCACTCAAATTGCGGATTCGTCCCTCTAAAACAAAACCTACAACAGATGCTTAGATATTTAACAATACTTTGTTAAGATGCACAGATTGAATTCAATAAGTTTTTGGCAAGGAGCGAAAGCATGCTGATCATCCCTGCAATTGACCTGAAAGATGGCAAATGTGTTCGTTTAAAACAAGGTCGTATGGAAGATGATACTGTATTTTCTGACGATCCAGTGGCGACAGCACAACATTGGGTAAATGAAGGCGCACGTCGCTTGCATTTAGTCGATTTAAACGGCGCTTTCGCAGGTACGCCAATTCATAAACCTGTGGTTGAAGCGATTGCAAAATCACAACCGGATCTTCCAATTCAAATTGGTGGCGGTATTCGTTCACTCGAAACCATCGAACACTATTTGGATGCAGGCGTATCGTTCGTGATTATTGGTACCAAAGCCGTACAAGAGCCTACTTTTGTAGAAGAAGCCTGCAAGAAATTTGCAGGACACATCATTGTCGGCATTGACGCCATGAATGGCATGGTGGCTACTGATGGTTGGGCCAACGTCACAGACGTGAAGGCAACAGATTTAGCTAAGCGTTTTGCCGATGCAGGTGTATCTAGCATTGTTTATACCGATATTGCCCGTGATGGCATGATGCAAGGTGTGAACGTAGAACAAACCGTAAACTTGGCACAATATTCAGGCTTACCTGTGATTGCTTCTGGCGGTGTAACCAATTTAGATGACGTACGCAATCTAAAAGGGCAGCCTGGCATTTTAGGTGCGATTACAGGTCGTGCAATTTACGAAGGTACCTTAAGCCTGCGTGAAGCACAGTTGCTTTTAGATGAGCAATCTTTGTAATTCTGAAGCGCATTTTCAAAGAGGTCTGCGGACCTCTTTTTTATTTTGATTTTATTTTGCTCATCTTAAGTTTTTCATCTCCTACAAATTATATGTCTCAGCTTTCACCAATGCTTCGCAGTAAAGCCCCGCAACTGGCGCTCATTTTGATTACTTTAATTTGGGGTGCAACCTTCATTACCGTGCAATACGGTTTGAATTTCAGCAGTCCCGTACTGTTTGTAGGCTTACGTTTTGCCGCAGCCACTTTGGCTGTGGGATTAATTTCATGGCGAAGCCTACGTGGTTTTAGCCTCGATGAACTCTATGCAGGCTTTGCCATAGGCGCAGTCATTGCGCTAGGTTATGTCACTCAAACCATTGGCTTACAAAGTATCAGCAGTAGCGAATCGGCCTTTTTAACGGCGCTGTATGTCCCGCTTGTACCGCTATTGCTGTGGTTATGCTTTGATCAACGTCCGCATGTCATGACTTGGTTGGGTGCTATTTTGGCATTTGTAGGCTTGGTCTTTTTAACAGGCAATGGCTTAGGCGCAATTCAGTTAAGTTTTGGACAAGCCATTACTTTAATCGGTTCAATTGCGATTGCCTTTGAAATTATTTTAATTAGCTATTTTGCCAATCGGGTCAATTTAAAGCGCGTTACCCTCATCCAACTGGGTTGTGCATCGTTATTGTGTTTTGCGATTGCACCATGGGTTGGAGAAACTCAATTGCCCGAATTTCAGTGGTCACTCCTTGCTGTTTTGCTCGGCTTAGGCATTGCCAGTGCCGTGATTCAATTGGTGATGAACTGGGCGCAACGACAAGTAGACCCTGCGCAAGCTGCTATTATTTATGCAGGTGAGCCTGTTTGGGCCGCATTGATTGGACGTTTGGCAGGCGAGCGCTTGGCAGTTCTGGCGTTGTTCGGTGGACTACTGGTGGTTTTAGGCGTGCTGGTCAGCGAATGGCGACCAAAATTTTTAAAACGAAACACATCATCCCAAAAAGTTGAATGAACAGCATCTAGGCAAGATCGCTCAAAACATCTTAAAAAGACGAACGAACGTGAATTTAATGATACATCGGTAAATTATCATTCACGCGAATTAAACCGCGTATAGCACGGTAAACAATCCATAACCACGAAATAGCAACCACTGCGATACAGAAAAGTGTCGCAGCCAAAGTCATACTGGCAAAGCTTTGCGCATCTGGACTAAAGAACACCAAAAAGAACGGCACAAAGGCCACAATATTCCAAAACAGATACCACCAGAAGCTGCGAATTTGCCAAGTAAAATGACTGGCAAAAATTGAACCTTGTACATCACTACGTTTTAAATAGTTGATGATTAAGGCAATAACGGCCAATATCCCCGCAGAAAAAATCGCCACGATATACAGCACATATAAAATCATGGTCAATGAACGATGTGGGTCTTGATCTACTGAATATGAATGCTCTGCGTCTGACATAATGCACCTGACAAGCCTGTTACTGGAACAATATTCCCAATTAGATGTTAAGCTGATTCAACGGAGAAATCATCCATAAAATCAGAAAGATATTTAAGCCTATCGTACAAAAATAAATCTTACCAAAGGGTTGTTTTTGTGTTTTATGGCGTAATTTTTGTTGTGCCAACCATGCTGCAGGCCAACCCCCTAAAAAAGCCACAATATGCAAGTTATTTTCAGGAATACGACGTCCACCCTGCTGTGCAGCTTCTTTATCTTGTGCATACAGCCAATAACTCAGCGCATTCATCAAACTGATGAATAATAACAACATACCGCTGAGCAATCCCAACAGCGTCAGCAAAGCCAAAGCAACAATATAAGCCACACACAATATTTGCATCGGCTGCATTTTTTGCGTGCTGTTGGACGTTTTCGCACTCACAGCAGATGCCTTTGCTGCTTTGGTCTGCGAAGCTTTTAAATACACCGCTTGCTGCGCTCGGTAACGTCCACGCTCATCCACAGTCACTGTGTATTCTAAGGCACAGCCCACAATTGGACGTGGACCTTGTCGGGCGAAGTCCTTAATGTGTAAAAACACGCGATCTTTTTGGTGGTCATTCGGCTGAATAAACCCATAACCCTGCTCATCAAACCATTCGACTAAACGCCCTTGATCACGCATGTTCTATATCCCTCAAGCTGTCACAAACTTTAAGCGTTCAATCAGCATATTCCGCATTTCATCTGGATTTTTCTGCAGAATATCTGCGCCTGTCCGCCCTTCTGCCGCATTTTTAGCAGCCACCTGCAAACGCATTAACCAAAAACGTCCTGCCGCCATTGCCAAATACAGTTCTAAACAAGCCTTTTCGTCTTGGGTTAAAGGACGCACGGTTTCGTAGGCATTTAAAAATGCCATCGCCTTGCTTTCATTTAAGCTCAACTCAGGAAAGTCGGTACAAAAATCATTTAGGGTAATCGCAATATCAAACAGCAATTCATCTTGATTTAATTCATAAAAATCTAAAATGCCTTGCAACTGATCATCTACAAACAAGGTATTGTCACGGAATAAATCCGAGTGAATAAAACCTTTAGGACGCTGCGGATAGACTGCGGTTAAGGCTTCATACAAGCCCAAAAGTTTGGACAGTAAGGCTTGATCGGCCACATGCATGCTTGGTTTTAATTGGCGGGCAACTCCTGCCCAATAAGCGTGATCACGTACATGATCGCGCTGCAAAGGAAAATTTTGTAAGGCCACATGCATTTTGGCTTGTGCAATCGCAATCGCTTCCACTTGCGCCACTGTTGCCAGTGTCGGATGCTGCCCAATTAAACGCGGTGCAATTTGTGCAGGTTTTTCTTTTAATTGGTGAATGGCTTGTCCCGAATAGGATAAAGGCACTGCCACAGGCAAACCCGCTTGCCCCAAATGCTGCAATACAGGAATTAATTCGCCTGCCGCTTGCTGATCTAATTCTTCAAAAATGGTCAGCACGTACTCGTTTTGATTGTCGCAACGCAAAAAATAATTGGTATTTTGAATCCCCCCTTGAATGGGAATCAGCTCGACCACCTCCAATCCATAAGGCGCTGCAAAGACCTGAACTTCCTTTAAAGTCAAAGGAGTATAAACCGACATAGAAAACCTGCGAAAAACCTGAGCTAAGTTTGATAGAATACCCGCTCCATCTGCCAAGGTGTAGCGCTTGTGTGGGTGAGTTTCATAATCGGCTGTAATAATTGGAAAAATTTATGCTAGCGAAACGTATTATTCCTTGCCTAGACGTAGATAATGGTCGCGTGGTCAAGGGCGTGCAATTCCTTGATATTCGTGATGCGGGCGACCCTGTCGAAGTGGCGCGTCGTTATAATGAACAAGGTGCCGATGAAATCACCTTTTTAGACATTACCGCTACCCATCATGGTCGTGATACGACTTATCGTACCGTAGAACGTATGGCAGAAACCGTGTTCGTGCCCCTCACCGTTGGTGGTGGCGTGCGCAAGGTTGAAGACATTCGCCTATTATTGAACGCAGGTGCAGATAAAGTCAGCATTAACTCTGCAGCCGTCTTTAACCCTGAATTTGTGCAAGAAGCCTCACAGCGTTTTGGCGCGCAATGTATTGTAGTTGCCATTGATGCGAAAAAAACGGGTGATAACAAATGGGAAATTTTCACCCACGGTGGTCGTAAACCAACAGGTATTGATGCCATTGAATGGGCAGTGAAAATGGCAGACTACGGCGCAGGTGAGCTATTGGTCACTTCAATGGATGCCGATGGTACCAAGGCAGGCTATGACTTGGCGCTCATGCGTGCCATCAATGACCGTGTAACTGTACCCACCATTGCGTCTGGCGGTGTAGGTAATTTACAGCACTTGGCAGATGGTATTTTAAAAGGCGGTGCAGATGCGGTACTAGCTGCCTCAATTTTCCACTTTGGTCAGCACACTATTCCAGAAGCCAAACAATATTTGGCAGCGCAAGGCATTGAAATGCGTTTGTAATTTCTAAAACAAAACTGTTTTGGACTTTAGTTTTTGAGCTTTAAAAGTGTAATCTTCGGGTTACACTTTTTTATTTAGCCCAAAATACAGGCAGAAAAAAAGGAGTCCGAATGCCACTACTGTCCCATATTTCGCTTTAAGAACCCCTTGTGTTCCATAGATACCCGTCAATATTGAGCTGACGTTTTCCTTATCTGGATGAGTCAAAGTTCAGGACTCAAAAAGCCAGCATGAAATTCAGTAAAGGATTGAATCACAGTCATCATACTCATAAGCTTATTGCAGTTGAAAATGGTGAAGAAAATGACAGGGTACAAGGCTGTAAATTCCAGTTTCCCTCTGGGAGCCTTTGATATAAAGGGATAGAATCTGGCTATCCATTCGCGTGATAGCCTTGCGAAGTCGTGCTTCTCTTTCTTTTTAAACAGCTGTGACTGAAGTGTGTCATCACGATCTCCTGGTGTCGTGATCTGAATCTCACCATCATCCGTAAGGTCTTACTTGAATGACCATTGCGAGCATTAGAACCGCGCTTACGAGCTTTCTTTCATGTCCGAGGTGTAGGGTAAGTCCGGCATTGAGAGCCGCTAAAATAGTCAGTTTAGTCAACAATCGGCTGAATGGATTTAGATCATCTTCTGTTTTTATGGATTTAGCAAATTCTGCTATAAGGTCATTTAATTTTTGTTCTTCCAACATGATGCCTGACTTCGTTGTGACTATGAACATATAAAATTCAATCAATTACGCAATTTTATTTACAATCTCGTCTTCGACAAACTCACTATGATTCACTGTATGTTCTTAGTTTCTTGGCAAGAAATGCGATCAATGTCTGGTTATTTGTAGTCATAAAATTGAGTCGCCTGTTTTTTAAAGGGGATTGAATTAAGGCTTATAGGATGAATTCGTAAGATTGTGTTCAGCGAACGCTTACGCTTTAGTTACCGCTATGCTGAAGTGGCTGAATAAATTGCCCCTTTAAATATAAACAGCCCTCAATAGAGAGCTGTTTTTAGTATTCACCACGCTTGATGGTTGATTGATCGCGAATGCAATGTGTCTAAACCTATTCTATTCATTCATACTGCACCGCCATGTAAATCTTTATTTACGCTGTGGCTCGTCAGCCCACCGTGCATAACTCTTCGTGCTTTTCAACAAAACGCCCGCTTGTTTTGCAGCGACGCCACTATAGTCCTGAGAGAAACTATCTGAATTTTCATCAAAACTCACACCATCAAATAATGGGAAAGTTCCGGCTTTTTTCTGAATCACCACATCATCAATCATCCAGCCGCGGAAACCATTATAAAGTCCATCGACCGTTCTAAATTGGAATTTCAGCTGAACATTGGCCTTGCCTGCATATTCATCTAATGAAATTGCTTCTTGCTGAACAGCAGCCGGTGCGAGGTTAAAGCCTAAATTACTGTATGGAATCGGCGCGCGATCATATGCAGAAGATGGATCTGCCAGCGGGTTTAATCGAGCCAAAGTCTTAAAACTGTTACCGCCGTCGGTAGAAACTAAAATATTCATCAAATCAAACCCCTGATTATTTGGATTGACTGACTCAATTTCCCACCATGTTTTAAAGCTTAAACTCAAAGGCGCCTGATACTGGCTTAGATTAATCACAGGTGAAATCAATTCTCCCCTATTGTCATGCTGCGAGGTGCCGCCATCAAACTCTGGAGCCGTAGATGAATCACTTAAAGCACCAATAAAGTTGCCATTTACTTTGTCACCATACCAATATGCCGTATTACCTTGCAGTGGCTCAGGTACCTTGCCTTGACTTTGGTCATTTGGCGCTAAGCGCACACGCTGATTCACTTGATTATTACGAATATTGTGACCTTTGTTTAGCAGCTGCCAATCGACATTCGCCACACTTGGCTGTGAGCTTGTCCATGCATTGCGAGTAGTAGAGTCCGCTTCAAAAGTTTCACGCCATACCGCATCTGCAGATGTCGTTTCAGGCAGCACTTCAAATTGATAGCCCGATGCAGAAGAAGCAATGACCGTAACTTTTTTTGTCATGGTATTAGTTCCTGCACTGCTAATAGTGAGCGTGGCATTTTTCAATGCTTCAAGCAGAGTATTGGAGACGTTAAATGAAAGCGTGAAATAACCATTAGCATCGGTAATTGCACTAACAAATGCACCATTGGTCGCAGCACCGCCAGATAATGCGACTTGCGCATTCGCTAAAGGCTTTCCTTTATAAATGACCTGACCAGACAACGTACCGACTACTGCATCATTGACAGGTGCATCACTTAAGGTCTGACAGTCTTGGTCTAAGCAGTTGAGGACAACATTCAACACAATGCTCTTATTGGTATTTTTAGGATGGATCAAGAATGCCGAAACTGCAGACTGTCCATTTTTAGTGACCAAAACATAATATGTGCCTGCAGCCAATTTAGGCAGTTTAACGATGCCTTGAGCATTAGCAAGGTAACTTTGACCTTTAAAATGAGTCGCTGTCGGTAAACTATTGATCGGTGGAAATAGCTGTTCAGAATCATCTGCTGTACTTGCATTTGTTGCTGTTTTCAAACTACTTGCTTGTAATTTCTTCCACTCTTCGTCACTTAAAATCTGAATCGACGCAGCATTTAAGGTAAGGTTATTCACATCCAACAGCGTCAGCTCTTCTACACTTTTTTGAACCATAGCCTCGGCAACTGGCTCTGATGGTACTGGTACGTTTCCTGTTTCATCACTGTCACTACCGCCACATGCTGTTAAACCTAAGACACCCGTGACCATCATTATTTTTACAAATGCTCTATTTTTCATCTATTCTGCCCTCTGGATTTTGTATTTTAAAATTTTATCTCTACTTAGAACTTTGCCAGCCCAAACATACTGGTCAATATTCCAGCAAAATAATACCCAATTTCCACCAAATGCGCAAATTTCACATTTTATATTTTTTATAGTTTTTTTCTCTATTTTTTTAGTTAATGTATAGCCAAATGGGCTTTGTTCCACAAAGATTTGAAAGACAAAGTACCCCGAAATGAACCAAATTTAAGGCGTAACTTGGGTAAGTGCTCTACCTAATTGCTTACATCTGTTGAGGACTGCTACAAGTGCATGCATCTTAGTTTCAACCCAACTGCGCCGATGATAGCCTGATCATTTTTCCATAGTGTCCTACCTGAGATTAACTGTTCGAAGTCATTTATCTCGCTCTAGCGAGCTGCTCTTTGTATCTTTGTATGCTTTCTCATTTTCTAGGTGGAATCACCGCATGCGCTTAACGCCTTATTGTTATGGATAAAATCCACCATTATTTGTGTGGGCGGTCGAGCTCCGCCTGGGCGAAAAAAGCAGCTGCTTTACGTAGAATTTCATTCGCACGTTGCAGTTCTTTATTTTCGCGTTCCAGTTGTTTGATACGTTCTTGGTCTGAAAGCTGCTGTACTTTAACTGGATTTTGTTTATCTAAATATTTTTGATACCAAACACGTAGTGTTTCAGGAGTACAGCCAATCTTAGGAGCGATTGCTGTGATTGCAGCCCAATACGATGGATAATCTTTTTCGGATTCAATCAATAATTGAACCGCTCTTTCTCTGATTTCAGGGGTATATTTTAATTTTGTCATCGGGACACTACGCTTCGCTACGTCTTGCGAAGCAATGCTTCTCATCTCAGAATATTGACTCTCCGACAAATCCGGTACGGTACAGTATCCCTCGCGTTCGGTCTGACCGTATTAACCGCGGCCTATGCACTTGGGCACATTTCAGGTGGTCAATTTAACCCTGCAGTCAGTATTGGTTTGTGGGCAGGTGGACGTTTTGAAGCCAAAGAACTCGCACCGTATATTATTTCACAAATTATTGGTGCGACTCTGGCCGCACTGGTGTTGTATCTGATTGTACAGGGTCAGGCAGGTTTTGCAGGCACAGGCGGTTTCGCGACCAACGGTTATGGTGATTTATCTCCAGGAAAATATGCCCTCAGTTCAGTATTATTGATTGAAGTGGTACTCACTGCTGGCTTTTTGATGGTGATTATGGGTGCAACCGCCAAACGTGCACCTGCAGGTTTTGCTCCAATTGCAATTGGTTTGGCACTGACCTTAATCCATCTGATCAGTATTCCTGTAACCAATACTTCCGTGAACCCTGCACGTAGTACAGGTGTGGCGTTCTTTGCTGAAACTGCAGCACTCAGCCAGCTTTGGGCTTTCTGGGTTGCACCGATTGTAGGTGCGGTGATTGGTGCGGTGCTGTATCGCGCTATGGCAAAAGCTGAAGACTGATCTTCAAAACTTTAAATCCACAGCTTTTCAAGATGTCTGGGATTTATCTAAAAACACACAAAACAACAAAGCCCGTTCAAGCGTTTGAGCGGGCTTTTTAATGGCTTAGATGAGCAGATTAAAGTAGATTTAATATCTTGAGATGGCATCCATTATAAAAATGGATTTTCAATTTCACCCGCTTCGGGACGATCTAACTTTTCAGGCAGATTCGGAGTCTGCTCCAAAGTTGCAACAACTTCATTCAAAAAAGCCTGTAGTGCTTTGGCTGCCTGTAAACCCGCCTGATCTTTGCTGATTTGCAAATTGCCATACACATTGATGCAATCTAAATCATTTTCTAAGGTTAAGTCATGAATCGCATGTGATTCAGTCCCATTTTGAAACGGTTTAAACATTGAATTCACCTTAGCATGAAGGATGCAATATCCATCATCTTAACCCAGTTTAAGATTTCAACAACTGTAAAATATATTGCAATAAAGCTTCAATCAATTGCTTCACAATTGCATCTTGGGTATCTGCATCAATGCTAGCACCCGATGCAGGACTACTGCCTGAGCGTTTAAATTCGGTTTGCAAGGCTTGTAATTGCTCAGCAGATACATCTTCTGCGCACTGGCTTTCTGCATCCCAATGTGAGTAGGCAATCGGTGTATTGGCTTTTACAGCATTTGCAGTCAAAGGCAATTTATAGGTATTGCGCTTTTGTTCTTCACTTAATTGTGGGAATAAATTAATGCCCAACTGTTCTTCTAAATAGCAGACACTCACCACTTGCACCTGTAACGAGTCGTTATTGGGCGCGTAATAAGCCCCTATCGCGCCTGTTTTGGGCATATACACAGCTTTATACACCGCAGTCGGCACAATAACGCCCTGCCCAATGGTTTTTAGACGCTTGGCATTAAAACTTGGCCCCGTAATCACATACACATCTTGCTTTTGCTTAGTCACCACCGCTCGGGTGGCTTCTTCAAGTTCACGCCAGACCTGCTGATTATTTTTAGGGGCTTGCGGCACCATATTTGCCAAAGAAAAACTGTCAAACTGGGCTGCCAAGTTGGTCATGTCGGCATTCGGTGCCATGTGTCCACGGTCATAACCCGAACCACGATAATCCAGCAAAGTCGCACGATGCTCGGCTTTGACGCGCGGTTCTTCGTGAAAGTTATCTTCACGTGGAATCCGCTGACTCAAACGCGCTGGTGTTAAGGCTTCTGCCACCCATAACGGGGTTTTGGATACCCCTGAATACATCACATTAAAGTCATTAAAACACAGCGGATAGCTGTCTTTTTGCAGGCTATTTTTCAGTAAATAGGGCGGCGTTTCTCGATAGAACTGGGTTAGGCAAGCACTATTTCCTGAACTCGGCACCAGTGAAGTCCACTGGCTAATTTTTTCTTGACCAAAAGCAATCACAAAACTCCCTGTTGCCACTACACCGAGTAGCACTTTCAAGCTGTTTTGATTGAAAATTTGAGTCCAAATGTTGTTGGAATTGCGCCGTTTTCTTGCCATAACCGTTACTGTGACTTCGCTCTAAATCCGCAGAGTTTGCCCGAGCTTAACAATCCACTCACAGCTTGTATATGAAGCACCTCTTGTTCGTCTAACAATTAAACAAAACCCGCGCCATAACACCACAAAAGCCATACACAGCCTGAGTTTTAAGCACTTTTGACATCAGTCTAGATCAAGTTTGGTAGATTTGATTGCATCCGTTTTAGCGAATCTGCCAAGCTAAATACACCTTAAAGACATCGCTCAGCGACACCCAAGCGCATTGCGCTGCTCTAGCTGGATGTCATTGACGATTTAAATTGGTTTTAACTTTATTTTTGCGATTTTTGATGGAGAAATACATGCGTTTTCATCTTTTTGCTTGTGCTTTGGTTGGTAGCAGTATCAGCATTTCTGCCTTTGCCGAACCACCCATTCAAGCAGGTGATACTTTAGAAAGTTTATCTAAAGTCAAAATAAGCACCACGATTAATGGGCAAGCAGGCTCACTACAAGAATTAATCGCCAATGGTCAGATACGCATTGTACCGAGTACAGATACAAACTTAACAAGTCCAGCAGAAAATATAGCGCAACAGCCTGCAAACCAAATTTCAGCCGAACAAGCCAATCTGGCTCAAGACAATGTACCGATGACGATGCCTGTCGGGACTGAATCCGAACTGCAACACGCAGCGCAGGCAGAGCAAGTGAGCGAACAACACATACAAGCCACCTCTGCGCCATTATTGTCATCTTCAGCCGATTTACCTGTAAATGCTGGCGATGATGTGGATGTCACCGCAGAAGCGCTAAATGCTGCACCACAAAACCCTGCTGCATCTGAACAAGCAGCAGTCAATCTGCCCACGACTGAACGGCTTGAAACCACAGCACCTGCGGCACAGGGCGCAGATGTAAACGATATAGATTTAAGCCATCTACAACCAAGTGATACGGAACAATAAGATCTGTTTAAGACCAATCTTGAGCTAAAAATAAAAAACCAGCACTTTATAATGCTGGTTTTTTAAAATCTATTGAGCAGTTTTTAAATTTCGATTTGACTACCCAATTCCACCACACGGTTGGTTGGAATTTGATAGAAATCACTCACAGGACTGGTATTGCGCTGCATTGAAATAAACAGTTTTTCACGCCACGGTGACATGCCATCGCCCACCGTATGCACAATTCGATCACGCGAAATAAAGAAGCTCATTTGCATCATATCGAATTCAAACTCAAGCTGTTCATAGGCTTGTTTCAAGGCATTTGGAATATTTGGCTGATCTTTAAAACCGTAATACATGGCAATCCGATAAAAACGATCATCCAGTTTTTCGACTTGAATCCGATCTTGCTGCGCCACAAATGGAATATCACGCGTGATGACCGTTACCATGATATTGCGTTCATGTAAGACCTTGTTGTGCTTAATATTATGCAACATGGCATGTGGCACAATGTTAGGCGTACCTGTCAAGAAAATCGCATCGCCAGGGACAAATTTGGTTTCATTGCCCATACTAATACTGTGAATGAATAGGTCTATCGGCAAGGCATCTTTTTCCAAACGATTGAAAACCAATGCACGACCATCTTTCCACGTCATTAAAATGGTATACATGATGGCGCCAATTAAAATTGGCACCCATCCCCCTGACACAATTTTGAGCGAGGTCGAAGCCACAAAAATTAAATCTAGGGTTAAAAATGGCACTGCAAAAAGGGCAACTTTCCACATCGGCCAACGCCAAAAACCATAGGCCAGCACTGAAATTAAAATCGTGCCACACAGCATGGTCATGGTCACTGCCACGCCATAAGCACTGGCAAGTCTGGCACTATTTTCAAATAATAAAATTAAGATAAGCACCGAAATAAATAAGGCCCAGTTAATGAATGGCAAATAGATTTGACCACGTTCAACATCGGACGTGTGACGTACAGTCAGGCGTGGTAAATAACGCAATTGAATGGCCTGATTGACCATTGAAAATACCCCTGTGATCACCGCTTGAGAAGCGATCACCGCTGCAGCTGTGGCTAAACCAATCATCGGGTATAAGCCCCATTCAGGCACCAACATATAGAACGGATTTTCAATCGCTGCAGGGTTACGCAGCAATAATGCCCCTTGTCCTGCGTAATTCAATAACAAGCAAGGTAAGACAATCAAAAACCACGCGAGGCGAATAGGCATCCGCCCAAAATGCCCCATATCGGCATAGAGTGCTTCGCCACCCGTCATGGTTAAAATCACCGCACCCATGGTGAGAAATGCAACAAAGGGTTGCTCTACTACAAAGTTAAACGCCCAGTGTGGACTGACCATGGCCAATACAAATGGGGTTTGGATGATACTGAGCAGCCCTGCACCGCCAATGGCTAAAAACCACAGCAAAGTCAGTGGGCCAAAAAATTTGCCCATAGTGCCTGTACCATGACGCTGCACAATGAACAGTCCTGCCAAAATACCAATGGAGAGCGGTACGAGCCATTGATTAAAGATAGGCGTGGCAATACTTAGTCCTTCAATGGCAGACAATACTGAAATGGCGGGGGTGATAATGCCATCGCCAAAGAACAGGGATGCACCAATAAAGCCAAGTGCGATCAGGAAGATTTTTTTGTCTTCGGCAATACGGGTGGTGCGCAGGTTCAATGCCAATAATGACATGATCCCGCCTTCGCCATTGTTATCGGCACGCATAATAATGGTGACGTATTTGAAGCTGATGGTGAGCATCATGCACCAGAAAATTAGGGATAAAATTCCCAATACACTGGCTTGGGTAATTGCAAGATGCGCCGTTAAAAAAGTTTGTCTGAAGGCATACAGAGGACTGGTTCCGATATCCCCAAATACAACTCCGAGTGCAGCCAAGGTAATGACGGGTAAGGCTGCTTTTTTTGCAGTACTTTGCATAGGTGTCTTCGATTTAGACGGTATTTTTGAGAATCATAGCACTACGCTGAAAGTTTTTCTCTAAATCAAATTTTTCAACTTGGCTTTGTACTATTTTTTGGTTATTATCCACCGCCTATGGTGAAGTGTCCGAGTGGCTGAAGGAGCACGCCTGGAAAGTGTGTATACGTTAATAGCGTATCGAGGGTTCGAATCCCTCTTTCACCGCCAAATTCGATTTTCACGGTAGTTTACCGTAGTGCTAAAGGCTTAAATCTAAAGGGTTTAAGCTTTTTTTATATCCGATGCACTACGGCGTAAAACGGTAGCATACCAACAACTTTGTTGGTACATTTGTTGGTATCTATAGAAAAATGAACACTCTATCGAGTTTTTTCATTTTTTCAGAAAAAAGTACCAACAAGTGAGGATTGCTTCATGGCTAAAGAATCCAACAAGCTAGATGCTAAAACTGTAAAAAATTTAATAGCAGACCCAAGCCAAGATAAAAAATTTTCTGATGGTGGGGGGTTATATCTGCTTGTAAAAAAGAATGGTGCGAAATACTGGCGGCTTAACTACCGTCATCCAATAAGCAAAAAACAAAATACGCTGGCTTTGGGTACTTATGAACAACTAACTTTGCAGCAGGCACGTATTAAGCGTGAAGAAGCTAAAATGATGCTGGCGAATGGTATCGACCCAGCCGAGCAACGCAATAATAAAAAACGTGAACAGTTCGAAACACTAGAAAACACCTTTAGTAAATTTGCTGCCGAATGGTTAGAACTTCGCAAGCTGGAGAACAAAGTAGACAGTGAAACAATACGCAAGCTGAATAAAGATATTTTGCCTTTTATTGGTAAATTACCAGTTGCCGTACTCACTACAGAACAATTGGAGCGTGATGTTACCAATGCCCTTGTTGAACGTGGTGCATTGGAATCGGCTAGACGTGTGAAATCAATTATTAATATGGTACTGAAACTACCGTTAAAACGCAGAATCATTACCTATAACCCAGCACCCGACATTACCCTCCCCCAACCAATTAAAGGAAACCACAACGCAATTACCAGCGAGAGTGAGTTAGCAGAATTACTGCAAAAGTTATGGCGCATATCTAAGGATTATCCACGTACAAGAATCAGAACAGAGCTGGCAATTAAATTATCAGCTTATATCTACCAGCGTCCGAATGAGATTAGAGGCTTGAAATGGGAATCTGTGGACTTTGAAAACAGATACTTATCATTTGCTGCAAGCAAAACTAATCAAGACCACATTGTACCGTTATCAAGACAGGCTTTTGACATTCTCAAAGAGCTAGAAGAAATGCGGACAACGTCAGAATATGTATTTCCAAGCGTTAAGACTTCAAAAGAATGTATGAGTGATGGAACTCTCATTCAGTTGCTTAAGCGGATCGGCTTCAATGGCAGGCACACAGCACACGGATTCAGAGCAACAGCGAGGACGCTACTTGATGAAGAAATCGAATATAGAACCGACATTGTAGAACACCAGCTTGCACACCGAGTTAGAGACCCGAATGGTACAGCTTACAACCGAACCAAGTTTTTACGCCGTAGACGTGAAATGATGCAGTTATGGGCTGATTACTTAGACACCTTGCGTCAAGGTGGTGACGTTTCACAATTCAAGCCAAATAATGAAAGTGAGAATCTTATTCTCTTTAAACAAGGCACCAAAACTGCATAGCTTTGTATTATTGAATTGTTAGGTATAGGGGGCATCCGACAAGCAAGTCACCCAACTTGTTTACCTAACAACTAAATGGAGGATGCGGTGGGAGGCATGAATGAATAAATATACAAATTTTGAATCAAAAGAAATTGTGATAGATGAAAATGAACCTTATGCGAATATCATTAAGGAATTAATAGATGAAAGTAGATTAAGAATTTCATATTTAGTCAATCTTACGGAATTAAAGGAAATCGAGTTATTACGCTATTTCTGTTGGATTGGTGGATATGGATTAGCAGATAGCATAGCCAACAATGATAGTAATAGTACGACCCAGAAAATATTAGATTTGATACATAAAGATGCTCTAGGAGCATTTAATGAACTTAATAAAGTATCAAAAATAACTTTTACTTGGAATCAAGCCACTAACTTAGCCGCAGGAATTTTATCTATTGAAAATTTTATTAGAGAAATCGCTGTAGATAGAGAATCAAAAACTTTGGATAAAGCCGAACAACAAGAAATTTTTAAACAAATAATTGTTCTTATAAGCAGAGCTAACTTTCTTATTGGCAATGCTATAAATGATATTTCTGAATCCCAAAACAAAAAACAAATTAAAAAAATGGCTTCTACTGGAGGTAAAGCAAAAGCTCAGAACTACAGTACAAAAATGAATCCTATCTTTGATGAGGTGTTTGATCTGTTTTTGAAAGGACACCCTAAAACAGGAAAAAAATGGAGATTTAAAAGTGAATGTGCGAAATATTTTATTAAAGAATTCTACTTAAAAAACCCTGAAACCAATATTGATTTAGACCCCAAAAAATTGGTCAATGAAATTTCTAATCGGTTAAATAACCTTTCTGCTAGTAAAAAGGTCACTTTGCTAGATAATGGGTAGCGTTGCTAGTAGCCATACCCTAAGCAATTAAAAACAACATCATAGTACCTCTAACGCCGTTGCAATACGGTACACGTTAGAGGTTTTTTTATGACTATCGGAAATGCAAACCAATCTCCTAAAGGCTTTTATCGCATGGCACAACTTGCGACAACAGCAGCACGCAAAGAACGTAAGTACACCACCAAAGATGGCACAACTCGCATCATCAAGGCACGCCCTGAACGTCAAGGGATTTTGCCTATGGGTGAAACAACGATATGGGACAAGGTGCGTGCTGGGGAATTTCCACAACCAGTAAAGTTGTCAGGACGCATTACTGCATGGCGCATTGAGGATGTTCAAGAATGGATGCGCTCACGTGGTATGGAGGCTTGAATCCATGACTAATATTTCTCATAAACAAGCAGTCCTAAGTCACCTCAAAAGCGGTAAAAGCATTACCGCCGTTGAAGCTTTGAATCTTTATAGTTGTTACCGCCTTAGTGCAAGTATCGAGAAGCTACGCAAACAAGGCTATGACATTGTGACGCATTATGAAAAAAACAAACGAGGCAATGGAAGTTATGCACGCTATGAGTTGAGAGGGGCAAAAATATAATGAATAAGACGAACTATGATGCTAGTGATTTATATGATGCTTATTCTTTTTCAGAGCGTGATATGGGTTGGATGCTTGCAGCTATCGTTCATATTAGAAAAGAGGCAAAGCAGCTACAGCATGAAATAACAACAAACGGCGAGTTTGTTACTGAACAACGATTAGCAAATTTGATAACGCATTTAGATATGTACGAGTGCTTGGCTGCAAGTAGATTTGAATGCCACAAACATTTAGCAACTGCATATTTTATTGAATGTGGGCAAATTAAAAGGGGGCAACCATGACAGCACACCATGAAGCCCCTCACGGTTTTACATCACCTAACGATATTCTAGCGCAATGCACAGAGCTTATGCCAACACATAAGGCATACATTGAGCATGAGCTTATACAGCGTTTTGGCAGTCCTGAACAAAAGATTCATGTTGATGACAGTATTATCACCATCAACGGCGTTAGCTATGACAGCCCTCTTATTTTGCCTATCTACAATGGGCATCTTGAGCTTGTTCAATGTGCTGTGATGCAGGAAAAAAAGACAGTCGCAGTCACTCCCGATAGATTAGCCAAAGGCTTTGCGAGGTATGGTCATTTCGACCATACCAAGCCTGTTATTATCACTTACAGCCTAGAGGCATTCTTTAAAGTTGCACAGACTGACTACGCCGTTGTATTAGTCGTATTGCCTACCCTATGCAGCAAACATAAATCAGAACTCAAGCCGTTTGATTTTAAACAAATTGAATTTGTGATTAATCAATTGTCGCAGACAGGCTATCAGCAGCTTTATTTACCTGTCAGACGTGAGGATTCAAAAGCATTTAAACCACTGGAGGAAAGCACCACCGTCAGATTGTTGCTTCAATGTGTGGGTAGTAATTATATCGAGATAACCCAATATGAGGATGTTGAAAATATACAGGCATTCTTACAGGATAGTATTGAGCAATTGCCACCACTGGAGGAAGCAGAAGCCGACCCACTGGACAATGACATTTTGCGATTGGCTAACCTTACAGAACTGCAATACGAGCAGACACGGACAGCAGAAGCCGAGCAGCTTGGCATACGTGCAAGCGTCCTAGATAAACTTGTCAAAGCCAAACGAAAAGAGATTGCAGAAAATAAGCATCGGGATGATTTTTTCGAGCATGTGGAAGCATGGCACACGCCTGTTAGCGGTCATGACTTACTGAATAGCATTGAGCAAATCGTGAATGACCATATCGCTTGTGAACCACAAACCCGAACAGCAGTAACATTATGGATTCTCTTTACATGGGCAATTGATGCCATGCAGATTGCGCCAATCGCATGTATTACTGCACCCGAAAAACGATGCGGTAAAACCCAACTCTTAACCCTGATTGGTGAGCTTTGCTATAAGCCCTTACCTACCTCTAACATCTCATCATCTGCTATGTATCGTTCTATTGAGGCATGGAAACCCACATTACTGATTGATGAAGCAGATACGTTCCTAAAAGAAAACGAGGACTTGCGAGGTGTGATTAATGCAGGTCACAGCAGAAAAAATGCTTTTGTTATTCGATGTGATGGGGAGGACAATAAGCCAACACGTTTTAATGTTTATTGTGCTAAAGCGATTAGCGGTATTGGTCATCTACCTGAAACCATCAAAGACCGTTCAATTATTTTGGAGTTACGGCGAAAACTCCCCAGTGAACAAAAGCTGCGTTTACGACATGCAAATCAGGCAGAGTGGCACAACATTAAACGTAAGTGCTTGCGTTGGGTAAGTGATAATTTTGAAGTTATCAAGACCACACGCCCACAGCTTCCTGAACAACTGCATGACCGAGCGCAGGACAACTGGGAGTGTCTTTTTATTATTGCTCAACTTGCTAGCGATGAATGGTTAAACAAAGCCAATAAAGCTGCATTACTGATTGATGAGGCAGAGATTGTACCCCTTAGCATAAACGAGCAACTACTCACCGATATAAAGCAAATTTTTAGCCATTACAGCCATAGCAAGATACATAGCGAAGTGCTAGTTAGTGAACTAAATGCAGATAATGAGAAGATGTGGGCATCATGGAATAAAGGCAAACCAATTACACAGAACCAACTTGCAGCCCGATTAAAACTGTTCTGCATTAAATCTAAAAAAGTCCGTGTTAAGGACAAAGTACTAAGTGGTTATGAGTTAAGTCAATTTGATGATGCGTTTAAACGTTACGTCCCTGAAACAGGGATTCAAAACGTAACAACGTTACAACCCATGCTACATAAGGCATACAGCAAAAATCAAAGCGTTACACAAAAGAATAATGTAACGTTTCAAAAACCGCTAAAACCCTCACCACATAAGACTTGTAACGATGTAACGTTTCAAAATGGGGTAACAGGGGGTGAGCAACACTGTAACGAGGTAACTACACCCAAAAAACAGGTAAAGGCTAAAGCATCACAGCCTCAAGAAGTGATAGACACAAAGACGATTGATATGTTCGGGGGTGGCGTATGAACATGCAAAAAGCGTTGGACTTGATACAGCTTGCCAAGTCGCACCAGTGCAGATTGTTTATTGCCCCACCTAATCAATTGAGATGGGAAAGCCCAATCATGCCACCTGATGAACTACTGGAGGAATTGAGAGCCAACAAACCTATTTTGATTGAATACCTGAAACATACAAGCCGTGACCTATCAATATTGGTTAAACGTGCGCTAGATGGTTATCTGTGGATGCTAGACCGCAAGCGCACCTATTACCGCTATAACGGCGTACCTATCGTGACTGTACGTATATCAGCGAGTGAATGGAGGGAAACAGTTAAAAGCGTGTTAAAGGTCAATGATGCTGAATTGCATATCATTGAGAGATTGCTCATTCAAAGCGAGCAGCTTGTATATTTTGACCATGCAAAGACATTGCTCACCACCCCCGACCAACTAGAACAAGACTACATGCCCGATGACAACACAGGGGCAGCTTTTAATGATTGGTTATCTATACCATGCGAATTTATATACAGTTGAGGATTGAGTGAAACTCATAACTCCTTTGATGGGGCTTTTATCAGCTTTATATGATTTTCATTGCATTATATTGCTAAAGATTGCATTCTATTCTTAAAGAACATATTAATAGTCATTGAACTAACTAATAAATTAACTACAATGTCTGTCAATTTATAGACAGCCTACTGATTGGAGTAAAACGCTATGTCTTACGCTGATACAGTCTTAAAAAATTTTTGGGATGGCTTCTTACCTGTAGATATAAACTCGATTGCTGAAAAGTTAGATATCGAGGTTCGTTTCTTAGATTACGACGAATTACATCTAAGTGGGAAAGCTTCATTAGAAAATGGCAAACGGATTATTTATGTTAATCCTACTGATAGCATAGTGCGCCAAAGATTTACCTCATCTCATGAACTAGCTCATCATTTACTTAATCACGTAACCCCTGAAAACCCTTGTTTTCGTGATGAAAAGCATACTTTTAATGGTGATTATGCTTCCATTCAAGAGCGTGATGCTAATAGATTGGGGGCAGATATTCTAATGCCTGAATATGCTATTCGCCGTTTAATTGAAAAAGAAAATATCCGTACAGTTGAAGGATTAGCTTTAAAATTTAATGTTTCTGAAAGAGCAATGTATTATCGTTTAAAAGGGCTAAATTTAGTTCGATAATTTAATTAACTTATTCAATCCCTTTTTATAAAAAAGGGATTTTTTTTAGCGGGAAAAAATGAATACAGTAGTGAACACACCACCTAATTCTGATGATGAAGATGATTTACCTACTATCGTGGCTGTAGATGCTAATAACTATTTAGATAGCAAAGCTAAAGATGAAGAACTTCTAAGAGATTTTAAAAGTAAACTGTTTTGGGTTGGGTTAGTAATAAGCTGTATTTTTTTGGCTATTGGGTTATGCAAATCATATAGTTTTATTGATACACAACTGGATTTAGCAAAATCAGCTTTGGTAATTCAGCAGAAACAATTAGAAATAGACGAACAGAAAATACGTCTTTTAAAAGATACAGGAGTTAAACCAGAGCAGATAAAAGAATTAAATTTACTACAAGATAGGGAGGAAAAAGTCTTAAGTAGTAAACTTTTATCTACTGGGGTCATTCTGACTTTAATTACTGTTATTTTTGCAGTAGCTTTAACTATCTTATTAAATTTAATCAAGCATACTTTTAAGAATAGTAATGAAGGGAATAAAGAAGATTCTACAGAGCTTGCTACTCCCTTAGGCAATCTAATTTTAGATTTTATTACAGTCATTAAAGAAAGAATCTCTAAATAAAAGCCATTAAAAAATAAAAAGCCTATTCAAGGATTCACTTGATAGGCTTTTTTTAGCTGCTAAAAATTAATTTCAAACAGTAGGTTTTTTTTCTTTTACTTTAGATTTTTGTGGCTTGGTCTGTGCTTGATTTTGCAACTCAAATTTTTCTGCTTGTAGATACTGTTCATAAAGTTCAAACAGAAAAGCTACGCGCTCGGCTTCATTGTTAAACTTTTTACGAGAATAGGCAGAATCAACAGCTTTATCTAAGGATTGATGTGCTTTAGACAACTCAACAGGCATAAGCAAAGGGTCATACAAATCAGCTAATGAACTTTCTGGATATTTTTTTCGGGTATCTAATACCGCTTGAGCTGCATCTTCAATTCTCTTTTTCTGTTTTTCCGTTACTTCTTGAGGCCAAGGAAAATTGTTATAAACTATTTTTACTGAATATTGATAATCACTTTTTAAGCGGCCTGTAACAGTACGCATCCATGCCATATGCATAACTGAAGTTAAGACACCAAAATGAAATAAGTCAGCATTAGCTACTAATCGCAATTTATTACTACATAAAACAGAACTATCTAGAAAAGCTATTGGCATATAAAAACGTCTTTCTGAAGATACTTCTGCAATTGCCAAATAATTTGATTCGGATTGGAACGAGGTTTGAAATTTAGTAGGGAAATCTGCGAGTTTTTGAGTAGATACTCGATTACTTGACGCTCTAAATTTTTTTACTTCATTAATTAATTGGAGGCTTTTAGGCATGTTTTTTAAGTCAGGCAGTGAGGCTTGTTCTAAATGTAAAAAATAACGAAAACTATTATTGATAAATTCCTCTCCTCCCATCCATCGTTTAAAATATTTTTTAGACAGAGGCTCCTCATTCATAAATTTCAACATCTCATCCTTAGTAAATATGTAATAACCTCCATCAATAGGCTGATTACCACTGACCATTACTGGAATATTACAAATTGGCTTGGAACGGCTAGAAATTGATATAGCAGGAGCATCAACTAAATAGCCATTGATATTTTTTGCTTCTAATTTATTCGGGATGCCTTTCCCATTTTCATAATCAAAAATATATTTTGGATTATGGTTTTTGTTGCTAAAACCTATAATTACACAATGTACAGCTGCTTTGCCTTTGGCTGCACTTTGCCAATGAAATGTACGATGGGCAAAATTAATATGCATGTTTTGAGCAAATACCCAGTTCCATAATGCAGCAACTTGTTCGCCCTGAGTAATTGAATTGGTAGATACAAAAGCAGTTTCTACATGCGGATTCTTTTTCATGTATTTTGTTGCTTTGATATGCCAAGCACTCACAAAATCTAGAATTCCATTATTTGGGATATCATTTGAAATTTTATTAAAGCTTCGCTTTTGCTCACTATTCATCCATTTTGCACCCACAAAAGGTGGGTTACCAAAAATATAATCTACAGCAGGCCATAAAACAGATAATGCATCTGCATTTTGAATATCTGCAACTGACTTTAATGGGATACGTGCAAAGTGTGTTCCATAATGTTCCGAAACCAGCATATTCATTTGATGATCGACTAACCACATTGCTACACGCGCAATTTGACTTGGAAAATCTTCAATTTCAATACCATGAAATTGATTTACATTACAACGGACAATGGTGGATACATCTAATAACTGCCCTTTCGCATGCAGTTCTTCAATGACATCCAGTTCCAATAAACGTAGCTCTCTGTAAGCTACAATTAAGAAATTTCCGCAACCACAGGCTGGGTCTAAAAAATCGAGATTGGCTAATTTCTCATGAAAAATATCCAGTGCGGCAGTCCTTGTCTTATTTTTTCCTCTTCGTCTTAGTTCTTCAAATTCAGCTCGAAGGTCATCCAAAAATAAAGATGAAATGACTTTAAGAATATTTTCCTCACTGGTGTAATGTGCACCTAAGCTACGGCGTTGTTGAGCATCCATTACAGACTGGAAAAGAGCACCAAAAATTTCTGGAGAAATTTTACTCCAATCCATTTCACATGCTTCAAGTAACAGGTTACGCATTTCATCATCAAACGATGCTGGAGGTAATGTCTCCGCAAATAACTGCCCATTGATGTACGCGAAGTCTGCAAGGTCTTGATCGAGATTTTTGAGTCGTTGTTCTTCTGGTTGATTCAATACATAAAACAACATAGCAATTTGAGATGCTAAATCTGACCCATCTGCTTTAGTTTTACGCTGAATAAAGTTTGTGAACTGATATTTTTCAAAAATCCCAGTATCTTCAGCGAACAAGCAAAAAAGTAAACGAATCAGCATCACTTCAAGAGCATGACCATCATAACCAATAGCTTTTAATTGATCATGTAGCTTCCCCATTTTTTCAGCAGCTTGAATATTCGCAGCTTCTTCAGCTTGTTTAATCTCAGTAATTTGATCATGTAAAAAGCCAAACAAATGAATATTTTCAGCTAATTCAGCTACAAGAATTTGAGTATGCTCTTGTGTTTCCAAATCATATAATCGAAGAAACTCGAAATCACAAACGATGACATAACGAGGCAATTGAGCAGGGTCAACTTTCGCAGTCGCCTCTAAATATTCTATTGCTTGATGGAAAGCTTTATCTAAATCTTGTCCTCGACTTTTTTGTTCACAAACTAATTTACTTGGCCAAAATACATCAATAAAACCACGATGCCCATTGAGTTTAGTGAGTTTGGCTTCAAAAATACCAACTTGACGGCGATTGATACCAAATACTGCAAAAAATTCATTCCAAAATGTTTGTGATTCAGCTTTTTCACTAACTTCATTTTTCCAGTCTTTGCTGAATTTAAGCGCATTTTTAATGATTTGATTGCGTGAAATTGACACTATTACCCTCACAAAAGCTTTTATTGCTTTATTAATTTGCAATTGAATAAAAAAATTCTCTTTAGTTAGGCTATTACAGCCTTGGTTACATACGTTAGCCAACGTTAAGTATATACGTTGATTAATCTGTTTTATCTAATGGTTGATAGCATTTTTCTTTTAAACACTCTAATTTTTGAGAAATAAAAGAGATTGAAACAGTGTTAAAAAATATCTATAGCCGCGCTTTCTAGTCACATAGTTGGTTTTATTTATTATTTAATTTTTACCTTCTGTATCGAAAGATAAAAACAGCATAAACCATAAGTATTTTATCATTACTCGCTAAATAGAGCATGTTAGACCGTATTAGATCGGCAAAGTCTAATTAGACAAAACCTTTGACGTGATTTAGTTATTTTTAGCTATAAGTGGCTATAGTTTACCTATTTTGTTTTGACATTTTTGCAGACAAATAGCGCTGTATTTTGGCGATTCAAACACGAAGAAATTTATATACATTGTTTTCTATTACTTAAAGACTGGAGAAACAAATGACTATGTTTAGAAATTGGATAAGGGAAGCGAGAGAGCATTGGAAAGAACACTTACCGAAAATGTATAGCGAATATGAGCGTAACGGCGTACTCCAATAAAAATTAGAAGAAGCGGCTGAACAGACTTATCAGGAATTAGACCAACTAGAGCTAAGTGGAATTAGCCCTGATGAAGCATGGCAAATAGTAAGAGAGAGATACTTATTTCTGCCCGAAGAAAAGCCATACTGATTAGCAAAATATACCAAAGCAAAGGCGCTAAATGCGCCTTTTTGTACTCTTTTCAACCAAACCACACAATATAATTATATTTCAATTAGTTACGCTGTTTTAATGAAGAAATCAGGGTTGTTTTTAGGGTTTTTTGAAACTACCTCATGGAGCAAAATGTCAAGTCCAATTTATTAGGGTGGTTTTGTTGGCAAAATATTACATTATGAACATGCAAAACTTGCAAATAGGAATCAATAAAGAGGTGGATACCTTGAAATGGAGTTACATATAAGCAAAACAATTTTTTAAGGCTTATAAATAAAAAAGGGATTAACCCTTATATTTTTTTTACATAACAAATGAACTTTATATTAAAAAAATAACGTATCGAGAGTTAAATTCCTTAATTTTCGATAAGAGATTCAGCACATCAACTTTTTTTACTTGTTGGTACTTTTGTTGGTACTTTCTTGTTTCTAACTTTTAATTCAATTATATTTCAATTGCTTATAAATTAGTTTTGACTTCCTCTTTCACCGCCAAACATTATTCTCATGAAGTCTCATGTGATCTTAAAAAGCTTAAATCTAAAGGGTTTAAGCTTTTTTTATGTCTAATGCAATCTACTTTATCTATTGCAAGCTTGATCTTGTTGGGGGTATAACTAGGGGTATAATAAATTACCCCCAAAATTATACCCCCAATTCTGTGGAATCATTGCAATGCTTACAGATGCTCAAGTCAGAAAAATAAAACCATCGGAAAAGAAAGCCAAATAATTACCTATGATCGAAATCTAGCACATATCACGGCTGGCGGGCTTGGTTATCGTGAATTTTAAAAGTTGAACCCATATAGGGGAAAGCCCCCTACTCACTTAGGTATGATTTATTCAAATCACCATTCATCTATTACTATTAAAACATATTCGTCCTTCTATGTATTTCTTATTAGTGGCGGGTTTTCCCGCTGCGGACAACTTCACACTATTGGATTTATGGGTACAGATACAATCAAAGCCTAAGAATCTGAAAGAAGCATATCGCCTGCATTAGACTGATAGCTATTCAGCTCATGTTGATTTTTACCCATTTTATCGACATGACAACCTGAATATGTTTATGTCATCGACATGACAACTCTCTCATGTCGATTTTTGTTAGTTTTATCGACATGAAAGCCTGAATATGTTTATGCCATACAGCTAAAGGAATAAGACAATATTCCTTTTAGGTTTTAAGCACATCAACAACCTGAACGCTAAATGTCACATCCTAAAGCGAATTAGCTTTTTAAAAAGGTCATAATCAGCCAACCACCCACCCAATAAAAAAACCGCTGCTCAATCTTCCAGATCAACACAGCGGTTTTAAACTCATCTTTTACAGATCAGTCACATCTTACATTTTCTTTTCTTCAATATTTAACGCATTGATTGCCAATACCGCCTGAGTACGATTTTGCACACCCAATTTACGGAAAATTGCGGTCACATGCGCTTTAATCGTCGCTTCAGAAACATCTAATTCATAGGCAATTTGCTTATTCAACAAACCTTCTGCCACCATCATCAATACACGGAATTGCTGTGGTGTTAAAGACTGAATACGTTCAGCCAAAGCTGTTTCATCTGCAGCGCGAGGGTCAAAGTTAACATTCGCAGCCAAGTTTGGCGGCAACCAAATCTCACCTTCTAAAACTTGACGAATTGCTTCACCAATATGGCTCGGATGTGCCGATTTTGGGATATAACCCATCGCCCCATGCGCAATTGAACGTTGAATAATCGATGCTTCTTCGTGAGCGGACACCACAATAATTGGGATAGATGGATATTGCGCACGCACATGCACCAATGCAGAAAAGCCCGATGCCCCTGGTAAATTCAAGTCCAATAAAACAAGATCAGGCTCAGGTCCATTTTCCAAACGTTCGTACAATTCATTAACTGCAGCAGTTTCATGAATTTGAGCTTGCGGTAAGCTATAACGAACCGCCTGAATTAAGGCATGGCGAAACAGCGGATGATCATCAACGATTAATATATTCATAACAGACGTGAGAGATCTTGGGCACAGTTGTTATATTCTAACCACACAAAGACAATTAAGGATATGCAAGACATGACTTTTTTGCATTTATTGTGCAATTAATCACAGAAAAGCGTTTATTTTTTATGTTTTCAGCGCTCAGTCAAAAAGGTTGATCATTTTGTGGATTTTTTAATCAGTTTTATTTTACAACCAAAACGCTCAAAACAAGATGTAATATGAAATAGAAAATATCCCAAGATAAGGGTTTATATCCGTACCGATTCAGACAAACTCAGCAACAAAGCAGGACAAGCGTTTGATATACCCCGGGCATGGTCGCAACAGTCGATATTAAAACGGGTGAAAAAACGGTGTTGGATTATCTGATCAAACCATTCAACAAAGCCAAAGAAGCCTTACGTGAGCGCTAAACAGAAATTCTCTTATACCTGAATTTAATGAATTATCTCATCTCTGATTCTTGCCTTCTCCCAAAACCCAACTGGGCTCAAGTGAAGGCGAGAATGAGGGCGATAATATCCTATGCCCTCTACAGTTTTATTTTTCACAGATTTTGCATTTCATCTTAATTGCCTAAACAATCTACAGCAACGCAGCAAATCCTCCTTTTCACCTCTTTCCAAGCCTGATGACACTGTGTATAACCATAAGTCACGCAATGAAAATGATAAGCATAGGCAAAACAGGTAAAAAACCGTTAGACTATGCATCTCTCTCATTCAATGTCGTTTCAGACAAATAAGAAGGTGAAGGTTGATGCCGCTCAATACTGTCGAAGAGCTTGTAGCAGATATCCGTGCAGGAAAAATGGTCATCCTCATGGATGATGAAGATCGTGAAAATGAAGGTGATTTAGTCATTGCCGCAACCCACGTTCGCCCTGAAGATATCAACTTCATGATCACACACGCGCGTGGTCTTGTTTGCTTAACCTTAAGTCGTGACCGTTGCCAGCAATTAAACCTACCGTTAATGGTTGATGCCAATGGTGCACAACACGGTACGAACTTTACTTTGTCGATTGAAGCTGCTGAAGGCATTACCACGGGTATTTCTGCCGCAGAACGTGCGCATACCATTCAAACCGCTGTCGCTGCACATGCCAAGCCTGCCGATATTGTTCAGCCTGGGCATATTTTCCCACTCATGGCACAGCCAGGTGGTGTATTGCACCGTGCAGGACATACCGAAGCAGGTTGTGATCTTGCCCGTTTGGCAGGTTTAGAGCCTGCATCGGTAATTTGTGAAATCATCAATGAAGACGGCACGATGGCGCGTCGTCCAGATTTAGAAATTTTTGCTGAAAAGCACGGGTTAAAAATTGGTACTATTGCCGATTTAATCCACTATCGCATGACCAATGAACAAACTGTAGAGCGTTTGGATCAGCAAAGCATCGACACCGAATATGGTACTTTTGACTTATATCGCTACCGTGAACTGGGGAACCCAGACATTCACTTGGCATTGGTCAAAGGCGAGCCGAAAGAAGGCGTTACCACAGTACGTGTGCATGGTTTTAATCCAACCCGTGATTTGCTGAAGCTGAAAAAAGCAGATGGTTCGGCAACTTGGAATTTAGACCGTGCTTTAAAAGAAATTGCCAACAGTGAACGTGGTGTTTTGGTCTGGATTGGTCAAGCTCAATTGCAAGACTTGGGCCCTGCCCTAGACAGCCTTAAATCCCCGAAACAAGGCAAAGCCAATGCTGCATTGTCACAGCAATACCAAACCATTGGCGTGGGTGCACAAATTTTACGTGATTTAGGCGTTGAAAAAATGAAGCTACTCAGCTCACCATTACGTTTCAATGCTTTATCAGGTTTTAACTTAGAAGTGGTGGAATATATCACCGCAGATCCAACATCAGAGAAATAATCGAGGTTGCTATGGCAATTCGCCGTATTGAAGGTTTATTACATCTCGCTAGCGAAGGCCGTTATGCGATTTTAGTCGGTCGTTTTAATAGTTTTGTGGTTGAGCATTTGCTTGATGGCGCAATTGACACATTGAAACGTCATGGCGTATCAGAGGATAATATCACCGTTGTTCATGCACCAGGCGCTTGGGAACTTCCTGTTGTGGCTAAAAAATTAGCTGCATCGAATGGTTATGATGCCATTATTGCACTCGGCGCAGTGATTCGCGGTAGCACTCCACACTTTGACTTTGTTGCAGGCGAATGTGCCAAAGGCTTAGGTGTGGTTGGTTTAGATACTGGCTTACCTGTGATTAACGGTGTATTGACTACGGATAGTATTGAACAAGCAATTGAACGCTCTGGAACAAAAGCAGGTAATAAAGGAAGTGAAGCTGCCTTAACTGCAATTGAAATGGTTAACTTGTTAAAGGCTATTTAACGCTATGTCGCAAACACTTCAAGCAACTTATGCAGCAAAACGTAAAGCACGTCGTTTTGCTGTGCAAGGTATTTATGAATGGCAGATGAGCCACAATCCAGTACATGAAATTGAAGCACGTACCCGTGTGGAAAATGCCATGCACAAAGTGGATCTCGGCTATTATCATGAATTGTTGACTCAAGTGGTTGCCAATCATGAAGCATTGGATGCATTACTGGTGCCTGTTCTTGATCGTGACATTCAAGCCCTCGATGGTGTTGAACTCGCCACCTTACGTTTAGGTGCTTATGAGTTAGAACAACATCTGGAAATTCCATACCGTGTGGTATTGGATGAAGCGATTGAATTGGCAAAACACTTTGGTGGTGCAGACAGCCACAAATACATCAATGGTGTATTAGACCGTCTTGCCAACAGCTTACGTGCAGCAGAAAAGCAACAAAGCAACTAATTCAAAGTATTGAGTCGATTGTTGTATGGCTGAGTTTTCCATTATTGAGACCTATTTCAACAGACCGCGTCCCGATGCAGTCGATTTAGGTGTCGGTGATGACTCAGCTCTGCTCACCCCTCCGCCGCAACAACAATTGGTCATTTGTGCCGACACTTTAGTCGCTGGACGACATTTCCCCCTCGATACCAACCCACATGCGATTGGTTGGAAATCGGTTGCGGTCAATTTATCTGACATTGCCGCCATGGGTGCCACCCCACACAGTATATTATTGGCATTGAGCCTACCCCAAATTGATCACGACTGGCTCAAAGGGTTTAGTCAGGGTTTACATGATTGTTGCGATCAATTTGGGGTAAGTTTAATTGGTGGAGATACCACACAAAGCCCGCATCTCACCATTTCCGTTACCGCCTTAGGCTGGATTGAACAAGGACATGCCATTCCACGTTCAGGCGCGCAAGTCGGTGATTATATTTGCGTCAGCGGACAAGTCGGTGATGCCGCTTTTGGTTTAGATCATCTCGATCATCCTTTAAAACAACGTCTCGACTACCCAACACCACGTTGTCAACTTGGACAACAACTCAAAGGTCTGGCTTCAAGCATGATTGATGTTTCAGATGGCTTGGCACAAGATTTAGGGCATATTCTCAAAGCCTCTCAGGTCGGTGCTTGTATTGAACTCAGCCAACTGCCTATAGATGCTGCATTAACCGAATTACCACAACAAAAGCAGTGGCAATATGCCTTGGCAGGTGGCGATGACTATGAGTTATGCTTTACAATAAGCCCACAAAATTATCAGCAGCTTTTGCAAAAACCGCTGAATACCCCTATTCATATTATTGGCAAAATTAACAATCAAAACCGCTTAAGCTTTGAACAGAATGGCGTAGATCGTTCACTTCATTTTCATGGATACCAACACTTTGCAAAAACCCGCGATTAATTTCAAAGCCATGTCTTGGACTGACCGACTGATTGTATGCTGTGGTGTTGGCTTCGGTTCAGGTCTACTACCCAAAGCTCCCGGTACCTTTGGTTCGGCCTTTGCCCTACTGTTCATTCCCATTTGGTTCGCGCTTGGTTTCATTCCAAGCCTTTTTGCCATTGCCATCATGTCCCTCGTTGGCATATATATCTGTGGACGTACTGCACAGGTTATGGGCGTACATGATGATGGTCGTATTGTTTGGGATGAATTTGCAGGACAATCGATTACCTTTTTACCCCTGATTTTTATCAATCAAATCAGCTGGGTCTGGGTAATTGTGGGTTTTGCCCTATTCCGACTATTTGATGTGTGGAAACCTTGGCCAATACGTGTCATTGATCGTCAGGTCGAAGGTGGTTTTGGCATCATGCTGGACGATATTATTGCGGGTCTTTGGGCCGCATTATGTATTTATATTTATTTATCTTTTACTTTGGTTTAGCCATCACTAGGATTCAACATGTCTACCACCGTGATTATTCTTGCAGCAGGTAAAGGCACGCGCATGCGTTCAAATTTACCAAAAGTATTACAACCTCTTGCAGGACGCCCACTCTTGGGTCACGTGATTAATACCGCAAAAAAATTACAAGCAGATCATATAATTACCATTTACGGTCATGGCGGTGCTTTGGTGCAAAATGCGTTTGCGCATGAACAGGTACAGTGGGTCGAACAAGCTGAACAGTTGGGCACAGGTCACGCAGTCAAAGTGACTTTGCCTGTTTTACCACGTGAAGGTGTATCACTGATTTTATCGGGAGATGTACCTTGTATTACAGAGCAAACTTTACAAAAGCTACTCGATGTTTCACGTGAAACCCAAATTGGCTTGGTGACACTTACCCTTGCTGATGCCACGGGTTATGGTCGTATTGTACGTGAAAACGGTAAAATTCAAGCGATTGTTGAACATAAAGATGCGTCTGAAGCCCAGCGTCAAATTCAGGAAATTAACACGGGTATTTACTGCGTCAGCAATGCCAAATTACATGAATGGCTGCCAAAACTGAGCAATAACAATGCGCAGGGTGAATATTACCTGACCGATATTGTGGCGATGGCAATTGCCGATGGCTTAGAAGTTGCATCGGTAGAACCTCAACTGGCTTTTGAAGTAGAAGGCGTGAATGACCGTGTGCAATTGGCTGCATTAGAACGCGAGTTCCAGAACTTCCAAGCCAAGCAACTCATGCAACAAGGTGTGCATTTAATTGACCCAACCCGTTTTGATTTACGTGGTAATCTCACTGCAGGTAAAGACGTTCGCATTGATATTAACGTAATTATTGAAGGCGATTGCGAACTGGGTGATGGCGTAGAAATTGGTGCAGGTTGTATCCTCAAAAACACCAAAATTGCTGCGGGCACTAAAGTTCAGCCGTATAGCGTATTTGACCAAGCGGTTGTAGGTGAAGCTGCGCAAATTGGTCCATTCTCACGTTTACGTCCGGGCGCGGTATTGGCCAATGAAGTGCATATTGGCAACTTTGTTGAAGTGAAAAACAGTCAAATTGGTTTAGGCTCCAAAGCCAACCACTTTACCTACTTAGGTGATGCCGAAGTGGGTGCAGGCAGCAATATTGGTGCAGGTACGATTACTTGCAATTATGATGGTGCCAATAAATTTAAAACCATTATTGGTGACCAAGTCTTTATTGGTTCAAATAGTTCATTGGTTGCACCTGTCACCATTGCCAATGGTGCAACGGTAGGCGCAGGCTCGACCATTACCCGTGATGTTGCAGAACAGTGTTTAGCTGTGGAACGTTCTAAACAGTTCACTAAAGAAAATTATCAACGTCCACAGAAATTGAAAAAATAAGAGGAAGTTCCTATGTGCGGTATTGTCGGTGGCGTTGCAGAACGTAGTATTACCAATATCCTCATTGAAGGTTTAAAGCGTTTAGAATATCGCGGTTATGATTCCGCAGGTTTGGCATTGATTAGTCAAGGTCAAGTCTTGCGTGAGCGTCGTGTCGGTAAAGTAGCAAATCTTGAGCAAGCAGTACTAGATTCTCAAGTCACAGGTTCACTCGGTATTGCCCATACACGTTGGGCAACACATGGCAAACCGACAGAAAACAATGCACATCCGCATATTTCTGGCAATGTTGCTGTCGTACACAACGGTATTATCGAAAATTATCAAGAACTGAAAGATGAGCTAGAAGCTTTAGGCTATATGTTCAGCTCTCAAACGGATACTGAAGTGGTTGCGCACTTGGTCAACCATGCTCTTAAAACTGCACCGAATTTATTGGTTGCGGTACAGCAAGTCGTGCCTCAACTGAAAGGTGCTTATGCTCTGGGAATTATCCATACCGATTATCCAGATGAATTGATCACGGTACGTGAAGGTTCTCCTTTGGTGATTGGTGTCGGTATTGGCGAAAACTTTATCAGTTCAGACCAATTGGCGTTATTGCCGATCACCAACCGTTTTATGTATTTGGAAGAAGGTGATATCGCCCGCTTAACCCGCGACAGCATTGAAGTTTTTGTAAACGGTCAAACGGTTGAACGCCCTGTAAAAGAGTTGGATGCAACTGTAAGCAATGCATCGAAAGGTGAATATAAACACTACATGCTCAAAGAAATTTATGAGCAGCCTGAAGCAATTCAACAAACCATTTCACAAGCATTAAATGGCAACGCTTTACGTGAAGATTTCCTGAAAGATGCTGAACTTGATTTTGCCAACATCCAACAGGTACAGATTATTGCCTGCGGTACCAGCTACCATGCAGGGATGATTGCAAAATATTGGTTTGAACAGCTGATTAACTTGCCATGTCATGTGGAAATTGCCAGCGAATACCGTTATCGTACCCCAGTCATTGTGAATAACACGTTGTATGTGTGCATTTCACAATCTGGCGAAACTGCAGATACTTTAGCTGCGTTACGTGATACACAAAAACGTGCTGCTGCAAAAGGTTTAGATATCACAACCATGACCATTTGTAACGTGGCAACGTCGTCAATGGTACGTGAAACCAACCATAGTTTGTTAACGCTTGCGGGTCCTGAAATTGGTGTGGCATCGACCAAAGCCTTTACGACACAGTTGGCAGCATTAATGCTGTTGGTGCTCAAAATTGGTCAGGTGAAAAATGCAATTGCAGCGACAGAAACAGCGGAAATTATTGCAGACTTGTGGCACACACCAAAAGTAATTTTAGATACTTTGCAAAATGATACGGCAATTTTACGTTTGTCTGAATTGTTTGTAGAGAAAAATCACTGCTTGTTCTTGGGTCGTGGCACACAATTCCCAATTGCCTTGGAAGGTGCTTTGAAACTGAAAGAAATTTCATATATTCACGCAGAAGGTTATGCTGCGGGTGAATTAAAGCACGGCCCATTGGCATTGGTAGACAATGACATGCCTGTGGTGATTTTAGCACCGCAAGATGACATGCTGGATAAACTGAAATCCAATATGGAAGAAGTACAGGCACGTGGTGGTGAGCTGTTTGTATTTGCAGATGAACACAGCGGCATTCCTGCAGATAAAGAGCGTCAGCATGTGGTTTATGTACCGCAAGTCAGCGCGTTGCTTGCGCCAATTGTGTATAGCATTCCTGTGCAGTTGTTGTCTTATCATGTGGCAGTTTTGCGCGGTACTGATGTCGATCAACCTAGAAACTTGGCAAAAAGCGTAACAGTGGAATAATGTTGATTAAATTCAATTAGTTAAATTTAATAAAATTATTTTGAATCACCTAAAAAATCCGCAGTCGGCTTCATTTTTAGAAATTTAGTACTGCGGATTTTTTATGTCTGATGCTTTTATTTTTCGCATAGCTGCAGCGCATTGTAAGTGATATTAATATTTTTGCAGACAATGAAAACTTTTATAAAACAAACAACCTAAGTCATTTAACCGCACTATTTTCCAAAAATGTTGTTTATTTATTCAGTCAGTACAATGACATGCAAAAAATGATTGACCCTATTTTTGCATCATGTATTATACACCGCATGCGGGAATAGCTCAGTTGGTAGAGCACAACCTTGCCAAGGTTGGGGTCGCGAGTTCGAGTCTCGTTTCCCGCTCCAAATTCAAAAAGCCTCAATCGAAAGATTGAGGCTTTTTTATTGATTTTATATTATGTTATCCCCAATCATACTTTCTTTATTATCTTTTATTTCACAGTTTCGGGCCCCAAATACGACATATTCGTAGGTAGTTGCAAAAAATAAATGCATTAAAATCATTAGATTTCTTTAATCCAATAGAATCTCATCAGCCAATCAAGCATCTCATTATCGACCAACTGGCATAATTTCATAAATCCATTTTTTTGTGTTTTAATGGTGATATCACAATGTAAAACACAATATTATGGATTTAATATTCAAAAAACCTGAAGAAGTTGTTGCTTTATTATGTGAGAGGCTTCGTAAAGAACGTCTTTATCTGGAAATGACTCAGGCAGATGTTGCTGCGCGTGCGGGTATTGGTGTGAATACTGTATCTAATCTAGAAGCTGGTCGAAATGTTTCATTTGAAAATTTAGTACGTGTTGCCATGGTGCTCGGCCGATTAAAAGAATTAGAGGAACTTTTCAAACCACATTTAAATAGTGTAGATGACATGCTCCGCTATGAGAGTAATACGGCTCGCCAACGTATCAAAAGGAAATGAATCCATGCTCAAAAAACTTGATGTTTACTACAATGGATGGGGCGAATATTGGCTTTGGGGCACACTAGTTTCCTCAACTGCAATCACAGGTCGACCATTGATTGCTTTTGAATACAGCGCAGAAGCAATTAGTAAAGGTTTAGAGCTTTCATCTTACCTACTTCCGCTAAAAGGTGACCCATTAAGAAAGAACTTTCCTGCACATCAAATGGGATTACCAGGCCCTATATACGATGCCTTACCCGATGGCTGGGGCATGCTCCTGATGGATCGCTTATTTAAAAAAAATGGACTTAATCCAGCACGAGTTGGGCCTTTAGAACGCCTCACGTATATTAGTACACATGCAATGGGGGCATTATCCTTTGAACCTTCAGCATCCGAGTTAACATTAGCTGAAAATATTCCATTGCTAAGACTCGCTCAAGAAGTTCAGGAAGTTCTCAAAGGAGAAGGTGCCGAATTTTTACAGCATTTATTAATTATGGGCGTGTCTCCACAAGGTGCAAGGCCAAAAGCACTTGTTTATCGTGATCCTGTCACTAATGAATTCTCAACAGTTCACTCACATCAACATGAAGCTTGGCTGATCAAATTTCCCGCTCAGCAAGAGCATCCTGAAGTTTGTGCAATTGAAACTGTTTATGCAGAATGTTTGCGTCATTGTCATATTGACACCCCAGACACCCAATACTTCACTCTTCCGAATGGCCTAACTGCATTTGCCTCAAAAAGATTTGACCGCTGCGATG
Source organism: Acinetobacter sp. YH01003 (assembly GCF_013420525.1). Classification (NCBI taxonomy): domain Bacteria; kingdom Pseudomonadati; phylum Pseudomonadota; class Gammaproteobacteria; order Moraxellales; family Moraxellaceae; genus Acinetobacter; species Acinetobacter sp. YH01003. Next base: position 57,529 of record NZ_VOXY01000003.1, on the reverse strand, counting down.
GCATGCGCATCCCTATGCAAAGTTTAGCTGCCTTTACAGGGGCTGATTTTAAATCACCTGGGAGTTTAGACTACAGCAACTTTCTTCGTGCTACACACTTTTGTACCAATGATATTCGCGAAAAAGCGATTGCATTCAAGCGCGCTGTTTTCAATGTGGTGTTCAATAATCGAGATGATCATTGCAAAAACTTTTCGTTTTTAATGTCTCAAAATGGACAATGGAAACTCGCCCCAGCCTACGACGTTACTTTCTGTGAAGGCCCAGGTGGATATCATCAAATGGATATTATGGGTGAAGCACTGGATATTACTCGGTCTGCCATTGTCAAACTGGGCATTCAGGAAGCAGAGCTTTCTATTCAAGAGGTTGATGAAATGATTAACTCAATTTGCGAAGTTGCCAGCCGATTTACGAAGATTGCTCATGATCTATTACCTGAACAAATTAGATCTGAAACTCTCCAAATGATCCAAAATAGGATTAAGCATAATATTCATTTATTGAATTGAATATAAACCATCCGATTTAATCAAAAGCAATCTGGAAATACATATAAAATTTAATCAATAACAGATCAGTGATAAACCCCGAACCCAAGATGGTATATCCACTGCGGGCTTTGGTCATTATAAACAGACAAAGACAACTTACATCCCTCTTGCACTGCAAGCCCATACTCTAATGTTAGCTCCTTGAGTTGCGCAGGTGATAAACTCAACCAAGCATTATCAGGAGCTGGTTCAATATTAAAAGTGACACTTTTAACAGCTTGCTCATATTTTCCAGTCTGAATATTCAGTTCTACGGAATCTGGAAAATGCTGATAAATAGATAATTCATCATCCTCAACATCAAAGCTATATACTTCCTGATTTTGCATATCTCTTAGACATGTATCTTTATATAACTGTTCCGTTAGCAAAGCTGCATTCACCTGAATATTAGAAAAGAGTTGTTCACCTTCTGAAGCAAAAAAGTCCTGATTAAACTTTTGAATTTGTTCATCATCATATTTTGTAAAGTCGCAGGTATTGGCATTGAATCTAAGTCTGGCATCAACCACCAGTTCATTATTAGACCAAGGCAAAAGTTGCGATAAATCTTGCGATTTATATTGTTTTTTGATGTCTACATAACCTTCATACCCAGGACGATTAAATACCGCCTGCTTTTTTGGCTGAGTCCTATCTTTATTTGCACAGTATTTATAGTTAAATTGTGGAATCACAATGTTGGGATGTTGCACAATATTTAAACGATGTCGATTAACACGCCCTGCTGTCTGAACTATCGACTGCACACTTGAAGCATCAATAATCGCCCAGTCAAAATCATGATCGCGCCCAACTTCTTCTACAGGCGTTGCAATCACAATCAATGGAATATCTATAGAGTTAGAGGTCTGAACGATACTTAATATCTCTTCATCCGTATAAATATGTTCATTTCCCGTTGGACGTTTTATGCCATTTTTATGCCGTGTGAGCAAAAAGTCGAGTCGTTTTTCTTTGTGGAATCTTGAGATTAGCCAATCATGAGCATGGTAACAAGCAATCTGTGCATGTGGCAGTCGGCCTGATAAATGCTTTGCTAAATCAATAGCATGCTTGATATTTGCCACACGGATTAAACCAAATGAAAGTTTTTTGTCCTGTTTTTTAAGTGACCAACGATGTTGTTGATGTAGAGCTTCTGTCTGCTCCAAAATCGTCCTTTTCCATTGATCAACAGAAGGATTTTCAATACTGGCTAAACGTGCCAAACGATATGGCTGTTCTGCTTTAACCGTAAGAACGTGCTGCAACTCATCTAAATGCTGTTGATAAACCTGATTAAATACTGATGGTTCATGGCTTTTTTGTACCAGTATCTTGGGCTTCAATTCATTGTCTGCAATCGCCGCAATAAATTTTTGTGGTTCCTTATATAAGGCTGCACGAAGCTCGATTCCTGATTCAAAAGCACGGTAAATGCTATCTGCGACTGTTGCTGAAAGCGTTGCAGATGAACAAATAACATGACGACCATACATTGCAGCCAATTGGACTAAACGCAATACAGCGATTAATGATTTAGGTTCATAACCATCAATTTCATCTAAAATCAGATCACTGCTCATTATTCTGAGCAATGCTTTAACATGATGCCCTTGTCGATGTGGCTCGCCTGCCGCGATTAAATAATCAATCGTGGATACCAATAAAGGCGAGGCTAAAACATTTTGAGCAACTTTATCTACTCCCCTTTTTCCTTTGACTATTTTAGTAAATAGAGGATGCAACCACTGTGGTAAGTCTTGATCCTGTGCATAAGCATCAAATACAGGTTCTGGTAAATTTTCATCTTCATCAGCCACAGACGCATTTGCACGACTTTCATTAAATAACTTTTGGCTGACATGATCACCAATAATCACGGCAATTTCATCATCCGACAGATTCATGGAGCTTTTAAGTGCATCACCAGTCTGTAACGTTAATGAGCGAAGATTCAGTGCAATGGCAAGGCGTGGATCATTCGGTCTTAATATACATGCTGCACGCAGGTTCATTCTGGTTTTACCACTCCCCGTTCCTGCAATATTCAGCAATAAGCAAGGGGTATCTGGCATTTTATTGATTTGCTTTTGTAAGGCATGAGCAACCAAATTTTGCCACTGAAATCTGGGTAAAGTAGAAGGCTGACAGATAAACTCAACCGTTTGTTCACTTAAACCAGCAAGATTCAAATCTGTCATCATTTTTGTGGCGATATACGCAGCACGATCTCCAACCTGCTGCAAATGCCAATCCAGAGGTTGATCTTGCATTCGCTCCTTTTTGCCTTGTGGACTATTTTTTATCTTTGTATTGGCAAATAGGCTGACATTTTCAGGTTTTGTTTCAGAAAACTGTTCCGCAGAAACGGTATGGTCTGCATGAATGAGTGCTGCGCGGCTATGTAGTGCTAAAGCTTTCCAATATAACTGTTGATCTTCCGTTGCTTGGGTCATTTTCGCTAAGCGGGCCATACGGTTTTGGTGACTTTTAAATATGCTGTCATTTAAATCACCCGCACAGGTGAATTGTTCTACACGAGGATGTTTTTCCCTGACATGCAAATCCGCATTTGGATACCAGTTGTTATCTCCCAATAAGCCATGATGCGTCACCACCAAATAATCCACGGCTTCTAATTCATTCAGCAAAAATTGTTTTCTTATCTTAGTACGTTCGCCCAGGGTTAAATCTGTTAAGTTACGATCAATATTTTTCCATGCTTCTGGCCAATTCCAGTTATTTTTACGCATTTGCTGCAATAGTTTCATCGACAACCATTCATGTCGTACATCATCTTTGAGCATCTGCCCTGCCATCGCAGGACTTAATTTGCTTTGAAAGTGCTGAGAAGCCTTACCAATGTCATGTACATCACCTGCAGCACCTGCAAGTAAACTTGCTGCTCGAACCCATTCAGGCACTTGTAGCTGCTTTTGTTGTTTAGATGTCGAGGCAACTGGATAAGCGCCCTCTAGATTAAAACGATGCTTAGAACCTACGACCCAAACCAATTTCATTCTGCGCATACCATAATTCACATAAGCTGCTACAGCAGTTTGACGTGTTGCTGTTTTTTTCAGTGCGCTACGAATTTCTTTAAGACCTTCCATGGTCATAGGTGCCTGCCATGAACTTTGCCCAGTGCGAATTGCATAGCTATCTAAAACAGCTCTGGTCTTTTTTAAAGCGCGTTTTTCACAAGCGGATATAAAAATTGTATGCATATTGGATGGATATAATTATTCATTGGATTTAATCGCATCTCTGCGACACATCATGTCGTTTAACTAAAAATAGCATTTGATAATAAATATTTCATCCGCTATTAATACTCTAAACAAATATATTTTAATAACTTAGGATGCATTATGACAAAAGATACAGAGGAAAATCCTTATCAGCAAGCCTTGGCTGAATCTGTTCATTACAGCCTAAAAACCGTTAACTCAAATATTGAAAAAGGCGGTATCCGCCTTGCGCAAAGCCATGCATTAAACTTACCTTATATTTCAGCACGAACATTACTTGCTGATGATTTTCTTGTTCCAACCGACTACCAAGCAAATGCAGGTAAAACTGCAACTTTATTTAAAGTCGTCAAAGCAGCTCAATTAGATGAAGAGCTGTCCGAAGCAGATGAAGAATTTAAGCAAAACGTGGCCTTGCTTAAACCACATTTAAACAAGATATTTGAACAACCATTTACTGCAGGGTTGGATATTATTGATATTCGCATGCGTCAATTACTCATTCCTAAAAATAATGAGTATCTATCCATCAGCCCACTTTCAGCAGCAGGTCTGAATTTACTGATTAATACTGAAGTTGATGCACTTAAAGAACAACGTAAAGCAGAAGGTAAAAATACAAAACTGAAGAATATTAAGACAGCTGTATTTGGTATTGGCGGATCAAATCCGCAAAACGTCGGAAGTCTAGTCCGATCCATGCAACGTCCTCTTGTTCTTGACTCACCTACTCAAGATCCTGAAACACGCCTTGCTTTTCAGTATTTTTATAAAGGCTTTGATTACCAAATTTCAAATGCCTATATCAATCGAGCGATGTATCAGGAATTGACTGAATATGCAAAATCTTTGATTAAACAACAAAAACTAAGTTTGAAGGTAGGCTTCCATGAACATGGTATACACGCCCCTTTTTCAAATATGCAAACACGTGCAGCAGAATTAACCACTATTCAGAAAGTTATCGATGATGTTCTGCAACAAGGGCAAGACATCCTCCAAATTTTAAAGGCTGTTGCAAATGATTTGCCTAGTTTAAAAGTGTTGGAGAGAAAATCGAGGTGGAGCCATCCGCGTGTATCTCTAATCGCTCAAGGCTTAATTAATCCTGAACTGCAACAATTTGAAGATTGGCAACAGCTTTTTGCAGATGATTTAGCAAGACGAATCACGAAACACAGTTACTGGAAAAAAGAGATTAAAAATACAGTTGACATTAGCCTATCGGAAGCTGAAGCCAAAAGCTTTCTCTCACGTCGTATTCAGGAGCTTTTAAAATGAGTTGCTTCGTCGTTATTCCATACATTAAAGTGCAAGCAGCAAATTTTCAGAGCAATGGCTTAATCATGGGTGGCGCTCCACTGATGGCTGCTGCCATGTTTAGCCATCACCTTGCGCGTCAAATTGATGAAAAAGATCTCGGCTTTTATTATGTGCACCATGATATACAACCACTTGGTGGAGAAGCTTATGGTCGCTTCACTCCAGCACAACGACGCGGTGCTACTTTTATTGGTAAGACAGATTATGCTAGAGGAACTAAAAATTTATCACTTCAACCCACTGCAAGCTGTCATTTGCTGTTCAGTTTAGTAATTGAATTTGACGCTAGACGTCCAGATCTAAACACATTAGTTCAAACTATCAAAAGAAGTAAATTTGCAGGCGGTCATATTCTCGAGTTTGGGAAAATTCAAGATTTTAATGATGCTGAAGATGCCTTGGCTCAGATTAGCTCTGGCTTTTTAATTCATGATAGGAATGATTTATTAACCGCCTATCAAAAAGCATATCAAGTAAATCGTTTACAAGCCTTTAGCCAACTTTTAGCACATCGTCCGCAAGCTAAAAATAGTGATATACCTATTTTAGAACATTTACCGAATGAAAGCTTAGCATGGCTTTCTGCAACAACTTTAGGTTATGCCTTACTCGAACAACCAACTGCTGATCGTGCTGGGATTCGCCATGCCGATGATCAGGATGAAACACAGCATGCCTATGCAGAACCTTTAACAGGCTTGATTCAGTATCACTCACTTAATTCAATCTTGAATGAAATCCGCCTTGAAACATCAATTTATCCCGATGGCTATTTAGAACAAATCCAATGGTCGTATCACTGGATTCAAGACAACGTTTTTTTATTGCAACAAAATCAACAGATCGACAACTAATTGACATTTATAAGGAATAAACATCATGTCTACATCTGAAAATTTCAAAAAATTACCAGGCAGCCTTTCTTTACAACGCGGAACATTAATCAGTGATGCTGCTTTCTACCATTTGCATGCTGATGGCAAAGAAGAGGCGCTACATGTGATGTATCATGGTATTCGTGGTACTCAAAACGTGGCAGGCAATAAAGACAAAGGTGCTGCTTCAGGTAACACTGTCGCTCGTGAAGTTTCTAATATTCAAATGACAGAATCGGCGAAACTTTTGCCTGATGCTAAGTTTCTAGTCAAATGGAGTTTACGTTTCATCGACTTAGATCATATTTTATTTGCTTCAGCATCCAAAGCAGGTGCAGATAAACAAGAGGAAAAAGACTTTCGCGCAAGTTTCAAGGATTTTATTGAAAAGGCTAAAAATAGCGAAGGGATTGAAGAAGTTGCTCGTCGCTATGTTCGCAATATTGTGAATGGGCGTTGGTTATGGCGTAATCGCAGCGTTGCAGAACATATTTCGATTAAAGTCAGCGAAATTATTGAACATGATCAAAGTCAGACGACTAAAAGCTATAAATTAATTGCTGAATTTAATGCTTTGGATTACAGCCTAAAATCATTTGATGATGTTTCTGAAAGTGAAAATAAAATTGCCAATATCTTAGTCAAAGGCATGCAAGGTGATGTCAATTCAGGATTACATATTGAAGCGATTGTAGATTTTGGCATGGGCGGTGTTGAAGTCTTTCCATCACAAAACTATCTTGAAGAAAAACCAAAAGGTTTTTCGCGCTCACTGTATCAACTCAATCCTATCCGCCCTGAACGTCAGGCCAAAGACAATCAGTTTTTAGGACAAGCAGCGATTCGTGACCAAAAAATTGGCAATGCCTTACGCACCATTGATACTTGGTATGACAAGTTTTTAGAGAATGATAGTAAACCAATTCCTGTAGAGCCAAATGGCGCAAGCCTAGACGCACAGGACTTTTTCCGTGTAGACAAAAAGAAAAAAGATTCTGCTTTTGATATTTTAAAAGAAATTCGCAGTTTAGACCCAAATAGCGATAAAGGTATGTTCTTAATAGCCTGCTTAGTTCGTGGCGGCGTTTACTCTGAGGGAGAGTAATATGCAACCCAACTATTATCTTGATATTCGTATTTTAGACAGTGCGGATGATGGTGAGCTTACCCTCACCCATCTGCGCAATCAAATTTACAGTATTGTGCATGGTGCTTTTCGAAAAATGCCAGAAAAATTTGCCTTAGCTTTAGAAATTTCACCACGCCAGCAACGAAAAATGCTGACCAAAGAAGCAAAATATAATTATCCCATAACACCAAATTATGATGTTTTACGTATTTTTGCATCGGAACAAGATGATTTAGATCAATTGGTTGAGCGCATTAAAGGTCATTGGAAAATCAGGGACTATGCTTTACTCAATCATCCTGTTGCTGTACCTATAGCAAAGGTGACGGGTTGGCGCTGTTATTTTCGTTTTCGATTACCAACCTTAAAAGCTGAACCCAATTTTTTAAAAGATTATCCTGAACGAGAAAGTTTACACACCAAACGCCTTAATAAAGCCAAGAAACTTCCTTACTTTAAGGTCATTAGTCAAAGTACTGGGCAAAGTTTTACGGTTCCTATTGAGATTTTTGATATTAATTTTGAGGAAGAAAATTTTGGACTTCCTGAAAATTACAAGGATGTTAACGTGTTAAAAAGTGGTTTACCTGATGGGTATGGCCTAGCACGAAAACAACACGCTTTCGCATTACCTGTGTTTGAGGTATAAAATGAGTGATTTCCGTCAGCAACGCAGTCGTGCTCTGATGTTATCTAAACGAGCCTGTGTATTTTACCTTGAGCGGGTACGTGTCATGCTCAAAGATGATCGGATTGTGTATCTGACGGATAACCTTCAACCGATGGAACATTTTTATAATATTCCTGAAAAAAATACGGCGTTCTTATTGCTCGGTAAAGGCAGCTCCTTAACCGATGCTGCCGCCCGTCGTTTGGCAGAATCTAATGTTATGGTTGGATTTTGTGGTTCAGGCGGTTCTCCTCTCTTTTCATCACTTGATCTCACTTTCCTCGCACCACAAAGTGAATATCGCCCAACCGAATATATGCAAACGTGGATGAGAGCTTGGCTTGAAGATGATGCTCGCTTACTGATGGCTAAAGTTTTACTAAGCGAACGTGTGTCTATTACTGAAAAAGCATGGAAAAAGAATATCAACTTAATACAACACGGTATATCGCTTGACCCCATTGCTATGACACGTTTTCTACAAGATATTGATTTGGCAAACAATCAAACAGAATTATTAGCAGCCGAAGGCCGTTGGGCAAAAAGTCTCTATAAACAACTTGCATCGGGTTTAAATTTTGAATTTAGCCGTGAGGAAGGAAAAGGGTCGCATGAGTCCTTACGTGATATTGCCAATAGTTATCTAGATCATGGTAATTACATTGCTTATGGTTATGCTTCTGTCACACTAAATGGTATGGGAATAAGTTTTGCCTTACCTATTTTGCACGGTAAGACACGTCGTGGTGGTTTAGTTTTCGATATTGCAGATTTAGTAAAAGATGCTTTTGTTATGCCACAAGCGTTTATTTCTGCCAAAAATGGACATAATCAAAAAGAGTTTAGAATGCAACTGATTGAATCCTGCCAAGATCAGGATGTCTTAGACTATATGTTTAACTTCATTTCTGAGCTATGCAATAAAATCAAATGATTTCAAAAGTTTATTGATTTTTGTTTTTTTGATCTATTTTCACTCTTTAAAAACCTATATCATTATTATCTAGAGCTTTTTATGATAAAAGTTCTAGTTTGCCATCGCCCAGATGGTTTAGAAGAAAACAACAAGGTTACGAAAGTTACTCATTAAGTTTGCCATCGCCCAGATGGTTTAGAAGAAGAAAGATAATGAGAAAGACAAGGGTAAGGGGTTTGCCATCGCCCAGATGGTTTAGAAGCGCCCGCAAGTGTTAGTGTTGCGTCAGTTGTGGTTTGCCATCGCCCAGATGGTTTAGAAGATCAATTGTGTAATTGGTAATCCCAGTCACTTGTTTGCCATCGCCCAGATGGTTTAGAAGAACCACCCCCATCATTACTGCAGCCAAACGTAGTTTGCCATCGCCCAGATGGTTTAGAAGTGATGCAAATACGCTGTATCTGCAATCCGAAGGTTTGCCATCGCCCAGATGGTTTAGAAGTTTAGCACTTGCTCAAGCAGCACAATCGACACGTTTGCCATCGCCCAGATGGTTTAGAAGTCACCTTCCATGTTCATCATAATCATGGATGAGTTTGCCATCGCCCAGATGGTTTAGAAGTGGCAGATCAACGACATGATTAATACCCTCAGGTTTGCCATCGCCCAGATGGTTTAGAAGATCAACGGAAAACGCCTTAATGAAATCCTATTGTTTGCCATCGCCCAGATGGTTTAGAAGAGCTTGCCAATATCACCACCTGAGCGATTAAAGTTTGCCATCGCCCAGATGGTTTAGAAGTTTTGCCAGTCCTTTTGCTCTGCTGCATCCATGTTTGCCATCGCCCAGATGGTTTAGAAGTTATTCAACCCCATCGCCAGATAAAAGAAGTAGTTTGCCATCGCCCAGATGGTTTAGAAGTTGCCACATTTCCTGCATAATCCCAAAGATGCGTTTGCCATCGCCCAGATGGTTTAGAAGAAAAAGCACAATTGCCCCATTAGGCTTGATGAGTTTGCCATCGCCCAGATGGTTTAGAAGGAGCGGGATACCATTAGCGACTACACCATCAAGTTTGCCATCGCCCAGATGGTTTAGAAGCGATTGAACAGCATCTAAACCCTGTTCCAATCGTTTGCCATCGCCCAGATGGTTTAGAAGAAGCACCAAAGCCACCACCGACTGCTTCTTCAGTTTGCCATCGCCCAGATGGTTTAGAAGCAGCGGCTACAGCAATTCGAGCAGTCGGCTATGTTTGCCATCGCCCAGATGGTTTAGAAGTAGTTGGCTAATCGCTTCAAGCACTGCTTGTCGTTTGCCATCGCCCAGATGGTTTAGAAGTTAAACTGAATTGGTGTTAATTTTGTTCTAGTGTTTGCCATCGCCCAGATGGTTTAGAAGCGCAACAACTGGAAATTCATCGGCAAGATATTGTTTGCCATCGCCCAGATGGTTTAGAAGTTGCAGAACTTCGCAACATGGTCAAACCTATGGTTTGCCATCGCCCAGATGGTTTAGAAGAAAAGAAGATATTAAGAATCTGACGCTAGATCGTTTGCCATCGCCCAGATGGTTTAGAAGAACGCGGACGGTTCTATTCGTTGGTCTGTTAGGTTTGCCATCGCCCAGATGGTTTAGAAGAACACAAGATTGCGGAGAGCAGGCAGATGATAGTTTGCCATCGCCCAGATGGTTTAGAAGACCTTCCACATTGGTCTGATCAATACGCTTTCGTTTGCCATCGCCCAGATGGTTTAGAAGGTTACGATACCCGTTTTTATGTCGGATTAGAAGTTTGCCATCGCCCAGATGGTTTAGAAGGATTCGTACGCGAAATGGCTATCCTGTGCGCAGTTTGCCATCGCCCAGATGGTTTAGAAGAATATTACGAAGATAAAGATACCAATGCAGCCGTTTGCCATCGCCCAGATGGTTTAGAAGATCCCCTCTTTCAGCTTTAATTTCTTGTTGAAGTTTGCCATCGCCCAGATGGTTTAGAAGTAATAATTATAAAAATAAATTAAGAGATAATTGTTTGCCATCGCCCAGATGGTTTAGAAGACTGAACGCAATCCTATTTCTACTCGTTATACGTTTGCCATCGCCCAGATGGTTTAGAAGTTGCCATTCACTAGGTTGGTTTTCTTTTGAATGTTTGCCATCGCCCAGATGGTTTAGAAGTATCTGATTTTAAACCCATCTGTGAGCATAACGTTTGCCATCGCCCAGATGGTTTAGAAGAAGATCAATTGCAAGTTTTCCTTGCCATTCACGTTTGCCATCGCCCAGATGGTTTAGAAGATCTGGGAAATTAGAGAACCCCATTGGCAACTGTTTGCCATCGCCCAGATGGTTTAGAAGTGAAGCAAGGCAGCCATTGCAGGCGGTATATTGTTTGCCATCGCCCAGATGGTTTAGAAGAACTTGTTAGAAAGCAAGATATTTGATGTTTTGTTTGCCATCGCCCAGATGGTTTAGAAGTGGACTAAAAGACAAATTGTTGAGCAGGCTCTGTTTGCCATCGCCCAGATGGTTTAGAAGGCGATTGTAAATACATCACCAACTGCAGCACCGTTTGCCATCGCCCAGATGGTTTAGAAGATGGGCTTTTGTTGCATGAGGCTGTGCATATCGTTTGCCATCGCCCAGATGGTTTAGAAGAAGATTTGGCACTGGAGAGGCAGCAGCAAATCGTTTGCCATCGCCCAGATGGTTTAGAAGTCAATCATGAAACTGCAACCCTAGCATTGGAAGTTTGCCATCGCCCAGATGGTTTAGAAGAGTTACCACTATCGATTGCGAGAATACGGAAAGTTTGCCATCGCCCAGATGGTTTAGAAGAACAATACCGTGCATCGACACGTTTGCTATGTGTTTGCCATCGCCCAGATGGTTTAGAAGTCTGCTTTCTTTCTTGCATCTACAGCGGATTCGTTTGCCATCGCCCAGATGGTTTAGAAGGTTACGATACCCGTTTTTATGTCGGATTAGAAGTTTGCCATCGCCCAGATGGTTTAGAAGGATTCGTACGCGAAATGGCTATCCTGTGCGCAGTTTGCCATCGCCCAGATGGTTTAGAAGACAAAAGACAATGAACTTTCTTACACGCTCAGGTTTGCCATCGCCCAGATGGTTTAGAAGTGGTGGACAAAAGCTATTTGTTGGTACGCCACGTTTGCCATCGCCCAGATGGTTTAGAAGACAAAAGACAATGAACTTTCTTACACGCTCAGGTTTGCCATCGCCCAGATGGTTTAGAAGGTCCACGTTTTCAGTCACAGCAAGAATAATTGGTTTGCCATCGCCCAGATGGTTTAGAAGAATATTCACTCTACTAAAGTTTAAACCCGTGAGTTTGCCATCGCCCAGATGGTTTAGAAGTGCCAGCATTTCGCCTGTGCTGTCTGAATAGAGTTTGCCATCGCCCAGATGGTTTAGAAGAGTCGAAGCACACGGTAGTTTGTGACAACCTTGTTTGCCATCGCCCAGATGGTTTAGAAGAGTAGTGCTTTTTGCTCTAAAACCTTTTGTCTGTTTGCCATCGCCCAGATGGTTTAGAAGATCTTGAGGAAATTTAACTAGAACATCTCCGTGTTTGCCATCGCCCAGATGGTTTAGAAGATGCGCGAGCTTGAGTCTTAGTGTCGAATGTCGTTTGCCATCGCCCAGATGGTTTAGAAGTGAATGTGATCTCCCTGCGTAGTTGTTTGCAGGTTTGCCATCGCCCAGATGGTTTAGAAGTCTGATAATGCCGCAAAGTAATGATTATTATGGTTTGCCATCGCCCAGATGGTTTAGAAGTGCAACCACTTCCGATTGATAGAATTTTAAATGTTTGCCATCGCCCAGATGGTTTAGAAGGTCTGGCTTTGATTTGGTATCACGATACAATCGTTTGCCATCGCCCAGATGGTTTAGAAGAAACGGGGTGCGCGTCGCACCATTGAATCTTCGTTTGCCATCGCCCAGATGGTTTAGAAGTGAGCCGTAGAACGCTGCACACCATTTCAGGCGTTTGCCATCGCCCAGATGGTTTAGAAGTGCACAAAATAAGAATAATCTGCTTTAGACTTGTTTGCCATCGCCCAGATGGTTTAGAAGAACTGGAAAAAACAGGATTTCATTAAGGCGTTGTTTGCCATCGCCCAGATGGTTTAGAAGAACTGGAAAAAACAGGATTTCATTAAGGCGTTGTTTGCCATCGCCCAGATGGTTTAGAAGTGAAATTAGTGCTGTCATTGCTGAAAAAATGGGTTTGCCATCGCCCAGATGGTTTAGAAGAGTTAATGATATTAAATGCATCGTATAACGCCGTTTGCCATCGCCCAGATGGTTTAGAAGAAAACTGTGCAGGGATGGATTTCGGTTGAGGAGTTTGCCATCGCCCAGATGGTTTAGAAGATCATTAGCCCCTAGCTAAATAATACTAATCAGTTTGCCATCGCCCAGATGGTTTAGAAGCGTCAAAATCCAACTCTGGAATCTTGCCTGTTGTTTGCCATCGCCCAGATGGTTTAGAAGATATTGCCATTGTTGTGGCTTCCCGCTATATCGTTTGCCATCGCCCAGATGGTTTAGAAGACTCTGTATGTAGAGTCAACGGGCATTAAAGTGTTTGCCATCGCCCAGATGGTTTAGAAGTACCTATATCAATAATCTCGACAAATTCATTAGTTTGCCATCGCCCAGATGGTTTAGAAGACTAGAATCATATACAAAACTCGCAGCCCATCGTTTGCCATCGCCCAGATGGTTTAGAAGATTTGCTAAAATCAACACTGTTTGCAAATTTTGTTTGCCATCGCCCAGATGGTTTAGAAGTGTGCCATTGCACGTGAACCATGACGCATTAAGTTTGCCATCGCCCAGATGGTTTAGAAGAACGTATTTGGCAAACCGTTCACGAACTTCTTGTTTGCCATCGCCCAGATGGTTTAGAAGATCCTGACACCGTGCCACGCCCAGCACCTGTAGTTTGCCATCGCCCAGATGGTTTAGAAGGTGATGGGGCTTAATTTTTATTTATGAAAATAGTTTGCCATCGCCCAGATGGTTTAGAAGTGCTGAATACCGCTTTGATAGTTTTTTATAGTGTTTGCCATCGCCCAGATGGTTTAGAAGTTTAAAACTACAATTGTAATTTTCAGCTTTCAGTTTGCCATCGCCCAGATGGTTTAGAAGATGCCACCCTAGTCTGAATAATATCTTTTTCTGTTTGCCATCGCCCAGATGGTTTAGAAGTATTCACTATCGCCAGTACGTCCGTGTAGGCGGTTTGCCATCGCCCAGATGGTTTAGAAGTAAGGAAAAGTTATGAAGCTATCACAATTGCAGTTTGCCATCGCCCAGATGGTTTAGAAGACCTATTGTTAAAACAAACCTGATGGTTTTATGTTTGCCATCGCCCAGATGGTTTAGAAGACACCGTAAGCAGTTGGCTTGTTCTGCTCGAAGTTTGCCATCGCCCAGATGGTTTAAACATTACACCCCTTATTATCAATCAAATTAATTTTCAAAGTAACTCTAAATAACGATGCACCCAATCAACCGAAATGCGCTCTTGCTCTAAACGCCTATTTTTAAATGTCTGTGCACGCAAATCATGAAATAATTTTAACTCGTCAGCAGTGAGATATTGTGGCTCACTAAAAATAGAGTCTGGTTCATCCACCATATGATTTTGGAACTGTAAAACTGTGGCTTCATCCATCATTAAAGCAATCACGTGTGGAATTTTTTGCCGAACCATACTTAAAATATTTAAACCTTCAGAGTCGATATCTCCCCAATAAAAAACCTGTTTATACTGTAACCACTTGGCCTTCATCCATGTAATATTTTTACCCCCACCACAAACCACAATACTATTTTCCAAGTAAGGGCACGCTAAACCTGACTGAATATTTTCAACTACAATTATTCGTTCCGCAGGTAACTCAAATTGATCTAGCACCTCTGTGGACAATTGAAAAACGGGGAGTCCTCCCAATTTTTCCTGCACATTTGGGCAGACGGGTTTGATCGTCAACCAACCTTTGGGGCTATCTAAGCAATCTAGCCATGCCAACAACCCTCCAGCCAGTACGATCTCATCATCATAAAGTACATTGCAAATTGCCTCCGTCAGCAATAAGTTCTGCTCAAGAAACTTCGTGTTTACAGCGCTTAATGGCAAGGCCCTTAAATAAAGCCCTGCCCCCATATTCGGTTTCAGCTGTTCAATCAGCTGAATCAACCATTGCCATTCTTGTTGGCTATAGCGTTCTATCTGCTCTAAATGATGAATTAAAGTTTGAAATAAACGGTGCTGATGACGATCATGCACAAAAGACTGCTTCAAAAAGCTGGATATTTTATCCAACCAGTTTTCAAGTTGTTGCTCTATTCCTAAAAGCTCAGTAAGCTGCTGTAAAGAAAAAATTCGTAACTTTACTGGAACACGTTGTTCTGAAAGTTGTCGATACTGCCGTTCTTGCCATTCAACCAGTTCAGGATAAGCAAAATCTGTCCACGCTTTAAAAAAAGCATGAAAATGACCCAAATTATCTCTAGCTTGTTGGTCTGTGGGCACTTTCAGTGAAATTTCGATTGGAAAAGGACGTTGATTTAACAACCGCTGCTTTAAATTTCGACGATTTTCCCATTCTTTTTTATGCAAAATACCCAAAACGGTATTTGGAAGTAATCCCCACTTCTCAATTTTAGGCATCTAACTGCACCCCAAACTGTTGTGCCTCTCTATGCAGTTGCTGTTGTTTTTGCGCCATTTTTTCATCAATTTCCTGCCAAGTAATTTCACATAAATGACTTTCATGTTTCTCAATATCACGCTCGGCAATTAATAAAGAACGTGCTGACTCACGCGCTAAATTCAAGTTTTTATAAGGTGTGATTAAATTGACATGAATTTTCAACGCCTTAAATACTTTGAGTACTCGACGACTAACCGCTTCAGCTGTGTTTGAAAAAGCTTCATCTAAAAACACTGTACTGTAGATTGGATAATCATAGCCGTCTGGTGTTAATACATAAGCCAAACTCGCTGCCACAATGGTTCCAGCAAAAGATTCTTTTTCTCCGCCAGATTTACCACTCGATGACTCCAAAACATCTCGTATTTCTTCTGTAGCCAAATCGACTTCTTCTGCATAGAAAGACATTTGATGACGAGGATCAAGTAAACGCTGGCTTTCAAAAGTATGCGCTGTAACCGAGTTACTCGCTTTTTCTAAAATAGAAATTAATTCAGCTAACTTTTTAAAACGTTGTTCATATTCAATACTATTAATACTAGATACGACCCATTTTAGTTTTTGCTCAAAATCTATGACGTGTGGATACTTTTCCTTTTTGTATCCTAGTCTTAGATAGCTGCCAGACTTAAATTCTGTACGCCGTAAAACCTGATTAATTATGGCAATACGGTCAGTGATTTCTTCTCTATCTGCCTCAAGGCGATTCTGAATCACACTTAAAGACTGCATGGTATGTTTTTGCAGACGCTGTTCAAACTGTTCAACTAAGGCAGGCAAACCTTCCTTTTCTAGTTCATGAAAATAGGCAACGCAATCATCCAATGCGGCCAAACCAACTGCCCATTCACGTTGTAATGCAATATGTGACCATTTATCCTTGCCACGAAACTGACCAATAATGTACGTTGCGCTATTTTTTGCTGAGGTATTTTGGTTGCTGGTATGTTCAATTAAACGCTCTAGCTCTTTTTCCACAGCAGTAAGATAAGCATCCTCCAACCGAGGTGTTTCTCCTATACGCTGTAGCAACAGTTCTCTGGCTTGTTCTGGGACACCTTGGTTTGCTGCCTTTTGCGCTTGTTGTTGTTGTTTTTCTGCATCACTGAGTTTCTGTTTGAGTTTCCCCCAAGTGTGTTGTAACTGTCCTTTCTGTTCCTGTAGTTGTTTTAATTCCTCTTTTGCAAGCTCCCAACGTTGTCGAGCTTGTTCAATATTGGTATCTGCCCGCTGTAAATGTTGCAAGTCATTGCTGGTCTGTTGCTGGCGCTCTGTCCAATAAGGAATATTTATCATATCCCATTGGTAACGTAACATTCGCTCCCACAAACTCTTATGCTGTGTTACCTGATCTAACACCTTACGCGATTGTGCAACACTCAAGGCATACTGTTCCAACTGTACCTCAAGTTGTTTCGCTTCATGCTTTAATAAATTTAAACGTGAAGTATTGGAAAATCCCAAACACCAAATTTTTCGATCATCAATCCGCTGTTGATCTTTTTTCTCAAAACGACCTTGCTCACGATGAATTAAGCCCTGTTGTGTCATAGAAAAAGGCGTTGTATTCATGATTGTTGTATCTGCCACACATTGCAGATCAAAGCGAAGCAGATGTTGTTTTAACCAATCACGATATGGATGCTCTCGCCAAACCAATTTCCGCAGAAAACCATTTTCTTTAAAATACACACTTTCTGTAGCATCAAGATGGATCACCTGTAAACGCACATGGGTTTTATTATGACGTGCATTCACCCATTGAGTGACCATTGAATAGCGATCTTTCGGCACCAATAACGTTGTTTTTAAACCACCTAATGCTCGTTCAATTGCGCCTTGCCAGCTTTTTTCAGCCTCTTTTACATCAATGAGCTCGCCAATAAACATTAATTCATGTTCATCAAAATCTAAATGCTGTCTAAGTTCATCTCTTAAACGCAATAAATGTACGTCATGAATATTACTATTAGGTCTGGTTTCTATTTCCTGAATATCGCTTTGAGTTTCTTTCAGTTGCTGTTGCGTTTGTGCGTATTTGCTACTGACTTGAGCAAACTCATCTTGTCGTTGGGTTTTCTCTTGCCCAATATTTAGAAGCTGCTCATGGGCTATTTTTTGGTTATCAATTAAATTTTGCTCGGTTAAATCATCTTGCAATTGTAATTGCTGAGCATCTTCCTGATAGCGCGATGCCTCTATGGTTAATTGCTTTAACTGACGCTGTATCAGTTCTAGCTCTTTTTGTAAGTTTTCAATCCGATTACCGCCTACTTGTAAATAGTCTTCATGGCAGCGCTCTTGTCGTTTTTCCGCATCATGTTCTTGTTGTTCTAATTGCTTAAACTGCGTATGTAATCGCTGTATCTCTTGCTCCAGCTGATGTATTTTTTCAGTCCAAAACTGAACATACAATTCACCTAAATATGCAGGAAAAGCTTGTTTTTCGAGCTGTAGATTATTCAGTTGCAGAGTTAACGCTGTTATTTGAACAGCTAACTCAGGTAATTTCTGTAAATGTAGGACTTGTTCACGCGCATCTACCAAATGCTTATAGTTTGCCTCTAAGTCAGCAAACTCATTTACTGCAGTCTGTGCCAAAGCACGAACCTGGCTTGGTTCTAAAACCAACTCGCGAATTAATTTAGTCAAATCATCAATTTTCTTTAAGCCTAAAGCACGTGATAACAACGCAGGTGCATTTTTATTATCCATAAATAAATATTTACGATACATCTCCTGATAGTCTTCAAATTTGCTATCAAAATAATGCACGCGTGCATCTGTTTTAGGATTAAAATGTTGTTTTAGCTGGCGAGTATTACCGTCTGCAAATTTTTCTAACACTTCAGTCAGTTGCACATTACGACTTGCAATCATATATAAACGATTCACTTCACTCAGCGAATGTTGACCTTGTCCAACCCAAAACAATCCAATTAAAGTAATCATCGAACCGTCATCAGCGGTATATAGCGCTCTTAATGCTGTTGTCACTGCTTTTTCACGCTTATTTTTTACTCGCGTTCCAGCCCCATCATGTTCTGAACCAAAACTACCACGCATATAAGAGAGTAATGTACGGTCTGAGCGATCGCCCTGCGCAGCTGCTACGTTAAAACTAGCTTTACTTGCAGGTTGTAACAATGCCATTAAACCATCAATAAAGGTAGATTTACCTGCACCATTATCTCCCGTAATAAGTGTCCCTTCAGGATCAATACGTGCGGTATGCAAGTTATGGAAGGAGCCCCAGTTAAATACTGAAATTTCTGACAAGCGAATTTGGCCTTGTGCAAATAAAGTTGAGAGGGTCATTTCTTGCATGATGATTCTCCATATTCTTGTTCGAATTGCTGCAACTTGGCCTTTGCTGCTAATTGTTGGTATTCAGATAATAAACTTTGTAAAAACTCGGCATTCACGACATAGCGGATAATTGGCGTAATTTCATAACGCCCTTCTTCACCACGCAGTCCCGTTAATACTTTTTTCTCAATAAATTTTTCTAATGCTGCATTTAGCTTTTTACGATCTTTGCTGTCATGATTCGTTAAAGGAATAAATGGAATTAAACTGCTCTGGATTCGCTCAACATCAATAATAATTTTTTGCTCACCCGCAGTTTCCCGCTCCTGATAATACTTCCGCAAAATAAGTAAAATTAAGGTGTCATATACAGTCAAAGTTCGTTTTCGTATCAGTACAGGAAAATCATCTAAAGGCTGGTTCTCATCTTCCTGTTCATCCTCAATACTTTCGAGATTGATGATATAAGCCACCCCTTGCTTGGCATCCAAAACCAACTGGATATAAACCTCTGCCAAATGTCTACGAATTTCCGCTTCATATCGGCACAATAAATCAAAAAGTTTTAAGTTTTCTGCTGCAAGAATAACCCCTTGACGCATGAGATAGACCAATACGCGTCGGGCTGCATGTGGCATAAGCGCATCTGTATCACGATCCTGAGCATGCTCCATCTCTGTTTGATTATCTGCATGTTGTTCCTCTGCCCCAGTTGTAGGAAACGAATCTTCTACAGGCTGATTAGCTTGGATTTCTATATTTTTCTCTGAATTTGAAGATGGTCTGCGTACCATTTCAAAGAAGTTGTCATGCTGTTGTATCTTATTTTCTGATTGCATCTCGATCTCCTTAAAGTGCCAGCTCATCTATATTTTTGGGAAATAAATCTGCACTCAAGTAATACACTGGAATACTGGCCTGCAAATGCACACCTGAACGATCCTTAAGTTCAACTTGCTCGGTATGCTGCATTTGTGGTGCTTTAATGGCTTTTGCTATACGCAAATAAGCAACAAGTTCTTCAAGCCCCGCTTGTAAAGGATGTTCATGTGTTAAGTGGGCAATACTCATCACCCCTTTCTGTGCGAGCGTTTGATATACTTTTTCAGCAACAGCACGAACCCGTACATTGTCTAAGTACTTCAGCATCTGATCACTAGGTTCAGTCTTGTTTTGTTGCTCTTCGACCTCACGTGTATCCATATGTTCTGTGGGACTTTTTAAAGCAAGACTTTCAGGCGAATTCAGCTGGATGGAACCCACGGCTAAATCCACTTGTACTTCTGTTTTTAAATCACACTCCGATTCCAACAATGCCACTGCATTTTTTTCTAATTCCGACAACAACTGATCAATCAAACGGTTTTCCAATGCTGCACCACTTTCAATATAAGCTCTCAAACCTTCTTCTGTACGACGTCGGACTTGGAAAACTCGGCTACTTTCGCGTCCTAACTCACGCATTAACTGACCTAAATATTTACGTTGAGATTCGCTTAATTGTTGTGCAATAGGATGATTCAAAATACTGCGTAACTGCTCTCTAAACTCAGTAGAACGATCTTGATCCTGAAGTAATTGACAAAACCCATCAAAAGCACTGCCTGCATCACTTTGGGCAAGCAACTGCTCTTTTTCCATTAAGCTCAGCAATACTTCTCCACGTGAATAAGCACCACTAATCATATCTAGACGCAACTCTTTATCTCGTAGACGAATCTCATCTTCGACCCGTCTAAAATCGCCTGTAAGAATGGAAGCAAGTTGATAAATTTCTCGTATTCTTTCTTTTTGTTCTGATTCTTCTAATTGTGTAACAACACCCGCCAACAAAGCATCTATTTCATTTTGAATCACTAATTTTTTTTGTTCGAGCAACTCCACTCGTTCTTCAATATTTTCACTCAATGCGACCACAAAATCACGAACCGCATCCTGCACAATTCTTAAATGTGATGCTGTGGTATGGGTTGCTCGCTCATCCAAGCCCTGACAAAAACGTAATACGGTTTCGCTAATATCCGTTTTACTCAGCTTGCCATCTATTTCTCTGAGCCAGCCTGAATGAATCCAATGATTTAAATAATGCGCTGCATTATTTTCTGTCTGCCAAATACCCTGCTCACGACTAGATTTAATCAACTCATCCAAGACATTTCTTGCACGGCCATAAGGGACTTCATTTTGTTCTGCAAATAAGTCAACAATGAACGCTAAAATATGTGGTGCGTTATCTGCTCTTAATAATTTCCAAATTGAGTTTTCATGATATAAACGCCGATACTTGGCCTGTAACCCTAGAATATTCATGCCATTCCACATCATCTGTATGATGGTTATTTATTCTACAGTTATTTTTTAATCACCCAAGCAAATTACCAAGCAAGACGACACGAGTTGTCGCATAAAGTAAGATGATATAAACAATCACCTTACTTCATCGAAAAAAATAAAAAACAAACCTTATCTAACTTCTTTGTGTACAGTGACAGCAACCTTAACCTACCTCTCCCCATACACCGTTGCAATCAAATGCTCCACCACTTGCGGCTCAGCCAAAGTAGATGTATCTCCTAAACTATCCAATTCATTCGCTGCAATTTTCCGCAAAATACGGCGCATAATTTTACCTGAACGGGTTTTGGGTAAAGCAGGTGCCCAATGCAGCGCATCAGGCGTTGCCACAGGTCCCAAAATTTTGCGAACCCAATTGACTAATTCTTCACGCAAGTCCTCTGACTCAGGTGTACCAACTTGCAAGGTTACAAAGGTGCAAATCCCCTGTCCTTTAATCTCATGGGGCATACCCACCACTGCCGCTTCAGCCACAGCTTCATGTGCCACCAAGGCACTTTCAATTTCTGCGGTACCTAAACGGTGCCCCGAAATATTCAAGACATCATCCACACGCCCTGTAATCCAGTAATAGCCATCTTCATCACGGCGTGCACCATCTCCTGTAAAATACGCACCCGGATAGGTCGAAAAATACGCTTCAATAAAACGTGCAGGGTCGCCCCAAATACCGCGCATTTGCCCTGGCCATGAATCTTTCATAATTAAATTGCCTTCGGTCGCGCCTTCCAGTTCATTACCTTCGGCATCGGCAATAGCAGGTTGCACGCCAAATAATGGGCGGGTTGCCGAACCGGGTTTCAGTGGCGTTGCACCCGGCAATGCTGAAATTAATATGCCCCCAGTTTCGGTTTGCCACCATGTATCTACAATTGGGCAACGTCCTTCACCTACTACGTTGT
Source organism: Acinetobacter sp. YH01003 (assembly GCF_013420525.1). Classification (NCBI taxonomy): domain Bacteria; kingdom Pseudomonadati; phylum Pseudomonadota; class Gammaproteobacteria; order Moraxellales; family Moraxellaceae; genus Acinetobacter; species Acinetobacter sp. YH01003. Next base: position 35,507 of record NZ_VOXY01000003.1, on the reverse strand, counting down.
AATACCAGTTCCATGCTTCAGGATTAATTGGCTCACCGACTGAACCAAGTAAACGCAAGCTGCTGCGGTCACTTTCACGTACAAAACGATCTCCCTCTCGCATCATGGCGCGAATGGCAGTCGGCGCGGTATATAAAATGGTGATGTTGTGTTTATCAACAATATGCCCTGTGCGCGCCCAGCTTGGATAGTTCGGCACCCCTTCAAACATCACGGTAGATGTACCATTCGACAATGGCCCGTATAAGACATAAGAATGCCCTGTAATCCAGCCTACATCTGCGGTACACCAAAACACATCATCCTGTTTCAGGTCAAAGACTTCTCGGAACGTGCTATTCACATAGGTCAAATAACCGCCTGTGGTATGCAAAACACCTTTGGGTTTTCCAGTCGAACCCGAGGTATATAAAATAAATAGTGGATCTTCGGCATTCATCGGCTCAGGTGGGCAGATGTCATTCACCGACATAATTTCCATGTGATACCACAAGTCGCGTTCAGGCAGCATCTCAATCGGATTCCCTGTACGATGCACCACAATCACATTTTGCACACAGTCGGTACCTGCTACTTTTAGAGCGGCATCAACATTGGCTTTTAAATAAATTGGCTTGCCACCACGCATGGCCGAGTCTGCAGTGACAATTAACTTGGCCTGACAGTCTTCAATTCGGCTAGCCAAAGCATCGGGAGAAAAACCGCCAAAAACCACACAATGCACTGCACCAATTCGCGCGCAGGCCAGCATGGCAATCGCAGCTTCGGAAACCATCGGCATGTACAGCACCACCCGATCTCCTTTTTGCACCCCGTTCTTTTTCAGTACGTTGGCAAAACGGCAGGTTTCATCATGCAAAGAAGCAAAAGAAACCACTTTATGTCGAGAAGGATGATCTCCTTCCCAAATAATTGCAGGTTTATGCGGATGTTCTTTTAAATGACGGTCTAAGCAATTGGCACTGACATTCAGTTGCCCATCGGCAAACCATTCAATTTTAAAATGCTCGGGGTCAAAGTTGGTATTTTTGACTTGAGTAAAAGGTTTAATCCAATCTAAGCGTTGGGCTTGCTCTGCCCAATAAGTATCAGGGTCATCTATAGATTGTTGATAGCGTTGAAAATATTCTGCCTCAGTGGTGCGGGCAGTCTTTTTAAATTCATCTGGAACAGGATATACGTCTTTCATCTGCTACTTCCTTGATGTTCTTGCATCTCTCACGAGATGTATGCCACGTTATTGATTATTATTTCTGCACATTTACAGTATGAACTTTCTTTTTTATGGCTCACCATTCGGCTTTAGTCGCATAAATTTTATACAAACAAGAGCATGCCAAATCGTTGATCGAATGCCATGTCCTTGCATTCATACTTTTCAGGTTTACATTCCACTGTACTGCGCATTGCATTATTTTTAAAGAAAATATCGTCCAATAATCGCGAGTATTAACATTTTTTTACGCAGCCAATCATCCATGCCAACGACCCTGTCTTAAAGATAAAACCACATACAACTAGCATTTTAAGCGCCAAAAAATAGTACGCTCATCACTTCTCTCCAAGTTGTCTAAAATACTCGCAAGTAAGCATTGCTTCATTAACCAAATTGAGTTTTTCAGGCAAAATAGTCACTTCATTTTGAATTCGGAATTATCGTGGCAGAATCCAAACCCTCACTCAGTGAAGTTTCTGAAAACACCAGCCAGCTGTTGCAGGAAGCCACTGAAAAAACCACGCAAACCGTGATCAATCATACGGCCAAGTACAATGACGCCTACTCCACCATCGACAAAATTATGGAAGGATTTTGGGAGCGTGTGCCGTATTTAATGATTGCAGCCGTGGTGCTGATTCTGTTTTGGCTGCTTGCCCGTGTGTTTAAATGGTTTGTCCGCAAGACCCTAAACAATCGTTCCTATACCCGACAAAATCTGGTTTTGGTGCTGAATCGGGTCGGTAGTTCCGCAATTATTTTCTTTGGTTTTCTGATTGCGATGGTAATTGCCATTCCTGGCTTTACCCCAAGTCAACTCATGAGTGCTTTGGGATTAGGCTCAGTGGCGATTGGTTTTGCCTTTAAGGATATCTTTCAGAACTTATTGTCGGGTGTACTGATTTTGATTGGTGAGCCTTTTAAAATTGGTGATGACATCATCGTCAATAATATGGAAGGCACGGTGGAAGATATTCAGATTCGTGCAACCTTTTTGCGCTCTCCCGATGGGCGTCGCATCGTGATTCCAAATGCCACGGTCTATACCAGTGCCGTGACGGTCAATACGGCTTATACCCGTCGTCGTTGCGAGTTTGTGGTCGGTATTGGTTATGAAGATGACGTACAAAAAGCCAAAGATATTATTTTGGCCATTTTAGACCGTGACATAAAAATCTTGAGCCAACCTGCATTTAGCGTCAATGTCACTGCCTTGGCCGATTTTTCGATTAATTTAAATGTGCGTTGGTGGGTAAATACGACGGAAACCACCACTTCAGCATCCATCAGTGAAGTGCAAGAACGGGTAATTGCCGCTTTTGCCGAACATCACATTTCGATTCCTTATCCTGTGCAGGAAGTGAAAGTTTATCGTGGTGATGCAGCAGTCAATGAAGATGATTCAGCCCGCACTAAACAAACGCCCTAAAACATAAGCAATCACAGTTTCAGTACGAATAATACGGTTGCCCAAGTGCCGCGCTTGGCAGCCGTTTTTTTCGAGCAAATCAATTTCGTAGGGAATAAATCCACCTTCTGGGCCAATCACAATACTGCATGGATGTTGGATGGCATGTGGCATAGCTTGATCGGTATAAGGATGCGCCACATAAGCAGAACAATCGGCAGAAATCAAACCGGGCAAAACATCTTCCACAAAGGGTTTAAAGCGTTTATAAAGTTGGATCTCAGGTGCAATGGTATCGCCTGCTTGTTCCAAGCCCAAAGTTACATATTGATCGAGCTGCTGCAAAAATGGCGTTTGCCAATAGCTTTTATCAACCCGATAGCTGTGCAGTAAAATAATTTTTTCCACACCTAACGTCACGCTATCCATAATTAAACGACGCAATACTTTGGGGCGCGGCAAAGCCACAATCAGGGTCACAGGCAGTTTTTTTGGGACAGCTTCTTCATGCAGGGCTTTGACTTGAATTCGCTGCTCGCTGACTTCCACCACTTCGGTCAAATAACGCTTGCCACCACGAATCCCGACTTTCAAGGTGTCACCGACTTGCACACCAACATGCGTATGCAAATGCTGCACTTGCCGCTGGGCGCTAATAGACCACACTTCATTTGTGGTCTGCCGAGGGTCAAGCAAAACGATATTCATATTTAAAGATACTGATTAATCACGTGAATATGCTCAGTCAAAGAGCCACGATTTTTATACATAATCACTTGAGCATTTTGATTCAGCTGAGCACGCAACGCAGGTTCAAACAACAATTGCGTTAACGTATTTACAGCTTGTTCAGCATCTTCGACCACATACACGGCTTCTGCTGCAACAAACTCATCCACAATACTTTGAAAGTTAAAATAATTTTTGCCCAATACCGTGGCGACATTTAAGGCCAAAGGCTCTAAAATATTATGCCCACCGCCAGGTTCATTCAGCGAACCACCAACATAACAGGCCTGACTTAAGGCGTACCACAACCACATTTCACCCATGCTATCGGCTAAATACACTTGTGTTTCGGGTTGAATCGCTTCAGCCAAACTACGGCGCTGCATATTGAGTTGCAGTTTTTTCACCTGCACAGCCACTTCATCAAAACGCTCTGGATGGCGCGGCACAACAATACATAACAGTTCAGGATGCTGTGCGAAATAAGGTTTCAAAGCAGTCAATAATTGCTGTTCTTCAGGCGCATGGGTACTGGCAAGGGTGATAATTTTGCGATGTGCCAATTGCCATGTCTGTTGCAACTGCGCGGCTTGCTCTACAAAATCTTCTGGCGCAGTAATATCAAATTTAATATTACCCACCACGTTTGTACGCTCGGCAGGCATCCCCAATGCGATAAAACGCTGCTGTGTGGCAGAGTCTTGCGCCAAAAGTTGCTGCAAATTTTGCAACATGCCGCGAGTTAATCCTTTAACTTTGGCATAACCTTTGGCCGATTTTTCCGAAAGCCGCGCATTAATCAACAAACACGGGACTTGAAAATGCTGCGCCTGATCAATCAAATTAGGCCACAATTCTGTTTCGACCAGTGCCAATAATTTAGGCTGATATTTCTGATAAAACTCACGAATTAAATGCACCTGATCGGCAGGTAAATACACGGCTTGAAATAAATCTAAATACGGTGCTTTTAAAAATAATGATTTGGCGCGTGCCTGCCCCGTTTTGGTGGTATTGGTGACTAAAACGGGATGTCCCACTTTTAAATAATGTTCAATTAAAGGTTGTGCGGCATTAGTTTCCCCCACCGACACCACATGAAACCAAATGGCATGTAAATTTTTAGCAGGCTGAAATGGGCCAAAACGCTCAAGCAGTTCTTGTTGTAATTGCTCAGGATATTCGGCACGTTTACGAATACGTGACTGATAAATCGGTTTTAACAGCGCCAAGGCTGCGTTATACCAAAATGGAGTAGCCAAAAGATGCGCCCCAAAGAAAGATTATCGGCAAAATATAACAGAGCCACACGCGCATGTTAATTGCATGTGGCGCTATACTGGCTTTTATTCTACAGCGTGTTGTGTTTCCGCCAAAGTTGGATAATCGATATAGCCTTCTGCAACGGCTGTACCAATCATGTTTTCCAGCTTGAGTTCGTTTAAAGGTACATCTGCCAATAAACGCTCATACAAGTCTGGATTGGCAATATACGCCTTACCAAATGACACCGCATCGGCCTTGCCCGAAGCCAATAATTCCACGGCATCAGCACGACTTAAACGCATGTTCGCGATATATGGCACACCGCCTGAACGTACTTTCATTTCTTGGGAAATGCTGTCTTCGGCTAAATATTCGTGGGTAAAGAAAAAGGCGATTTTACGCTGCCCCAATTGCTGCATCACATAGCCAAAGGTTTCACGTGGATCATCATCTCCCATGTCGTGCTCATCGCCACGTGGTGCTAAATGCACACCGACTCGACCTGCGCCCCAGACTTCAATTAAGGCGTCCATCACTTCTAACAAGAAACGCGCACGATTTTCAACCGAACCACCGTATTCATCGTCACGTTGGTTGGTTTTGCTTTGCAGGAATTGATCAATCAAATAACCATTGGCTGCATGCAACTCTACCCCATCAAATCCTGCTTCTTTGGCACGGATGGCGGCTTGTTTATATTGCTCGGTAATGGTGTGGATTTCTGCAATTTCTAAGGCACGTGGCAACACATATTCACGTTTAGGACGCAACAAACTGACATAACCTGCTTGTTGTACCGCACTTGCCGATACTGGTGTTGCACCATTGAGTAAATCTGGATGTGAAACACGACCTACATGCCACAGTTGCGCCACAATCAAACCACCTTTGGCATGCACGGCATCGGTAACGAGTTTCCAACCCTGCACTTGAGCATCGGTAAACAATCCTGGGGTATTTAAATAACCATTGGCTTCTTCAGAAATTACCGTTGCTTCTGAAAGAATCAAACCTGCACTGGCACGCTGTGCATAATATTCTGCCATCATTGGCGTTGGAACACGGTCATCGCTGGCGCGGCTACGGGTTAAAGGTGCCATCACCACACGGTTTTTTAGATGCAGATCACCCAAAACTAAAGGAGAGTCTAATTCAGCCATTTTTGCCTCTAATCTCACAGTTAAAGTGAGTGTTTTAAATATTCGACATATTGCTGAATGAGTGCTTCATTACGAGAAAAATACGACCATTGTCCATATTTTTCTGCACGAATAAGACCTGCCTGTTGCAGTACCGATAAATGATTTGACATGGTCGATTGCGACACGTTGCCCAAACGCTCAATGTGTCCTGCACATACGCCACGCTTAAAGTCGCCACACTCATCTACCGACAAAAATTGTTCTGGTGCTTTTAACCATTCTAAAATTTGCCGACGGGTAGGATTGGCTAAGGCTTTAAAGATTAAATCGACATCCATCATTCAGACACATATTCGTAAATATAAGCCCAATTCAGCAGCTGCTTTTAATATATCGTATTTTTTCGATATTAATATCGTTTTTTTACGATTTATATAAATTTTTAAGCAACTCAACTGAATTGGGCAGGCTCATTATGATCTTACAGACCCTAACTTATAGACCCTGTTTTAAACTGGCTTCAATAAACTTATCTAAATCACCATCTAAAACTGCACCTGTATTTGAAGTTTCCACGCCTGTACGCAAGTCTTTAATACGTGAATCATCCAATACATAAGAACGAATTTGGCTGCCCCAACCAATATCAGACTTCGAGTCTTCTAAAGCTTGAGCCGCCTCATTACGTTTACTCATTTCCAGTTCATACAACTTAGCACGTAACTGTTTCCACGCATGGTCACGGTTGGCGTGTTGCGAACGTTGGTTCTGACAAGCCACCACAATACCTGTAGGTGCGTGGGTTAAACGTACCGCAGAGTCAGTTTTGTTAATGTGCTGACCACCCGCACCCGATGCACGATACGTATCGGTACGAACATCGGCAGGGTTAATATCAATTTCAATATTGTCATCCACTTCTGGTGAAACAAACACTGCAGAAAATGACGTATGACGACGGTTACCTGAGTCAAATGGCGATTTACGCACTAAACGATGCACGCCCGATTCGGTACGCAACCAACCATAAGCATATTCACCTTCAACGCGAATGGTCGCAGATTTAATCCCTGCCACATCACCATCCGACTCTTCCATCAATTCTGCTTTAAAGCCGTGACGTTCAATCCAACGCATATACATACGCAACAGCATCGATGCCCAGTCTTGTGCTTCTGTACCACCCGAACCTGCCTGAATTTCGACATAGCATGGGTTTGGATCCATTGGATTGCTGAACATACGGCGGAATTCTAATTTCGCCAGTTCTTCTTCTGCAGAAGTCAATTCAGACTGCACATCCACCAATAAATCTTCATCATCGGCTTCAACGGCTAAATCCAGCATGGCTTGGGCATCTTCTAACTGGGTCGCCAAACCTTCTAGGACATGAATCACGTTTTCAAGCTCGCCCTTTTCTTTGGCCATGGCTTGCGCTCGACTTTGATCATTCCAAATTGCAGGATCTTCTAACTCGCGGAGAACCTCTTCTAAACGCTCTTTTTTCAGATCGTAGTCAAAGATACCCCCGTAGTGTTTGACCACGTTCGTTCAAGTCTTTTAATTGGTTTAGATAAGGATTAATTTCCACGTAAATTCTCTCAATTAACAATGAAGCTTATTAGCTGATAATTGTAGCACAGACCTGTTCTAGCTTTTCTACCCTGCTGTAAATTCCAGCATAACTTTTCAGCTTTTATAGGTTGAATGCTAAATGTGGTTAAAAATAAAGATTACTTTCAACTTTTAAAGTGAAAGCCTGATGATAGCCAACCTAAAATAGCATGCCCGATTAACACGGATGTTTATCTTAATGGCTGATCTATCGCGCTAATGTTTTGCCTGACACATTCAGCTGAAAACATGCTTAAAAAGTGGTGTATGGCAATTGCTTCAACCCGCCAAATAAAACAAAGATGAAACAAGTTTGATGATTTAATGATCAAATTTAGTAAAATTCACAAAACCTACATAGTTTTAATAAAACAAAACATTTAATTATTTCATTTTTATTTCAATCACTTAAATAAAAAAAATTACACAAACTTACGCTTGAAACAATGCGGTAACTTTCCTGTGATTGACGCTGATTTTTTTTCGCCTAGACTGAAAGTTGTAACAAAAAGTTTAACTGTTAACCAGATTTCAGAGGGGTACTTTCCATGAAAAAATTAGCAATCGCATCAGCCCTACTTTCAGCTTTGGCTATCACTGGTACTGCGAACGCATACCAAGCTGAAATTGGTGCATCAGCAGGACTGATTGATCCAGACAACGACAGTTCAAGCGGTTCATTCGGTGTTGATGGTACTTATTACTTTAACCCTGTACAAACCCGTAATGCACCTTTGGCAGAAGCAGCGTTCCTTGATCGTGCTAGCAACGTAAATGCCAAATACCAATATGACGAAGTCGGTAATGATGAACGTCATCGTTACGGCGTAGGTGCTGAAGTTTACATTCCTAACTCAGATTTCTATGTGAGTGGTAATGTTGGTCGCGACGATATGAAATTTGACCGCGGTGGCGATTTTGATGAGACTGTTTATGGCGCTGAAGTCGGTTATTTACCCGCACCAGGTTTATTAATTGCTGCAGGTCTAAAAGGCTACGACAACGATTATGACGACGGTGTCGATCCTACGCTTCGCGCTAAATATGTCACTTCTCTAAGCAATGGTAAAGATATCAACTTAGAAGCAGGCGCAGGTTTTGGTGATTTAGACGAATATAACCTTGCGGCAGATTACTTCATCGATAAAACCTTAAGTCTAGGTGTAGACTACTACAGTAAAGATCGTGACTACGGTGATACTAACGAATTTGGTATCAATGCACGTAAATTCTTTACCCCGCAAATCAGCCTCGAAGGCCGTGTTGGCTTTGGTGAAGTTGGCAACAATGACTATAACCGCTTTGGTGTCGCTGCAAAATATCGCTTCTGAGTTTAGCCTAATTAGATATTCAAACAGCACTCTTCTTCGGAAGGGTGCTTTTTTATGCCTCAAAATAAAGCAGTTAGGTAGAAATAGTGCATTGACTGTATGTTTATTTTCCGTACAATCAGCAACAACTGTAACAAAACAGTCATATTTCTACAACAGAGGGAATCTCAATAATGTTTAAAAAACTTGCGCTTGCAACTGCTCTTCTTGCTGGTTTAAGTACTGCTCATGCGTATCAATTTGAAATCAATGGTGGGTATGAAAACACTGATTTTGATAATAATTTAGGTGGTGTAGAACTTGAGTCTGATGGCGACTTATTCTTTATTAATGGTAAATATTACCTAAATGGTGTTCAAGTCAAAAATGTACCTTTAGCTGAAGCTGCTTTTTTAGCTAAAGCGAGCAATATTGGCTTAGGATATCTTAATGCCCAAAATGAACTCAACATAGGTAACGTCAAGGCAGAAGAAGAATATGACATTGTTGGTATTAACGGTGAGTTTTATATCCCTAATACCCAATTTTATATTGGTGGTAGCTTAAACCGTTTGGACTATACAGGTTCGGTAACTACCCCTGGACTTCATGAAGAAGAGTCTGAAGATAATACTGGTTACTCTTTAGAAGCAGGTTATCTACCTACAAATGGTCTACTATTAGCGGTTGGTGTCGCAAAAGACAGCTTCGATCCAATGTTAGCTTCTAAAATTGGATTTGCAAGCACACTTGGTTATGGGGTGGCTGTAGTTGATGAAACAGCTGTTTCTTTACGCGCAAAATATGTATCTCAAATAGGTAACTATTATACGAATTTTGAGGGTGTTTCTTATTTCGGCGATGAAACAGTATATCGTCTAGGTGCAGACCTTTATATCGACCCAACTCTAAGTGTTGGTGTTGCTTTTGCTGATTCAACAGAAGATGACTCTGATACTATCTTTAATGTCCGTGCACAAAAATTCTTTACCCCTGCATTTGCTGTAGGTGTGAATTACACAACAACTGATGGTGCGGACTCTTATGGCATTAATGGTACATTCCGCTTCTAATTCCATAAATTAAAAGCAAAAAATCCGCTCAAATTTGAGCGGATTTTGTTATTTAGATTGCTCCAAATGCACAATCTGCAACTGTAAACTCACATTGCCATTAAACACATTGCGCTCTAATTCATAAACCAAACGCACATCATCCAGCATCGGGTTAAATTCAAATTTATCTTTGGCACCAAACGCAATCGCATCTACAACCTGCCCATTCTCCAATGCCAAACGCAGTTTTAAATGAGTATCTTTAAGCCATCTAAAATCGACCACTTTAAAACGCCCTTCAAATACAGGTTGCGGAAATTTATGTCCCCACGGTGCCAAATGCTGCAGCATCTCTACCGTGTGCAAATGAAAAGCCTCTGGCGGCAATTCACCATCTGTCCACAGCACGGCATGAAACAGCTCTGCATCCATTTGCGCAATGATCTGTTCAAAGACCTGTTTAAATTCTGCAAAATGAGCCTTTTTAATGGTCAAGCCTGCGGCTGCAGCATGCCCACCAAAATGACTAACCAAGTGTGGATATTGCTCTGCCACCAATTCAATGCTGTCACGAATGTGAATACCTTCTATGGAACGGGCAGAGCCTTTAATATGCTCACCATCTTCATCGGCAGCAAATACAATCGCAGGGCGATGGAACTGCTCTTTTAAACGTCCTGCGACAATTCCAATCACGCCTTGATGCCAATGTTCTTCAAACATAATCAAAGCATGCGGTAAATCGCTTTGATCTAACTGCAACTTTTCCAATTCTGCCAGCGCATCTTGTTTAATTTGTGCTTCAACCTGACGACGTTCCTGATTCAAAGCATTTAACTGACGTGCCAAAGCATAGGCACTTTGCATATCCGTTGCCAATAAACACTCGATTCCAATATCCATCGTTTCCATGCGCCCTGCAGCATTAATACGTGGCCCTAAGACAAAACCTAAATCCTGCGCTTTAAGCTGTGTGGGTTCACGCCCTGCCAAGTCTAGCAATGCGCTAATCCCAGGACGACATAAATTCTGCTGTATCCGTTTTAAGCCTGCATCCACCAAAATACGGTTGTTATAATCCAGACTGGCTACATCGGCATAGGTGCCCAAAGCCACCAAATCTAAATATTGCGTTAAATTTGCAGCAGATTTGCCCTGTTTTTTACGCTGACTGGATAAGTTCGCCAACACATAAAATGCCACACCCACACCTGCCAAGGCTTTACTTGGGAAATCACAACCCAATTGGTTTGGATTCACCACAGCCTCTGCATTTGGGGTGGCTTTCGTTGTGAGGTGATGATCGGTAATGATGACCTGCATCCCCAAAGCTTGCGCACGTTCCACGCCTGCATGACTGGAAATTCCGTTATCTACCGTAATTAATAGATCAGGTGCATAACGCTCAAAAGCCAAATCGGCAATGGCGGGGGTTAAGCCATAACCATATTTAAAACGGTCAGGTACTAAATACTGCACGTGTGCGCCCATTTCGCGCAATGCCAAAATCATAAGTGTGGTACTGGTCGCGCCATCGGCATCGTAATCGCCCACAATTACAATTTTTTTCTGCTGATCAATCGCCTGATCCATCAGCTGAATTGCTTCTGGTAGACCTTTCATGCTTGGAGCAAGCAAGTGCTTCAGTTTAAGTTCCAGCTCCTGCTCAGACGCAACGCCACGGCGCGCTAAAATTTGGGCAACAAATGTAGAGACGCCCTGAAAGTTTTCAGGGCGTGTAAGTAAAGGTCTTTGCTTTATTAGAATTTTTGACATAATTTCCAGTGATTTAAGGCATCAAGCGTTGTAGTTTCCAGTCACCTTCAATTTTTTCATAAGCTAAGCGGTCATGCAAACGGTTCGGACGGCCTTGCCAAAATTCGTAATAATCAGGCTGCAAGCGGTAACCGCCCCAAAATACAGGTTTTTGCAATTCAGATTGATCGCCCACTTGGGCATGCAAGTCTTGGAAACGCGCCTGTAGTTCTTCACGGCTGGCAATCACACCACTTTGCGGAGTGCTAATATGCGCAGCGATTTGGTTGTCACGTGGGCGTTTGTGATAATACGCTGTCGATTCTTGCTCATCAATTTTTTCGACATAACCGCTGACACGAATCTGACGTTCCAGTTCAGGCCAGTAAAATAACAATTCAGCATAAGGATTGGCCGCTAAATCCAACCCTTTTTGACTGTCATAATTGGTATAAAAGTCATAGCCTGCTTCGGTGGCTCCACGCAGCAACACAGTACGCACATGCGGACGACCTTGCGCATTGGCAGTCGCCAATGACATCGCATACGGTTCATGCAGCTTGGCTTCTAAGGCATGGTTAAACCAATTCAAAAACTGAATATGCGGATTGGCACTGACCTGTGCTTCTAGCAATTCACCTTTTTGGTAACTTAAACGCAGCTCACTTAAATCTTTAATTAAATCACTCACGATTTACCCCCTTTAGACGGCATGACGACGTACAGCATCGGCTAAATCTTTCGCCAATGTCTTCACTTCAGCCAAATCATCACCTTCTACCATGACACGAATCACAGGTTCAGTGCCCGATTTACGAATCAATAAACGTCCACGACCTTTCAGCTGTTCCGTGGCACGGTCAAACTCTTCCACCAAGGCAGGAACAGTATACGGGTCAAACATATTTGCTAAGCGCACATTTTCCAGCACGTTTGGCAACAGTTTAAAATCTGCCACCAATTCATGCAGGGCTTTATTTTGTTCGACCATCACCGTTAACACTTGCAAAGCCGCAATAATTGCATCACCTGTAGTGCTCTTATCCAAAGTCAAAATATGCCCCGATGGCTCACCACCAATAACCCAGCCATTTTCTTCCAGACCTTGTAGCACGTAACGGTCACCGACATTGGCACGCAGTAATGGTACTTGGGCTTTTTCTAACGCCAATTCCAGCGCCATATTGCTCATTAACGTCCCAACAATACCTGCAGGTTTTTTCGAGCCTTGTGTGGCAAGAATATATAAAATGTGGTCACCATCAATTTGCTTGCCTTGACTATCCACCAAAATCACACGGTCTGCATCACCATCAAATGCAACACCCAAGTCCGCCTGATGCTCAAGCACCGCTTTTTGCAAACTTTCAGGATGGGTTGAGCCGCAATTTTCGTTGATGTTTAAACCATTTGGCTCATTGTGAATGGCAATCACTTTCGCACCTAATTCACGGAATACCGCAGGGCCAACATTGTAGGCAGCACCATTGGCGCAATCGACCACAATGGTGAGGTCATTTAAATCTAAATGATATGGAAAGGTCGATTTACAAAACTCGATGTAACGCCCATTGGCATCTTTAACACGAACGCTTTTACCCAAGTTGGCCGTATCTTCAATTTTTAATTCTTGCTGCAATTCTTGGTTAATTTCTTCTTGCAAGGCATCTGGCAGCTTTTTCCCTTCGCCCGAGAAAAATTTAATCCCGTTATCAAAATACGGATTATGCGATGCTGAAATCACAATGCCTAAACTGGCATGCAAAGCGCGGGTTAAGTGCGCAATAGCGGGCGTCGGCAATGGGCCGAGCAAATGCACATAGACACCTGCGGCATTTAAACCCGCTTGTAATGCTGCTTCTAAAATATAGCCTGAAAGACGTGTATCTTTACCTAATACCACAATAGGTTTATTTTTTTTGGTGTGTTTTTTTAAAACTTTACCTGCTGCAAAACCTAGTTTTAATGCAAAATCAGGTGTAATTGGTAACTCTCCAAACTTCCCTCGAATGCCGTCTGTACCAAAATAACTCATATTGTTCTCACTTCTTAGGGGTGATCTTTATCATCACTTTTTTACTGCGAGTTACTTTACACCAAAAATGAAAAAGCCGTCACATTGATGACGGCTTTTATTTGAAAATGCTACTAAATATCAACCAACGCGATAGTTCATATTAACCAACGCGATAGTTCGGCGCTTCTTTAGTAATCGTCACATCATGCACGTGAGATTCCTGCATACCTGCTGCAGTAATTTTCACGAATTTAGCATTTTGGCGTAGATCTTCAATGGTTGAAGAACCTGTATAACCCATAGATGAACGTAAACCACCCATCATCTGATGCACGATGTTGCCCATTGGGCCTTTGTACGGTACACGACCTTCAATACCTTCTGGTACAAGTTTTTCTGCACCTGCTTTCGAGTCTTGGAAATAACGGTCTGCAGAACCTGTTGCACCCGCCATTGCACCCAATGAACCCATACCACGGTATGCTTTGTAGTAACGACCTTGGAAGAATTCAACTTCGCCCGGTGCTTCTTCAGTACCAGCAAGCAATGAACCCACCATAATGGTACTTGCACCTGCACCAATCGCTTTGGCCATATCACCAGAGAAGCGAATACCACCATCGGCAATTAATGGAATCTGTTCTTTCAATGCATTGGCAACAGCGTCAATTGCAGAGATTTGCGGCATACCAATACCTGCCACAATACGTGTGGTACAGATTGAACCTGGGCCAATCCCCACTTTCACTGCGTCTGCGCCTGCATCTAACAATGCCAAAGCAGCATCGCCAGTTGCAATGTTACCGCCAATTACTTGAACTTGTGGATAGTTAGCTTTTACCCAACGTACACGCTCAATTACGCCTGCAGAGTGACCGTGTGCAGTATCAACCACAATCGCATCGACACCTGCTTCAACCAATGCTTCTACACGGCTTGGTGTTTCTGCGCCTGTACCCACTGCAGCACCCACGCGTAAACGACCTAAGTCATCTTTACAGCTGTTTGGATACAATTCTGCTTTACGGAAATCAGTGACCGTAATTAAGCCTTTTAATTCCTGCTGGTCATTCACCACCAAGACTTTTTCAATACGATGCTGTTGCAATAAAGCTTGAATGTTTTCTTTAGATTCGTCTTCGCGTACTGTCACTAAACGATCTTGACCTGTCATGATATTGCTGACAGGTTGTTCAAGGTTGGTTTCAAAACGTGTATCACGTCCTGTCACAATACCGACAACTTTGCCATCTTTTACTACAGGTACACCGCTAATATTATTGGCTTGAGTCAGCGCAATCAATTCACGTACTGTAGTTTCTGGCGTTACGGTAATCGGGTCTTTCACCATACCCGCTTCAAATTTTTTCACACGGCGCACTTCGGCTGCTTGCGCAACGATGTCCATGTTTTTATGCAAAATACCAATACCACCATTTTGCGCCATCGCAATTGCCATACGAGATTCAGTCACCGTATCCATTGCTGCTGAAACCAAAGGAATATTCAGGTCAATGCCGCGCGTAAAACGTGTCTTTAAGGAGACATCTTTTGGGAGAACAGTAGAATAGGCAGGGAGTAATAAGACATCATCGAAGGTTAACGCTTCTTGAACGATGGTCAGCATAACAGTCTCACTGGTAATTTCCGTGAGCCATTATAAACAAATCTGGGCACAAATTTCATTTGTTCTCTAAGAAATATTTTTTATTCTGCCCTTCTGGGGGATGCAGCATGAAAAAATCGGTAATTTTCATCTAAAAATTGAGGTTTTCACTCCTAGTTTGCTTTTTAGCCACGCAAGTTTAAAACTTGCGAGGTTTCATTTTTCAGGCAGATAAAGCCGCTTCAATCTGAATCATGATTTGGCTATCTACCCAAAATTGAGCCACAAAAAAAGCAAAGCCGCAGCTTTGCTTTTCCAATCTGGATTGCGATCAACAACTTAAAGCACCATTAAACCACTTGATCGAAGTCATCATCATTCACAGAAATGGCTGGATCGACTTGCACAAATGGAATCATGTTATGCGCACGACGTGCTTTATTGCATTGATCATCGGCAATTTGCACTTCTTTACAAGAGCTGCTGCGTAATTCATAAATCCCGCAGCTCACTTGCTGTCCAACTTCACCTTCTAAAGCGACACAACGCGGCTGACTCTGATTGGTACCACACATGCATGAATAGACTGCTGTTACTGGTTCCGTGTAGTGCTCAGGCATATTCATGCCTTCAGCCCAATAAAATGAAACACGGAAATAAGCGCAACACGCGCCGCAGCTTAAGCAGGCATCGGCTGTAGGTACTTGAGACAACATTCGTTAAGTTCTCGTCATCAAAAAAATCGTTTTTGGGCGAAAATCTTAAAAAAAGTTGTTTTTGCACTCAAGTTTTTTTTACAGTTTTTTCAGCTTTTTTTGTCGCTTATTCAGGGCAGCTAAAAACGTGTTCATCCATCAAATCGACGCCACATTCCAATGTTTCAATCCAGTCTAGGAATTGGTTCACCTGTTCTTTGCCCACAAATGGCGTACCGTGTTGCGGCACAATCATTTCAACGTCCATGGTGCGTACCATATTCACCCATAGGCGAATCACTTTATTGGAACACATATAGCGCTGATGGAAACCTTTCATCGCAGGAATATGCGCAGCAAAATCAGTCAATGGAATTGAAGCATCTTCCACCATTGACGCACCCATATCACCAGAAAATAAAATTTTGGCGATAGGATCATAAAACTGGAAATTACCAACAGAGTGTAAGAAATGCGCAGGCACAGCAATAATTTTAGACTCGCCCAAAGGAATTGCCTGACCTTCATCTGGCAGTTCCACCAAACGATCTAACCAGTTGCCTTTCATACGGTCGCTCATAAAAGATGAGCTTAAGTGCGGCAAGAAACGCGCCCACAATTTTGATGCTACGATTTTTGCTTCGGTATAGACCAACCAACGCGGCATTGAAGTGATGATGTCTGGGTCTTGGTGCGATGCCATGACATAGTCAAGATTGGTCAAACGGGTATATTTGTTTAATTCCATGGTCAGTGGTACATAGGTCAGGTCGCCACCTGGGTCTAGCACTGCGGCACGGTTATTATCAATGATCAGAAATTGGTTGGCCTGAACACCTTCACCTTTGACCAAACTGGTAAAACTAATACATTTATGTGTCCCATTATCAAATAAGACCTGCGATGTTGTACGGTCAAATGCCATAACCAATCCCCAATTTTTTCATTTTAAAAATAGATTTTCTATCACTGAATAACATATAGCTATTTATGGAAAGTTACAATAAATAAAATGGCTCAGATTATCTGAAATATCAGTGAATTGCAGTACCATTCACATAAATAAATCCCGAGCAGTTTGCTCAGGATTTATGCATTTTAATGAATAATTTAGAATAAATAATGTTGCGCCAAAGTCGACACACCAATAATTAGGAAAATCAGTGCACCAATTTTATGAATTAAAGCAATTGGCAATCGGGTCGCTAATTTATTACCAATAAATACCGCAGGTGCATTGGCCAGCATCATCCCCAAAGTGGTTCCAAGCATGACCCAAAACACGCTGTCATAACGTGCAGCTAAAGCCACTGTGGCAATTTGAGTTTTATCGCCAATTTCTGCCAAAAAGAACAATACAAAGGTCGCGCCAAATACACCGTATTTTTGCCACTTGTTGATGCTTTCAGTTTCATCATCTAGCTGGTCTGGAATAAGCATCCAAATCGCCATGCCAATAAAACCTAAAGACAAAATCCACAATAAAATTTCTGGGCTAAGTACCGTGGTAATCCACTGCCCCAAAACTGCAGAAAGTCCGTGGTTAATGAGTGTTGCCAGTAAAATAGCAACCAAGATTGGAGCAGGTTTACGAAAACGTGCCGCGAGTAATAAAGCCAGTAATTGGGTTTTATCACCCATTTCGGCTAAGGCGACAATGGCAGTCGAGATGAGGAATTCATACATGATGTTTTTCTCTGGCTAGCACACATACCAATGACCTATCCCTCCTGCTAGCCAAAATCTGCAGAGTGATAAATCAAAGGTCTTGCCAACAAAAGAAAGCTTGAAAAAGCAGACTTGGTTCTTTGCTATGATGACCATGTTCTGTGGAACAAATATGTTGACCATCACCTTTTTACTGCATTCAGTTGAAACAGAAATTAGTAAAAAGCGGCTACTCCCCAATGAAGTACAGCTATTCTAAACGGAATACTGCGGTTAAGCAAATTTAGCCGAATAACGGCAGTGACAAAAAACCCTGCCGCAGCAGGGTTTTATAAAGCTTTTCTGAGTTTAGAGCAGCAAGCTACGAATATCTGCCAACAACTGGGTCAGTTTATGGGTAAAACGTGCTGCATCTGCGCCATTAATTACCCGATGGTCATACGACAATGACAATGGCAACATCAAGCGCGGATCAAAGCCTTCACCATTCCAGACAGGCTGCATGGTCGCTGGTGAAATACCCAAAATCGCAACCTGTGGCCAGTTCACTAACGGCGTAAATGCCGTACCACCAATCGAACCTAAACTGGTGATAGTAAAGTTTGCACCTTGTAAATCTTTAGGCGACAACTTTTTATCACGCGCTTTTTGGCTCAACTCGCCCAGTTCGATCGCAATTTGTTTAATCGATTTCTGATCTGGATTGCGTAGCACAGGCACGGTTAAACCATCAGGGGTTGCCACGGCAATGCCCATGTGGATTTCTTTACGCAGCAGCACAGACTTTTGATCATCTGCCAAATGCGCAGCGAAATACGGTTCATCTTTCAGCAAATGCGCTACAGCTTTGGCAATGAACGCCAAAATGGTCAAGCTAACACCTTCTTTTTTGAAGTTAGCTTTCAATTCACTGCGCCACGCTTCTAGCTCAGTAATATCGGCCAAATCAAATTGCGTGACTTGTGGAATGTAATTGTTCAGGGACAATTGCGGAATTGACACTTGTTGTAAGCGCGTCAAACCTTTTTCTTCCACGCCACCAAATGCACTAAAATCAGGCAACTTTGGCAAACCTGTAACTTGCTGTGTTGTAGCAGCGACAGGAGCCATCTGCGGCGCAGTAAGACGCGCTTTAACATAAGCCTTCAAGTCTTCTTTGAGTACACGTGCATGTGGGCCAGTGGCGTTTACATCGGCTAAAACAACACCTAACTCACGCGCCAGTTTACGCACAGCAGGGCCTGCATACACTTTTGCATTGGCTTCATTTTGCGCCTTGCTCAATTTGTCTACATTCGTATGTGCACTTGCTGCAACCGTTGTGGTTTGTGCTGTAGATGCAGCACTGACTGCTGGCGATGCACTTGGTGCAGAGGCAACTTGCGCTGCCGCAACTGCTGCTGGTGCAGCTGCGCCTGCAGTTACTATCGTCACTAAGGCATTGCCCTGCGCAACACTTTGTCCTAATTCCACGTGGATGGCTTGAATCACACCTGCGGTAGTACTTGGCACCTCAACCGTGGCTTTGTCTGATTCCACCACAATCAAACTTTGGTCAGCAGCAACCGTATCGCCCACTTGTACCAAAATTTCTGCCACTGTGGCTTTATCGACCCCTAAATCAGGCACTGCGACTTCAACCTGTGCTGATGCTGTTGTTTGTGGTGCAGATGCAGTTGCTGCGCTCGCTGTTGCAGCAGCCGCTTCTGCTGATGCCACTTGAGGTGTTTCCACCTGTGTGACTGCAGCAGCGGCGGTTTTCACTTTCAGAATCACCACACCTTCTTTTACGGTATCACCCGTATTGATTTGGATAGCGGTAACTGTACCCGACACCGTACTTGGCACTTCTACTGTAGCTTTGTCCGACTCCACCACAATAATGCTTTGATCCACATCAATCGCATCGCCCACTTGTACTAAAATTTCCCCAACAACGGCTTTTTCCACGCCAATGTCAGGTACTTGTACATCTACTTCTTGCGCAGTGTTTGATGTCGCTGAGCTTGGTTCTGCAGCGATCACTGGTTCAGCATCTTGCTTCGGTGCAGCATCTACTTGGGCTTGCGGTGCAGCAACTTCTGTAGCAGCTGCCGTTTGAGCTTCAGTTTCCAACTCAATCAGCACCGCACCTTCAGTCACTTCATCGCCTTGTTGTACCAAAATACTTTTCACCACCCCTGCAACGGTGCTGGGTACTTCAACAGAGGCTTTGTCTGATTCCAATAGGACAATGCTGTCATCAACTGCAATCGTGTCACCAACTTTGACAAGAATATCTGCAACAGTGGCTTTATCGACACCAATATCAGGCGTTTGAATTTGCATGATCAGTGCTCCTCTTTGTAGTCAGCAACCGCTTGTACTTCAGGAACCGCTTGCGGTGCCCACGCGACAGGACGATCTGTATCTAACTCAAATGTCGAGATTGCATCTTTGACCAAACGCGCATCGACTTCGCCTTCATCAGCCAGTTTTTTCAAGGTGGCTACCACAATGTGTGCAGCATCGACCCCAAAGTAGCTACGCAAGTTACCGCGGGTATCGGAACGACCATAACCATCGGTACCTAAGGCAACAAATGGACGATTGTCTGGCAAGTAACCGCGAATTTGCTCGCTATAGGCGCGCATGTGATCGGTAGCAGACACGACAATGCCATCTTTGCCACGTAACTGTTGTGAGATCCACGGCTCTTTGCTTTCTTCAGCCAATGGATGCAAACGGTTGTATTCTTCACACGCCATACCATCACGCGCCAATTCATTAAAACTGGTCACACTGTAGACATTCGAGTGGATTTGATACTCTTCACGCAAGATTTTCGCCGCTTTGATGACTTCACGCAAAATCACACCTGAACCTAGCAATTGAACCGTGGCTTTTTCATCTTCCTGCAGTAAATACATGCCGCGCTTAATGCCTTCTTCCACACCTTGTGGCATTTCAGGATGCTCGTAGTTTTCATTCATTACGGTGAGGTAATAGAACACGCGCTCCTGATTGACATACATGCGTTGCAAACCATCATGCACAATCACGGCAAGTTCATAACCAAAGCATGGGTCATAGGACACACAGTTTGGAATAGTATTGGCTAAAATATGCGAGTGACCATCTTGGTGTTGCAAGCCTTCACCATTGAGTGTGGTACGTCCTGCAGTGGCACCCAACAAGAAACCTTGCGCCTGTGCATCACCTGCCGCCCATGCAATATCCCCAATACGTTGGAAACCAAACATGGAGTAATACATATACATTGGGATCATTGGTAAGTTATTGGTCGAATAACTGGTACCCAAAGCTGCCCAAGCACTCATTGCACCTGCTTCGTTAATGCCTTCTTGCAGCATGTGACCGTCTTTGGCTTCACGATAATGCATCAATTGTTCTTGGTCTTCAGGGGTGTATTTTTGCCCATGTGCGGCATAAATACCCAGTTGACGGAACATGCCTTCTAAACCGAAAGTACGTGCTTCATCGGGTACAATGGGTACCACACGGTCTTTAATGGCTTTTTCTTTGAGCAGGGCAGAAATCAAACGCACCATCACCATAGTGGTCGATTGTTCTTTGCCACCTGAACCTGCCAAGACTGAATCGAAAACTGATAATTCAGGAATTTGTAAAGCTTCGCTGTCTTTACGACGCGCAGGCAAATAACCACCCAACGCTTCGCGACGCGCTTTCATATATTTCAATTCAGGCGAATTTTCACTTGGACGATAGAACGGCACTTCTTCAAGTTGCTCATCGCTAAATGGCAAGTTGAAGCGGTCACGTACATATTTTAAAGAATCCAACTGCATTTTTTTGATTTGGTGGGTTTTGTTCACCGCTTCAATTTCATCAGACAAACCATAACCTTTGACAGTTTTGGCTAAAATGACCGTTGGCTGACCTTTGGCCTTACATGCTTCAGCATACGCCGCAAATACTTTGTACGGATCGTGACCACCACGGTTCAGGTTATCAATATCTTCATCGCTTAAATCTTTGACCAATTCTTTGGCTTCAGGATATTTACCAAAGAATTTTTCACGAGCGTATGCACCACCTTTCACTTGCAAGCGCTGATAATCACCATCCACCGCTTCTTCCATAATGGCTCTTAATGCACCTGTGTCGTCTTTGTCTAATAAAGCATCCCAATGACGCCCCCAGACCACTTTAATCACGCGCCAACCTGCGCCACGGAATAACGACTCAAGTTCTTGAATGATTTTACCGTTACCGCGTACAGGGCCATCTAAACGCTGTAAGTTACAGTTCACCACCCAAATCAGGTTATCTAGCTTTTCACGACCTGCCAGTGAAATTGCACCCAAACTTTCTGGCTCATCCATTTCACCATCGCCTAGATATGCCCAGACTTTACGGTCTTCTTCTTTAATCAAACCGCGGTTCATTAAATATTTTTGAATATGTGCCTGATAAATTGACATGATTGGACCCAGACCCATCGATACCGTTGGGAACTGCCAATAGTCAGGCATTAAATAAGGATGTGGATAGCTAGGTAAACCGTTACCGCCCACTTCACGGCGGAAATTATTCAATTGATCTTCGGTTAAACGCCCTTCTAAAAATGAACGAGCATAAATACCAGGTGCACAGTGACCTTGGTAGTAAATCATGTCACCGCCAAAATGATCACTATTGGCGCGGAAGAAATGGTTAAAACCAACATCATATAATGTGGCTGAAGATGCGAAACTTGCAAGGTGACCACCTAAATCATCACCTGTTTTATTGGCACGCAATACCATCGCCAACGCATTCCAGCGAATCAGGGCGCGAATACGACGCTCCATATCCTGATCGCCCGGCATGGCAGGTTGTTCTTCCACTGAAATGGTATTGAGGTAAGGAGTATTTAATCGCTGAATGGGTACATGCTTTGCAATTGCACGTTGGTACAGTTTTTCGAGTAAAAATGCTGCCCGTTCAGTACCCATATGTTGTAACACAGCATCAAAGGCGTCTTGCCATTCTTGGGTTTCTTGTGAGTCCGTATCACCGTAAAACGCCATAATTCACTATTCCTAAGCCTAATCGTATGCTTTATATGTATCATAATTTAGACTTTAGTAGATATGGCTAATCTTAAATGCATATCCTGCATACTATTTAGAAAATAAATAGTCATTGACACATTCTTACAGCAAATAACAAAAAACCGCCAATTTAGGCGGTTTTTTATACAATAAAGCAGATACTGCGTGTTATTATTTTTTTAGGTGATAAGTTGATGTCTGAAATGTCTCACTAGATTTTGCTAAAAGCTAAACGTGAGTATAAAGAAAAGCGACCTTTGCCGCTTTAATTTCATGTTTTAATTTGTAGTTCGCGTGTAGTTTACAGTGAGTGTGGCTAGAGCATGAATTTCTAGCCAAAACATTACGGCAACATTGCTAAATAGGTAGAAGGGTTCTTACGTTGACCATCTTTCACTACTTCATAATGTAAGTGAGGACCTGTACAACGACCTGTACAACCCACGTTGGCAATATGTTCGCCTGCATCTACACGGTCACCCACACGTGCAATTAAACGTGAAGCGTGTGCGTAGCGCGTGATATAACCATTACCGTGGTTAATTTCTACATATTGACCATAACCTGTGCCCCAGCCTGACTTGGTCACAATACCTGGGCCAGTCGCATAAATTGGAGTACCGCTTGGTGCAGCAAGGTCTAAGCCTGAATGGTTTTCAGCACGACCACTCATGACACGACCGCCATAGTTCGAGCTAATACGTGCATTTGGTAATGGATGTGACACTAACCAAGCATAAGGATTTGAAGAAGCAAAACGGGTGCTGGTATTGGTACCGTATTTTTTTGCTAAAGACGCATTGTTTAATTCTGTAGTCTTTTCACGAAGCTTAACGGTCATCTGCGTTTGTGCAGGAACATCAATGTCTTGTGTTTCTGTATAAGAACCTTGTGACAAGGTGCGGGTTAATTGCTCAATACGATCAGTCGATGAATTTTGAGAATCTAACTCAACTAAATCAGCAAATGCGACAGATGCTGCCGAAGCTGCCAGTGAAAACGCTAATAAAATACGGCGCGAATGCATAAAAAAACCTCTTAACTGTTCTTACTTGAAGTTCCTTGTGATCTCTTCCTTGATATCTACTGAAAGGAGCGCATAAGATTAGGGCATAAACATGAAGGAATGATGTATGTCCGAACCTGTGAATCTCTTTCAACAAACAAGAAAACACATAAAAACAGGAAACCTAACGTTTCTCTCAACCCAAGTTGCTGCATGGCAGAAACTTGGCAAACTTATTCAACCTTTACTGCCGCAACCAGAGCAATGGCAGGTGGTTTGTTATCAACAAGGTGTCTTAACCATTACTGGAACGAATCAAGCGATGGTCAGTCAACTTGCTTATTTGCAAAAGCAATACATTACTCAACTGTCACAACTGCATGAACTGAAAGACATACAAAAAATTCAAGTTCGTTTAAGAGTTGAATCTCAAACGCCCCCAAAAAGCGAAAAGCCTTTAAGAACACTTAGTCCAGAAACTCAAGATATGTTACGAGGTGCTGCTGACTTTGTGAGCGACCCTAAGCTTAGCCAAGCTTTGTTACGTTTGGCAAGCAATAAAAAATAATTGTTTGCAGAAAACACCAAAAACTCGCGCTCAAATTTGTGATGAAATTCACATATTATTGTTGTTACATTATAACGTAGTAAGAAAAGACAATGACTTATGTCACATGCACAAAAGTGATCGGGCAAGAATTTATGTCATCAAATGTTACAATTTCATAACTGCTTGGATCGCTCTGAACATTGCGTAATAACTGATTATTTAAGGCATGTCCTGATTTATAACCATCAAACTTGGCAATAATTTGATGTCCAAGCAAGTACAAATCCCCCACAGCATCTAAAATTTTATGCCGTACAAACTCGTCCGAGAAGCGCAAACCTTCTTCATTGACCACGCCTGTATCATCTACCCCAATGGCATTATCTAAACTCGCACCCAAAGCCAAATTATTGGCTTTTAAATAGTCCAAATCTTTCATAAAGCCAAAAGTACGTGCGCCACTGACTTCATAGACAAAGGTTTCTGTAGAAAAATCGATGGTGGCAGACTGATATTCTTTTTTAAAGGCAGGATGATCAAAGTCGATGGTGAAATTGAGCTGAAAACCTTCATGCGGACTGAACACCGCACGTTTATCGTCAATTAAAGCTTCTACAGGTTTTAAAATTTTGATGAACTTTTTCGCAGCATCCTGTTCTTTTAAACCACCCTGCATCAACAAATAAATAAAAGGCCCTGCACTGCCGTCCATAATGGGCACTTCAGAGGCAGACACTTCAATAATCAAGTTATCAATGCCCAACCCTGCAATTGCACTCATAACATGCTCAATAGTGCCAACTTTGGCATTATCCTGAACCAAATTCGAGCACATAAATGCTTCTTGAATCAGCATGGCATCGGCTGGAATATCGACAGGCGGATTTAAATCGATACGACGAAACACAATTCCCCCATCGGCATGATGCGGCACAAAGTTGATCAATACTTTTTGACCACTGTGCAGACCAATACCGCTCGCCTTGACGACACGTTGTAGGGTACGTTGTTTCAGCATGTTCTCAATTCATCTAAATTTTAAAACCGCTATACGTTAGCATATTTAGCCATTGATAAAAAACAAAAAAGGCAGTTTAAAACTGCCTTTTCCCGATCACACAATGAAATTGAGGATCTTGGCTTATTTACGCTGCTGATTTTTCAAATAGTCTTGAATACTCATTGGCGTTGGACGCGCAGAGCCTGATGTTGTTGTCGCACTAATTGCAGGCGCAGTTTCTGCCTGCTGACGCTGAATTGCAGGCACATCATCTTCTTCTACTGCCGCTGTTGGTGCTGCAGAAGTGGTTTGTGTCACGGTGCGTTTTGCAGGCTCTGGTGTATCGCCTGTGTTACGCGCTAAACCAGTAGCAATAACAGTCACGCTAATTTCGTCACGCGCTTCAGGATCAAATACCGTACCGTAGAATACTTGGGTTTGTTCGGTATCTGAAAGTTGATGAATCACGTCCATGATCTCTTCGATTTCACCGAAGGTCACATCATCACCACCCGTTACGTTAATCAACAAGCCTTTGGCATTGGCAATGGTTACGCTATCGAGCAATGGGCTACGAATCGCTTGTTCAGCCGCTTGACGCGCACGGTTTTCACCACGACCTGAACCAACACCCATCATCGCATAACCGCGCGTACTCATCGCAGTTTTCAAGTCAGCAAAGTCTAGGTTGATGTGACCTGGACGTACCACCAAATCAAAAATACTGCGTACACCGTTCAACAAAACGTCATCGGCTTTTTTATACGCATCTTTCATTGAAATGTCGCGGTAAACTTTCATTAAACGCTGGTTTGGAATAATGATTAAAGAGTCTACATGCTGTTCTAATGCCGCAATCCCTTTTTCCGCAGAAAGTAAGCGACGCTTACCCTCAAAGTTAAATGGCGTAGTCACCACACCAACAGTCAAAATGCCCATTTCTTTGGCAATTTCAGCCACAACTGGCGCAGCACCTGTACCTGTACCACCGCCCATCCCTGCAGTCACGAACACCATGTCTGTGCCTTCAAGTTGCTGACAGATCAGCTCGCGGCTTTCTTCCGCTGCAGTTTGACCCACTTGAGGATCACCGCCCGCGCCTAAACCACGTGTGCTTTGCTCACCTAGCTGGATTTTGAATTGCGAATTCATGCGATCCAATGCTTGTTTGTCCGTATTGGCACAAACAAATTTTACACCCTGAATATCCGACTCAAGCATGTGCTGCACAGCGTTACCACCTGCACCACCCACACCAAACACAGTGAAACGGGCTTGACCGTTGCTATCGGTTTGATCATCTATAAATTCAAATGAGGCCATGACCTTTAGATTTCCTAATACGTTATTGGCAGTCACTTAAGCCCGTATACTGCCTTGATCTTCATAAAAATTATTTTTAAGAATGCTGTTCAACTTCTGGCTTGTCAAGTACCAGTGATGATCCGTACAACTTCCTAACAATATTCCCAAAAAACTCAACTAAAAAATAGATTTTAACTTTTCGTTCAAGCCAGACCATGCCCGTCCGACACGCCCCCAAACCGATAAGGTTTCAGGGTCTTCATGTTCTACAATCGTGTCTTGAGTATAGTTTTGACTATAAAGCAATAAGCCTGAAGCTGTTGCATATTGTGAACGGCGTAAGGCGGCCTGATGCGGTTCATCGGCATAAACTTGTGAAGGATGATTCCCCAAGTGTGCCGAAACACCCAACATACGACGTACCAAGCTGATCATGCCTTCAATTTGTGAGGCATCACCCGCCAAAACCACACCATGATATAAACCATGAATGGCACCGCTCTTTTCGAGTTCCTGACGAATTTGTGCAAAAATTTCTTCATAACGCGCAATAATAATTTCCGCCAGTTCAATACGGCTAATGGTTTGCGGCCCATCAATGCCCTGAATCTGAATCATGTGATCAGGTTTGACCACTTTCATATCTACACAGCCATACAATAGCTTAATCCGTTCAGCTTCTTCAGTTGTGGTTTGTAACACCGCTGCAATATCGCGGGTGACATGCTCACCACCACGCTGCAAAGTGTGTGCCAAGGCCAAACGTCCATCTAAATAAACTGCAATACTGGTCGTACCTGCGCCAATATCTACCAGACACACACCGTATTCTTTTTCATCTTTAAGCAGACTGGCTTCTGCAGTGGCTAAATTTGACACCACCATTTTTTCGACACCAATATTGGCACCTTTTAAAGCACGGTCTAAATTCTGCATGGTGCTAATAGGCAACATCATCAATTGATAATGCCCCGTCATGCTATGTGCTGACATACGAATTGGGTTTTGTACCCATTCACCCGAATCATCTAAATCGAAACCGAGTGGTACTGCACTCACCAAATAATGGTCTGAGGTGAGGTGACTGGCTTTGGCCAAGTCCAAGGCGCGTACCACTTCACTGGTGGTAATGGTGTGATCACTACTTTCAATAGGTGTGCGACCTGAAGCATAAAAGCTTTTTAGCTCTGCACTAGGAATAGAAATCCATGCCGAATGCACACGGCATTCCGCCATATCTTCCGCTTCTTGCACGGCATTTTTAATTGCAGTAATCACTTTATCGAGACTGACAATTTTTCCCTTACTCATGCCTCGATTACGTGCGGTGGCCATACCAATGACTTGGATATTGTCTGGCGCATGGACCTTAGCAATCAAAACTGAAACTTTGTGCGTCCCAATGTCAATCGCAACAACCGAGGGAACAGCTTCACTCATTTATTCACTACCATTACCAGTATGTTTAATTTATGGCTTAATGCCTCTATTTTTTTAAAGCCCAATATTATGGCTTTGCTCTTATTCCCTCTGCAATGCTTGTGTCATCAATCGTTACAACAAAGTGACCATTTGCAATTTTTGGCGGAATTGAGTTTTTCCATTGAATGGCTAAACCATTGCGATAACGCAAATCGATGGCGGATATTTTAGACCATACAGGTTTCAAATCACTTTGTGCAAGATGCCCCAAGCGCTGCAGCTTACTCATGGTTTGATCTTTATCTACAATAACACGTAGACCTGAATCAAACTGCATAAACCACGTCATACGTTCTGTTAAATATAGTTCTTTTAAACGATCGTTGACGGGTAAGAATAATTGGTTAATTTCATTATAACGACGCATCATCATTTTAGATTGATGCGTTGGCCCGTGTAATAACGGTAAATGTTGATTATTTTGTGGCGTGACCTCGGTAAAGACTTCACCGCTGTCACTGAGCAAACGACCTGTCCCCCAACGTGCAATTGGATGACGCGGCATAACCCGCACACGAATAGCA
Source organism: Acinetobacter sp. YH01003 (assembly GCF_013420525.1). Lineage (NCBI taxonomy): Bacteria > Pseudomonadati > Pseudomonadota > Gammaproteobacteria > Moraxellales > Moraxellaceae > Acinetobacter > Acinetobacter sp. YH01003. Next base: position 7,102 of record NZ_VOXY01000003.1, on the reverse strand, counting down.
TTCGGCCACGCACGTGAAACCACCACTCGATCTACCCAAGACAACTCCAAAGCGGTATCGCGGATTTGCTCTAGGTCAGAGGTGAAATAGTTCTTGGTCATTACAGGGTTCACATGCGTCATCACTTGGCGGTGTTCCGCATCTGAACGTGTACCCACTACATCTAGCTTGGCAATTTGTGCATCGGTCATGACTTTGTATAGCCCGTACGCACCCACTGCCAACACGAGCACCGCAACGCACAGCATTACCCAACCGCCAAAATGAATCAGCTTTTCTTTGGCTGTTGGCGGTTTGTCATGAATCGAGGTAATCGCTGCCCGTTTACGGCGCAAGGATGCAGGAAGTTGAGCCATATTTAGTGTGCTTCACCTGTAAGGGTTTGTGCCAAAATTGCCACACACAGCTCATCAAAACTATAGCCGACTGCATTTGCCGCTTTCGGAACTAAAGAGTGGCTGGTCATTCCCGGCACGGTATTCACTTCCAATAGCCAGAAATTGCCGTTCTCATCTTGCATGGCATCAATACGACCCCAGCCACTTGCACCCACGGCTTGGAAGGCACGTAATGCCAAAGCTTGTAACTGTTGCTCTTCGGCAGTGCTTAAACCACACGGAATACCGTATTGCACATCATTACGTTGATATTTGGCTTCATAATCATAGAACGCCACATCTTTCGGTGGTTCTAAACGAATAATCGGTAAAGCCTGACCATTTAACAGCACGATGGTAAATTCACGTCCTGTAATCCATTTTTCAGCCATAACAATAGCGTCATGTGCAGTTGCTTTCGCTACAGCATCGGCAAAGTCTTCTACTTTTTCGACTTTGCTCATGCCAATACTTGAACCTTCATGTACAGGCTTGATGATGAGTGGTAAACCCAATTCGGCAACCACGTCTTCAATATTGGAATCTTTGCTAACAATACGATATGGCGCAGTTGGCAAGTCAGAACCTTGCCAAATTTGCTTGGTCTTCACTTTGTCCATGCCAATGGCTGAACCTTGCACGCCCGTACCCGTGTATGGAATATTCAACCATTCCAAAACACCTTGAATTTGACCATCTTCACCACCGCGCCCGTGTAACACAATAAAGGCACGATCATAATTGACCAATTCGGTCACGCTACGTGTTTGTGGATCAAATGCTTCTGCATTGACCCCAGAACGTAGCAGTGCTTCGAGTACTGCTTGACCGCTGTCTAGAGAAACCTCACGCTCAGCAGATTTTCCACCCAATAACACGGCAACTTTGCCGAACTTTGAAGCATTTGACACGTTTATATCCTTAAACTTTAAACTGGTCGATCAAATTCAAACATCACAGGTTGTGATTATTTTAAATATAAATGGTTTTGTGCAAGCTCGATTGAAATCGCCCCCACATTACCTGCACCTTGGGTCAATAACAAGTCATTGGCCTGTAACACTTGTTTCACAATATTCGGTAGGTTGCCGTCATTTGGATCGACCAAAATTGGCTCAACCTGACCACGCAAACGAATACTGCGTGCCAAAGTACGGCTATCTGCGCCAACAATTGGTTTTTCACCCGCAGGATAAACATCGAGCAATAACAATTGATCGACTTGTGACAACACTTCCACAAAGTCATCAAAACAGTCACGGGTGCGACTAAAACGGTGTGGTTGGAACAACATCACCAAACGGCGATCAGGATGACTTTGACGCGCAGCTTTAATGGTGGCTTCCACTTCTTTCGGGTGATGTCCGTAGTCATCTACCAATTTCACATTGCCGTCTGCTACCTCAAACTCACCTTGTACTTGGAAACGACGACCGACACCGCTAAAGCCTTCTAAAGCACGGCAAATTGCACCATCAGAAACGCCTTCATCGGTGGCAATTCCAATTGCAGCCAAGGCATTCAATACGTTATGCAGCCCCGGTTGATTCACCGTCACGCGTAACGGTTCGCGGTCTTTACGCAGTACAGTAAAGTGTGTGCGCATGCCGTCTTGATCGACATCAATGGCACGAATATCGTTGTCTTCATTAAAACCATAGGTCAATACAGGGCGCCCGATACGCGGCATGATTTCACGAATATTGGCATCATCACCACACACCACAGCCAAACCGTAGAATGGCAGTTTGTGCAAAAATTGAATAAAGGTATCTTTTAAGGTATCGAAACTACCACCATAGGTGTCCATATGGTCGGCATCAATATTAGTCACCACAGCCGCCATGGGCTCTAAGAATAAAAACGATGCATCAGATTCATCGGCTTCTGCCACGATATAACGGCTCGCACCCAATGCTGCATTGACCCCAGTACGGTTTAGCAAGCCACCAATCACATAAGTTGGATCCATGTTTTCTTCGGCCAACATACAGGTAATTAAACTGGTGGTGGTGGTTTTACCATGCGTACCCGCCACTGCAATACCATGACGATAACGCATCAACTCGCCCAGCATTTCAGCACGACGCACCACAGGAATACGGGTGTCAATTGCTGCTTTAATTTCTGGGTTTTCTGGGTCAATTGCAGTAGACACCACCAAAACATTTGCGCCTTTAATATGGTCTGCCGCATGCCCAATATAAACCTTGATGCCGTTTTCTTCTAATTGCGCTGTGGTTTTTGAGGCTTTGATGTCTGAACCCGATACTTTATAGCCCTGGTTTTTCAAGACTTCGGCAATACCACACATCCCCGCGCCACCAATACCCACAAAATGAATGTGTTTGATACGGCGCATTTCAGGCACTTTGATTAATTTTTTCGCTTGATCAGCGGGTGTAGATGGAGACATATTTTACTCGAACAATGCTTGAATAAGACGAACCACGTGCTGAGTTGCATCTGGCTGTGCCTGCTGACGGGCTTTGACCGCCATTTCAGACAACAATTGACGATTCATTAACGGGGTTAATAATGTTGTTAAACTTTCGGGAGTCATACTGGCTTGCGGACAGATTTTTGCTGCACCCAAATCGGCTAAAAATTTGGCATTGGCAGTTTGGTGATCATCCACCGCACTAGGCAATGGTACAAATACTGCTGCAACACCTGCAGTCGCGACCTCGGTTACCGTGAGTGCGCCCGCACGACAAATAATTAAATCGGCATCACTATAGGCTTTGGCCATATCTTCAATAAAAGGCTGTACCTCAACCTGTAAATGGTCAGGCTTGTGTGCATAACGTGCCTGCGTCGCATCGGCATGGTTTTGCCCACATTGATGATAAACATCTAAAGCGACATTTAGTTGCTTTAACGTTTCAGGTACACATTCATTTAAGGCTTGTGCACCTAGTGAACCACCCACAATTAAAATACGAATTGGCAAGCCTGCTTTTTCACGTTCCTGATAGCGCCATGCAGGGCTTAAGGTCGCAGTGATTTCTTCACGAACAGGGTTGCCTGTGGTGACAATTTTGTTACTGTTTGGAAAGGTATTTGGGAAAGCCTGACACACGGTTTTTGCCACACGTGACAATTGAGTGTTGGTAAAACCCGCAACTGCATTTTGTTCGTGAATCAGCACAGGAATACCCAAAGCACGTGCTGCCAAGCCACCCGGCCCTGCCACATAACCACCAAAACCTGCAACAGCATCAACTTTTAATTGCTTCATGTAACGCACAGCACTGAGCGTTGCGCCTAAAATTTTAAATGGTGCAGCCAGTTTACGGATCAAACCGTTGCCACGTACACCTTGAATATTAATTTGGTAAATTGGGATATTATGATTTTTAAGCAGACGATTTTCCATGCCCATTGGGGTCGCCAACCATGACACTTGAATCCCTTGTTGCTGTAATTGTTTTGCGACGGCCAAAGCGGGAAAAACATGTCCACCTGTACCTGCGGCCATCATCATGACATGTTTAGGCTGTTGTTGCTGTGCGTCAGTCACGGTTTAATTCTTCAACTCAAAATAAGGCAAATAAAAATCTTGTATAAGCTATCAATTGTAATCACAAACGCATGGGCTTGAAAGGTTATTTACTTTTTTTCACCAAGTGCTTGATTGTTTTTTTCTACAGATTTTCAAGTTTAAACTAGTTTTATTATTAATCTACGGAAAATGTTAAGTTTTATTCAATTTTACCTGCTTTGATTGATCTATTTTGCAAAGTGTTTAAGTTGTTTTTTGTATCCACGTCTCTAAAAACAAGGCCGCTTTCAAATAGAAAACGGCTTTTGTATTGATACAGTGAGCATAAAGCCCAAACTTAGTTGGGACGACCTGCTTCAAGTACGGTAAATAAATCATCGGCAATGGATGTACCAAACTGTGCATCAATTTCACGAATACACGTTGGACTGGTCACGTTGATTTCAGTGACATAGTTGCCAATCACATCTAATCCGACAAAAACCAAGCCTTTTTCACGTAAAAATGGCCCGACTTTGGCGGCAATGGCTTTGTCATTTTCAGTCAATGGACGTGCTTCGCCTAAACCACCTGCAGCTAAGTTGCCACGCACTTCGCCATTTTGTGGAATTCGTGCCAAACAATAAGGCACAGGCTCACCATTAACCATGAGGATGCGTTTATCACCATCTACAATTTCTGGAATATAGCGCTGCGCCATGATTGGCTGAGTGCCGTTGTTGGTCAGAATTTCAATGGTTGAGCCAATATTGACCCCATCTTGGTACAAACGGAAAATTCCCATGCCGCCCATGCCATCGAGCGGTTTAACGATCACATCACCCTGTTGCTGAATAAATTCACGAATCAGGCTTTGTTGTGAAGTGACCAATGTCGGAACTTGTAGTTCTGGGAATTGAGTCGCAAACAGCTTTTCATTACAGTCACGCAGGCTTTGCGGCTTGTTGATGATCCATGCGCCTTCGCGTTCAGCTTGCTCTAAAATATATGTGGTATAAACGAAATTCATGTCAAAAGGCGGGTCTTTACGCATGAGAATGACATCATAATCGGCTAAGGATTCTTTGCGTTTTTCGCCCAATTCGTAATAATGGTTATAGTCTTCAAAGACTTTGAGCGGAGCAATCAGACCAAATGCCTTGCCCTGATCAATATATAAGTCTTGCTGTAATGCATAGCCCAAGGTATGCCCACGACGGCTTGCCGCCCATAACATCGCCATGGTTGAGTCTTTTTTCAAATTGACACTTTCGATGGGATCCATCACAACAAGTACGCGCATATTTCGGTGCTCTTTTGAAGAATTGAATAAGCAAAAGTATAGCGGAGTTTGGCTTTGGTTTTGCTGCAATTTTCGTAACGCTTTATCCACGATCATCATGCACTTAGGAGTATGCGATGCAACAAGCGATTATTGATTTTCATTTAGATGAAGAAAATGATTGGGTCGCAGATTTGGCCTGCGGTCATGGGCAGCATGTGCGGCATAATCCACCGTGGCAAAACCGCCCGTGGGTAATCACAGAGCAAGGGCGCAAGGAAAAGTTGGGGGTGATGCTGGAGTGTAAGAAGTGTGAGGAGGAGACTGAGTGAATACGCTTAGATACTCAGTGTTATTCATACCCTCTTCATACCCCAAATGTCTCCTTTTAAGTCGTGCGTGTATAGCATTCTTCGCTGCCATTAAAGGGCGATCTGGTCTCATCCATGGAACTCGAGAACTTGTGGTGCATCGCACTATGTTGTCGTGTATGACGTTAAAGATTCTGTTCGTATTTTAAGAATTTTGCATACATCACAACAGTAGGGTTAGGTTGATGTATTTACGCACTCCTGAAAACCAATACAACAAAGATCACTGGTAACTAGCGATCTGTTCAATCGCCAACTCATAAGAACTTTCAAACTGATATTTCAGCGTTTTATCTTGAGTAGAATGAATAAAATCTTCCATTTTTTGTCTATATTCTTCATGTCCTGCCTTATACATCGCGAGTAAGTACCCCCACTCACCATATAAATATTCAGAGTCATTTTTAGGAGTGACTTTCAATGTCTTTTCCAGCAATGACGCTACTTGGGCATAACATTTTTCATATTCATTTTTAGGCTTTTTAGCGTAATAGCTCAACTCACATTGAGTCAGTAAACGTGCTTCGCTAAACCTAGTTTTTAACATTTTACTATTTAAATCATAAGCTTCTTTATACATGGCTGTGGCTAAGTAAATCTGCATTTGCAACTTTTCTCGCTCGGAATCATTCTTAATTTTGTTTATTTCAGACAAACTATCTTTCATTACCTTATTCGCATGTTCTCTTTCCCTAAAATTCAAATTATGAATCGTATCTTTATATTTTTTTATAATAGATTGATCTTCTGCAGAAAGACTCTGGGCAGCTTCACTATCTTGAGTGAGTTCAACTTCACCATGATGTGTATTATGTCCATTAGATGAGCAGGCAGTGCTTCCGAATATCAAGAAGGCTGTTAAAAAAATAAGAAAATTCTTCATCTAACTTCCCTTGCTGCGGAATTTAAAGTAAAGCTGTGGGTTGTAAAACTGGGTATCGGGGTAACAACTCCACCGCTAAACGTCAATACATATCCAAGATCTAATTCAACCCTCAATAGGAGTAAATCAGGCTCAGGTAAGGTAATGTTACAGAAACCTACTGGTTCTTTTCCTCGCTCAATACTCCAAACCCCACCATCAGACTTCAATTCTTGTATTTTTAATAATTCAGATTTTCTATTTTTTTCTTTATAGAGTCTTAGAGTTGCATAAGGAGTGATTTTATTTGCATCATGTTTTACAACTGGCGGGTGATATGAAACTGTTATAAACAGATTCTTTTTCTTTAAAATAGATGTAACGATAAAATCACATGCTCCTGAAACTATTTGTAAAACACTCCCAAATAGCCCTTTTTTATCTTCATCGTATGGAGGAATTCCTGTTTTAAATTTTACATAATCGGTTTTATTAAACTCAATATAATAGTTCTCATACTTCCTCTTATTTGTAAAACTATTTATTAAATTCTGTTGAGCACTTATAGGCAGAGTTTGCTCAGTTTGAGGATTAGAAACTAAGCTGTCATTAAAAAGTAAACATGTATTCTTTTCCGAATTGGTTTGATACTCTCTCCACCCATTGCTCTATTTTATCAGCTGTCATGACTTGAAAATCTCGCCAATAATATTTCATCTGCTTCCA
>NZ_VOXY01000039.1:0-2482 GCF_013420525.1 Acinetobacter sp. YH01003 | reverse complement strand
ATCTATTTCATTCTTCTCTCTTTTTTTCTTCATTAATCTTACTAACGATCTATCAATTTTATTAATCTTTTCAAAAAACCAACTCCTAAATTCATTAATTTTTTAAAAAATTTTTTATATATCTATCTCTTTCAATTCTACTCTAATCTTAATTATTTCTTACCTTCTACTAACTTTTAAATATATTTACTCTTACTTCTCTAATTCTTTTAATTATAATATTAAAATATCAATTTTAAATCTTTCCTACTTTCTCTTATAAACATTTAATACTATAAATTTCCCTCTACACACTACTTTAAATATATCCCAAAAATTCTAATATATTATATCTTTATTCTCATTAATTTCAAAAAACATCTTTATTTCTACCTTCATTTCATTATATACCCAATAATCATTCAAAAACAAATTATTCAATTTCCATATAATTAAACAATTTTAAATAAATTTCTTAATCCTAAATTCTAATTTAATTACACTATAATCTAAAAAACAATTTATTATAATTTCTATTCTTTTACATTTACTAAAAAAAACTTTACTTCCAAATATATAATCAATTTTAAAATAAATATAATATAATACTAAAAAAAATATATATTCTATTAATTTAAAATAAAAAATTCTATAAATATCTATTAAATCCACTTAATCCAAAACTAAATTCAAATCCTAAATATCCTTATTAATTTTCTATCTCGTTAATCTATCTAATATTAACAATAAAATATTAAAATCTCCCATTATTATTATATAAAAATCTAAATCTCTTTATAAATCACTAAAAACTTACTTTATAAATCTAAATACTCCTATATTAAATACATATATATTTAAAATAATTAACTCTTCTTATTAAATTAATCCCTTTACCATTATATAATAACCTTCTTTATCTCTTTTAATCTTTATTAATTTAAAATCTATTTTATCAAAAACTAAAATTACAACCCCTACCTTTTTTTATTTTCCATTTACTTAATAAATCTTCCTCCATCCCTTTATTTTAAACCTATATATATCTCTACACATAAAATAAATTTCCTAAATACAACACACTAATAAATCTTAACTCTTTATCCAATTTACCAATCTATATCTTTTAATTAAAACATTTAATCCATTTACATTTAAAATTAATATTATTATATATAAATTTCATCCTATCATTATATTATTAACTAATTATTTTACTCGTCAATTAATACAATTTCTTCCTAATCTCGATAATCTTTACATTTTAACATAATTTTACAACGACTAATACCGATTATTCCTTTCCATATTTAATACTTCCTTCAAAAACTCTTTTAAAACAAACCTAATAATAACAAAATCTCTCAACATTTACTTATCTATAAAAAATTTTATTTCTCCTTCACTTATAAAACTTAATTTAACTAAATATAAAATTCTAAATTAAAAATTCTTTTCTTTAAAAATATTAAATATTAACCCCCACTCTCTTCTAACTTATAAAATTTCTACCAAAAAATCCACTATTAATCTAATAAACTTCCCTTTATAAATAACCTAATCTTTCTCTCTAACTACCCTTAACATTTTTTCCTTCATTTCAACTTTAATAAATCTAACAATTATATATCTTAAAATTACTCTTCTCGAAAAATATCTTTATAACATTCTCTATATTTCCTAAATCTAAATATTAACCTACCTTACTAAATTAAAAAAATTCTCCTAAATAATATCCTAAAAAATATTTTCCAACTTAATTCCATTCTCCCCATCACTTTCAAATACACCAATCAAACATAAATTTAATCTTTTCACATAATCCCATATTTCTTAAAAACTTTATTCATTTCTTTTTATTCTTTTTTCTCTAAACTTCTCTTCTCACTTCATTTCATTCATTTTATCTTCCATCACTAATACCCTTTCTTCCAATTAATCACATCGACTCCTAAAACTTCTACATTCTTCACGTAATTCTCGAACCTTAATTTTCAACTCCATCAACTCCTTTAAACACTTCTCTATATTAATTATTCTAATTATACATTCGTCTAAATTTTTTTCAAAATTTTCAACTTCTTTACCTTTAATTTAAATATCCTCCCGTAACTCAAAATAATTTAATCGTCTAAAACCTTCTTCTCTCAACTCGTCAAAATCATTCTCCATCCAACTTTATTCCATTACTAATAAAAAACTACGTTCCTTTAAAAAAAAAAAAACACTCTAATTTTTAAAATTTTCAATTTTTCTACTCTAATTTCTCCCCATCTTTATAATTTTATCTACCTTTAATCTTTAATATTAATAACCTACAAATAAAATTTTAATATAAATATCCTTTTTATTAATACTAATACTATTCCTTTCTATTTATTAATTTTCCTTCTAACAATCAAATCCCTCAACTACAAATCTATTAAAATTTACTAAAAATCCACTCCAAACCCTATTTACCTAAATATCACCAACAAAAACGACAAAACAACAAATATTACTA
>NZ_VOXY01000038.1:0-2835 GCF_013420525.1 Acinetobacter sp. YH01003 | reverse complement strand
CCAAGCAGACGTGCACAGAAAACAGCGATTGAACAACGAAATCTAAATCCTGTGCTTGACTTGGAAATGTCCATATAGGACATTTCTATTTGGTTATTAGGTAGGACATTTCTACTTGGGAATAACAGAATAACAGAAAAAACCTAGGCACTGGCCTAGGTGTTAAATTAAAAAAATACATAAAAATTAAGGCTATAGTCTCAATTTTTCAACTTCGTATAACGTGTATTATGTTAATTTTAGAAGATCTATACAATTCTGTACTTTTTCACAATCATAGAAAAAGCAAATAAAATACTTATCCAAAATAAATAATCAATAAAAAAATTGAGAAAAACAAATTGATCCATGCCGATGAAAATAAATAAAGGATTGATACTTATACTTCCGACTGGAGAGGTTTCACCATCTATAAGGAACTGGAGAGGAAATCCCCCAGCTATGACTTTAACTTTTTCAAGCTTATCTACAACTATGCGAGCAACTAATATATTTTTTTGATAAAGCAAAGATACGTAAGTCAAAATAATCGCTAAAAAATTAAAATATAATATTTTTTTCATAACTATTCTTTATCTTTTAAGTTAATTAAAAACAGCCAATAACATAAGCCAGGAAATAGAGCCAGAAAGCTAGCCCATGTATTGGTATACATCTTCCACCAATCTTCAGCAATCTTTCCAGTATGCCCCCATCCTAAAAGAATAAAAAATGGAGTAGCAATAATTAGAGAGGTAATACAGATGGTTAATAAATTAAGTCTGTTATAACGATTTAAAAGAATTGAGAATATGTAGCTAAAAGGCACAGTCAAAATACAATAAGCCAAGTAAATAAGACCGTGTCCTACAAGAACTACGAAAATCGAGTATAGGCTGTATTCGTGATTCACTGCGATAAACAGGACTGTTGTTAAAAAAAGTAAAGGTAAAGGAGCAAGTAAGAGTGCTTTTACTATTTGTTCATTTGAGTATTTCACTAATTTAATTCTCTTATCTACTCAATAAATAATAATACTATAACGATTTTATTGGAGGTTTTTTGATTCTATTTAACATAATGGTGGTTATACGAATTGAACGTAAGCGTCCGCTGAACCCCATGCCTATTTTTTAATTCGGTTCAGGTTTCCAGCGGTGTGGTAGCAATTCTTCAATCTGAGTCACTTTATGTGTCGGCAACCTTTTCAGCACATCACTTAAATAGGCATTTAATCCTGAGAACTAAGAATTATCATTTAAAAATACCACAAAGTAGTATAAAATAAACTACTACAAGGTAGTATGAATGCAATCAATGTATACAATATGTGAGACTCCATTATTTACTAAATACTGTCTTGTTTATTGGACTCAGGAAGAATATGAGGAATTCAAAACATTCTTAGCATTAAATCCTGAAGCAGGAGATGTAGAGCCTAATGCAGGTGGTATTCGTAAGATTAGATGGACTAGCGGTGGTAGAGGTAAAAGTGGTGGTGTCAGAGTCATCTACTTTAATCGTTTAGCAAATGGAGAGATTTGGTTATTAACCTTGTACAGTAAAAAGCAAACTGTACAGCTTAGTAAGAAGACTCTTCAAGCATTAGTGGAGAAACTAAATGACTCGTTTAATGACTGAAAAAGAACTTGAGGCTTTTGAAGCAACTAGGGATATTGAAGCTGAAATATTACAAGGCATCGACGATATGCTTACTAGTAATGCAGCGAAAAGAACCGTAATCACTGAGACAGATGTAGCGTTAGCTCGTAGAAAGGCTCAACTAACACAAGATCAGTTTGCTAAGATTCTTGGCGTATCAAGACGTACTCTTGAATCATGGGAACAAGGTGCGAGAAGACCATCAGGAGCAGCAACATCCCTTATTCGATTATTTATTGTTGATCCAAAATTTGTAAAAGAGAGTCTGGCTTAATTTAGACAGCTCTCTACTATATTTATTTAAGGTTTTTTATGAAGCACTTAGGATTTGTGGGAAAAAGTACTGAATATTTAGGGTATACCCATATTGAAATTATCAATAGCTCATTACGCTTATCTTTCAATATTCCATCAACAAAAGATCTAGAAGAAACCTTTAAAAAGATAGTCGAAAATAACTATGATTTACTCATGGAAACATCAGCAGAAATCGAGTTCGAATTAGAAAGTGAAACGCTAGCAAAGATAGAAACCATCATAAAAGAAAAAGGGATTGAACTTGATGAGTTTGTTCAAAATGCGCTGATTAAACTTATCAACCAAAATGAATTGGCTAAGACTGATTAGACCTTAAATGCAGACAATAAAAAACCCCAGCATCCTGCCGGGGTTTCTCATATTGGGTTGCTAGGTATGACTCCTGTCTTACCTCACGCTCCTGGTGCGATCTTTCTTATTCTTGTTGTTTGGAACTTCCTGTTCCTGATGAGTTCATCATAGGAAAATTCCACTGTTCCTGGTAGCCGCAAAGAGCCGAGATTGTTGTGCGCCAGGGCGTACAAAATAGCCTAAATTTTATCCACAGCCATTGGGGATAGTTTCGGATCCTGAAAGCCGATGAAATGGGCACTGATTGCCAAATTGATCGTTTTTTAATCAAATTTACTGGCAAAATATTACAGATCTGCTTAAAAACTCACCAACTTATTACAAAAGCCGATTTTTTGCTTTTTCTTAGTCATGGCTAAATTTTCAAGTGATTGATATTTATATTAATATACAAGTGTTGTTATTCCCAAGTAGAAATGTCCTACCTAATAACCAAATAGAAATGTCCTATATGGACATTTCCAAGTCAAGCACAGGATTTAGATTTCGTTGTTCAATCGCTGTTTTCTGTGCACGTCTGCTTGG
>NZ_VOXY01000037.1:0-3202 GCF_013420525.1 Acinetobacter sp. YH01003 | reverse complement strand
CTTGCTTTTGCTTTTGGGGTTAAGGGGTGTCCCCCTTACGCATCTTTTGACTTGAATGAAATTCAAGTCGTAAGTGCGCATTTCATGAAAAACACGATAGCATATTACCCGCTTGAATTTCAATTCACAGGGTCTTATGCTTGAGTGGTTTTCTATATCCCGAAATCTGAATCATGACAAAAGCTGCTGAAACTCTCGAAAAGAAAATCGAAGCCCAGTTAGAAAAGCTGAAACAGCTAAAGGCTCGTAAACAGGCTATCGAAGCTAGAGAAAAATCGAAGCAAAAAGAGCAGGAGAGAAAGGATGATACTAGACGTAAAATTTTGCTTGGCTCTTATTTGATTAAGAAGATGCAAGCGAATGAAGCCAATAAAGAAAAAATTCTTGCTGATCTAAATGAATACTTAACTGAAGACCGTGACAGAAAGCTTTTTGATTTACCTCTAAAAACAGAAACTAAAGATATTTAGGTAATTAGTAATGGATAAAAAATCTTTTTTTAAGCAATATTTTGAGATCGAAGCGAATTCCTCTTTACCCCATGCAGAAGACGCTTACAAAGATTTTGATTTCGACATTATGATTTCCAATCCTATTGGAAAAGAACCATATATTGTTGTATTCACTCCAGTAAAGGATAAAGAATCCTTATCCCTCATTGTTGAACTTCCTCAAAACGAGTGTCACATTGATTTTGGACATACTGATATTTTTTTCATCGACAAAAAGCCTGTCAGAAAAGGTAAAAAACGAATTAAATTATTAAAACTTATTAATAATTTTTTAAAGTCTAACGGACTAATTGAGGTCTAATCTTTTAATCATAACTGAAACCCTGATTTTTCTAAGAGTGGATAAAGTTCTCTAAATTTTTGAGGTTCTAAAAGCATGTCAGCAATACGTATAGCAAACTGCTGGTAGCTTTCAGTACCTTGAGAATATTTACTCATTTCTGGCATTTCAGAGAGTTTATTTGCAAATAAATGTCGTTGAGCATCTGTCATTTGGATAAAGAAATCAGGTGTATTTGGATCTCTTTTAAGATCAACAATCTTTTCAATTTTTGGTTGGTGCTTCTGCTTAAAGCTGAATGAAAACGCTGAAATTAATCGCCCTTTTTTATGCTGCTCATATGTTGCAGTAATGTCTGTATATTTATTAATTTGCTTAATAGCTGGCTCTAATACACGTTTTTTAAAGTCATTCATGGCTGTGTATTCAGTATCTTCAACACCAATTTTGCTTCTAAAATCCTCTAATTCAATTCTTGGAGTTTTACCAACTTCACGCCATGCAATTAAAAGCTCATATAAGCGGATTGCGTATTTACTGGTAAGTTGGCTGACTTGTTTAAGCTGATAACTCGTGAAATGCTGCTCAAGTCTTGTAATTAGTGGTACTACATCAGGTGCAAACGTAATCTCTAGTGTGGCCGAATCATCAATATATTTAATACGGCTTACCCATCTTGATTTTACTGTACCTACATTCCCTTTCTTATCTTGTTCTTTAAAAGAAAACTGTCGATCAAATAAGTTTAAAACAGCATTTTTTAATGCTTTATAAGCTCCATCATTGCTTATATCAAAGCGGCTAGCATAGTCCTTTGCATGTATTTCTAATTTACTATCGGCTGTAATACCGTTGCCTGTTTCTCTTGCATTAAGAATTGCTAAAAGTATTAAACGCTGTTCAGTTACTTCTAAGTTATAACTAGCATTAATTAACGCATTATCCTTCACAACAAGCTCATTTTTCATAATCAGATTATATTGTTACTTATAATATGGACATTGTAAATTAAAGTCACTAAAGGGTCAATACCTACAATGTCCCTTTATATAGACTAAATGTCCCTTTATAACCGACTAAATGTCCCTTTATAACCGACTAAATGTCCCTTTATAACCGACTAAATGTCCCTTTATGAGCGCTAAATGCCTTTTGTAGAAAGGCTTTTAGCGTGCTTAAAAGCATTTAAAAGCTTTAAAATATATATAAAAGCCTAAGCAGACATGAAAACAGCCCTATGCCCTCGCTAAAGCTCGGACGTTTTAACCTCGCTTCGCTCGGTTGAGGGGCTGTTTTTTTCAAATATGAATTGAGGATTTAATAAAAAAGAGACTATGCCTTCGCTTCGCTCAGTAGTCTTTATGCTCGCTTCGCTCGTCTAGAATTTGACTAATACAGTTCGCACCCATTCGGGATGCTCTGTATCTTTCGTTACGAAGCAAAAGGGAGCTTGTAATCAGAGAAAAGGCAGGGGCGAAATTTTAATGCCAGGTGGTCGCTCGTAGACACTCGCTCGGCTCTTACTGGAATGATTAAAATATCTAATCAAAACCGTGGAACATTGATTAAAGAATATTCGTGGAACGTGAAAAATCACAAAAAAAGCCCAAACAGGGATGTTCGGGCTATCAACTAGGAACTACAGCGTTGAATTATAAGGATAATTATAAAGCATTTCGTATAAGGTGTATTATGTTAATTTTAGAAAAACTTTAAAGAATTTAAACGAAATATATGAACTTAATTTCAGCAATTTTATTGAAGGAACATCCTATTAGTGGATGTATTCAAGATGGAAGCGGGAACCCTAAACCGTTTCCAATTCTTGCTATTGATGGGATTCCATTGAATATATGGATAGATAACAATACCAATATCATTGAAGAGACAAATACTCTTGTTCCAGCACAAGGATGGTTATATGACTTTGAAAACAATCTGTCTTTAAGTAATGCCTGGAAACTTCTAAAACCTGAAGTTTCTGAATATGGTGCTGTCTCGACAGTCGTACCAATTTTAATTTGTCCTGATGATTTAGACCTTGTGTGCAACGTAATTATGGTTGAACAAGTTACTACAGAAACAGAGGTCACATGGATCAGATTTGGACGAAGCTGGAATCATATAAACGATCTAGTTACATCAGTAATTTGGGAAAAGCCCTTTGCATCTCCTGTTTTAACATTCAAATTGAGTAATTTTGAAGAAGCATACAATAATTTAAAAAGCTTAGATAAAGTCTGGAATGGGGTTATTTAACATAATGGCGGTTATACGAAATTCAGTTGTCAGAAACCATTTATTACATCAAAAGTAATGAAAAAGTAAAGAATATGACTTATATTATCTTTACTTTAATGGTTTTTGAGTGAGGGAATCATGTCCGCAGTCAATTTCAATATGCGCTTAG
>NZ_VOXY01000036.1:0-3417 GCF_013420525.1 Acinetobacter sp. YH01003 | reverse complement strand
GCCAGGCCTCAGCATTTTATTATGGTGATCCCCTGGGCGAAATGCGCCTGGTAAGCAGAGTTTTTGAAATGTAAGGCCTTTGAATAAGACAAAAGGCTGCCTCATCGCTAACTTTGCAACAGTGCCAGTTTTATTACGAACGTGTTTTGGGTGGACAACGGAAAACATATTTCATCGAAAGACCAAAAAAAGAAAAAACACTTCCTGTTGTGATGAGTGAAGAAGAAACCATTCGGGTACTACGCGCTATTGAAAACGTGAAACACAAGGCTATTCTGATGACTATTTATTCGGCAGGTTTGCGCATTTCTGAATGTATAAACCTGAAAATAAAAGACATTGACTCCAAGCGCATGCAAATTCGTATAGAACAGTCAAAAGGAAAAAGAGATCGTTATACCATTTTATCTGAGAAAACATTAATTATTTTAAGAACATACTTTATGGAATATAAACCAAAAGATTATTTATTTGAAGGTCAAAAAGGTGGCGCATACTCAAGCCGAAGTATTCAAAACATTTTTAAAGCAGCTGTTTTAAAAGCAAAGATTCAAAAGGAAGTTACTGTACATACCTTACGACATAGCTTTGCAACGCATTTGCTTGAGAATGGTACGAGTTTACGTTATATTCAATCGTTGTTAGGTCATTCAAGCAGTAAAACAACTGAGGTTTATACACATATTACCACCAAGGGAATGGAACAATTAAAAAGTCCGATGGATTTGTTAGATATATAGAAAGGATTTGTATATTTGAGCAAAACTTAACAAAAAGCACTATGAATATAAATCCTTTTGAGAGAGTAGAAACGAACGGTAAACGGTTGAAAACGGATTTGTCACTGATAATGAAAGGTTTAGCAAAATAAGATATAGTGGATATATACGCCATTTGGCGTATAGCCACTTGTTATGTGCCATTTTTGAATGACAATGCGAATAGATACGGACAAACAAATGAATTTACTTAGTGATAAGAACGTTGCAATAATTGGTGGTGGACCCGTTGGACTGACTATGGCAAAATTATTACAGCAAAACGGCATAGACGTTTCAGTTTACGAAAGAGACAACGACCGAGAGGCAAGAATTTTTGGTGGAACCCTTGACCTACACAAAGGTTCAGGTCAGGAAGCAATGAAAAAAGCGGGATTGTTACAAACTTATTATGACTTAGCCTTACCAATGGGTGTAAATATTGCTGATGAAAAAGGCAATATTTTATCCACAAAAAATGTAAAGCCCGAAAATCGATTTGACAATCCTGAAATAAACAGAAATGACTTAAGGGCTATCTTGTTGAATAGTTTAGAAAACGACACGGTTATTTGGGATAGAAAACTTGTTATGCTTGAACCTGGTAAGAAGAAGTGGACACTAACTTTTGAGAATAAACCGAGTGAAACAGCAGATTTGGTTATTCTTGCCAATGGTGGAATGTCGAAAATAAGGAGCTTTGTTACCGACACGCAAGTTGAAGAAACCGGTACTTTCAACATCCAAGCTGATATTCTTCAACCGGAAATAAACTGTCCCGGATTTTTTCAGCTATGCAACGGCAACCGATTAATGGCGGGACATCAGGGCATTTTATTGTTTGCCAATCCCAATAATAATGGTGCATTGTATTTAGGAATTAGTTTTAAAACGCCCGATGAATGGAAAAATAAAATTCCCTTAGATTTTCAGGACAGAAACAGCGTTGCCGATTTTTTATTGAAAAGATTTTCCAAATGGAGTGAAGTTTACAAACAATTAATACGTTCGGTATCAACATTTCAATGCTTGCCCACAAGGAAATTTCCTTTGAACAATGATTGGAAAAGTAACCGTCCATTACCCATAACAATGATTGGCGATGCTGCTCATTTGATGTCGCCTTTTGCAGGACAGGGTGTAAATACGGGATTATTGGATGCTTTGATATTGTCTGAAAACCTTACAAACGGAGAATTTACAAGTATTGAAAATGCCATCGAAAACTACGAACAACAAATGTTTGTTTATGCAAAAGATACGCAGGACGAATCGACAGAAAACGAAACCGAAATGTTTAGTCCCAATTTTTCGTTTCAAAAATTATTGAATCTATAAACAGTAAGAAAAAACGGCTACTAACAAGCAGTTTTGCAATAGTGGGGCAGAAGTGCAAAATTGAACTTGTGTGCTTCTATCAACTTTTGTACATTAGCTGCCAGTTTAAGATGGGTGCATTTGAGTATGCCCAAAGGAGCCCGCAAGTATGCGCAGGACGAAGCCAGTAGCCGCGCCGATGGTGGCGCGGGTCTATCTGCGCGTCAGCACCGACGCGCAGGACTTGGAACGCCAAGAGGCGATCACTACGGCCGCGAAGGCCGCCGGCTACTACGTCGCCGGCATCTACCGTGAGAAGGCATCCGGCGCACGCGCCGACCGGCCTGAGCTGCTGCGCATGATCGGCGACCTACAGCCCGGCGAGGTGGTCATTGCCGAGAAGATCGACCGCATCAGCCGCCTACCTTTGCCCGAGGCCGAGCGCCTGGTGGCCTCGATACAGGCCAAAGGCGCACGCCTGGCCGTCCCTGGCGTGGTCGATCTATCCGACCTGGCGGCCGAGGCCCAGGGCGTCGCCAAGATCGTGCTGGAAGCCGTGCAGATCATGCTTTTTCGCCTGGCCTTGCAGATGGCCCGCGACGACTACGAGGACAGGCGCGAACGCCAGCGCCAAGGCATTGAGTTGGCCCGCCAGGCCGGGCGGTACAAGGGCCGCCGTGCTGATCCGAAGCGCCGCGCCCAAGTTGTCGCGCTGCGCAAGTCCGGCTACAGCATCAACAAGACCGCCGAGCTGGCCGGGTACAGTGCGGCCCAGGTGAAACGGATATGGGCCGAGGTCAGCCAGGCCGAAGCGAAGCAGCACGGCGCGTTCGTGGAGGACGCATTGACGGAAGCCGATGCCCTGGCCGCTGTCGGCCAGGATGAGCGCCAGGAGGAAAGGGCATGAAGAAGCCGAACCAAGACGACGAGCCGTTTTTCATCACCGAGGAGATTGCGGCCGAAATGATCGCCGGCGGCTATGAGTTCGAGCTGCCGCCCATTCCTTGCACCATCCGCCTACGCGACGTGCTGGAGCGCATGACCGATGCTGAGCTAGCATTGCAGCCGGGCGAGATCGCCGACCAGGAGCGTGAACGCTGCCGGCGCAAGCCGTGTTCAACCTCATGATCTGGTCATGGTATTTTTCATGGCACTGAGCCTGATAGTTCTTGCAAATTGTTGTCACTAAAGGGTTTTGTGTGCTTGTTTACAATCGAGTGGGAGTGACGGGCACTGGCTGGCAATGTCTAGCAACGGCAGGCATTTCGGCTGAGGGTAAAAGAACTTTCCGCTAAGCGATAGACTGTATGTAAACACAGTATTGCAAGGACGCGGAACATGC
>NZ_VOXY01000035.1:0-3890 GCF_013420525.1 Acinetobacter sp. YH01003 | reverse complement strand
CTTGCTTTTGCTTTTGGGGTTAAGGGGTGTCCCCCTTACGCATCTTTTGACTTGAATGAAATTCAAGTCGTAAGTGCGCATTTCATGAAAAACACGATAGCATATTACCCGCTTGAATTTCAATTCATAGGGTCTTATGCTTGAGTGGTTTTCTATATTCCGAAATTAATCGTTATGACTAAATCTGCTGAAAATATCGAAAAGAAAATTGAAGCCCAGTTAGAGAAGCTGAAACAGTTAAAAGCACAGAAACAGGCTATTGAAGCAAGAGAACGTACCAAAAAGAAAGAACAGGAGCGCAAGGATGATACTCGGCGTAAAATTTTGCTCGGTTCTTACTTGATTAAGAAAATGCAGGCAAATGAAGCCAATAAAGAAAAAATACTCGCTGAACTCAACGAATATTTAACAGAAAATAGAGATCGACAGCTTTTTGATTTGCCCGATATTGAAGCCTAATTTTTCTTAGCTGTTTGGTTTTTTTGTTCGGCTTGATACTCTGGAATGAGCGTATTTAAAACCTTTTGAATATTGTCCTTGTCCTCGATTTGTAAATTATCCCGATAGTAAATTAAGTTCTGTATTTTGCTTTCCATCTGCATTTTTTCGGTGGGTTCGGCATCTTTGGATAGTCTGGATAATAGGAAGATATAACCGCATATATTTTCCCTCGCAATTTCATAATTTACGATGTCGAGGTATTCAACGGTCACATGCTTTAGATCGGTTGATAGGTTATTTAATTTAATCATGGCTGAAATCCTGATTTTTCTAAAATTGGATAAAGCTCTCTGAATTTTTCAGGCTCTAACAGCATATCTGCTATACGGATAGCAAATTGTTGGTAGCTTTCTGTACCTTGTGAATATTTCCCCATTTCAGGCATTTCTGACATTTTTTTTGCAAATAAATGGCGTTGTGCATCGGTCATTTTGATAAAAAAGTCAGGTGTGTTTGGGTCACGCTTAGAATCTAATTTTTTCGGTTGTTGTTTCTGCTTAAACTTGAATGAAAACCCAGTAATTGTACGCCCTTTCTTGTGTTGCTCATAAGTGGCTTTTATGTCTGTATGTTCATTGATTTGAGTAATGGCAGTTTCTAATACACGGCTTTTAAAATGGTGCATACGTTGATATTCATCATCTTCAACACCTAAATTTTTACGTAATTGTTGTAGTTCAAAAACAGGTGTTTTACCAACTTCACGCCAAGCGATTAATAACTCATAAAGTCTAGTGGCATACTTACTGGTTAGGTGTGCAACTTGTTTGGCTTCATATTTTGTAAAGTGTTCTTCTAATCTAGTGATTAAAGGAACTACATCAGGTGCGAAAGTAATTTCTAGTAATGCCAAATCATCTACATAAAAAATACGGCTTACCCAGCGAGAGCGAACGATACCTACCTTCCCTGTTTTTTTATATTCGGCTGTATAGCTAAACTGCCTGTTAAATAGATTATTTACGGCATCTTTCAGGGCTTTGTAGGATGCATCAGGTGATACATTAAATAGTTTTGCATAGTCACTAGCATGTATTTCTAGTTTGCTATCTGCCGTAATACCCCGCCCTAATTCCCTTGCATTAATGATTGCAAGCATGACTAAACGCTGTTCCGTTAGTTCTAAATTATAACTGGCGTTTATTAATGCATTATCTTTCACAACTAAACCATTCTTCATATTAAATACACGTTATTATTAATGTGTATTTACACACTATATATTTTATGTGTGTAAATCAAGAGAATTTGTGTGCTTATACAAGAGAATTTGTGTGCTTATACAAGAGAATTTGTGTGCTTATACAAGAGAATTTGTGTGCTTATATAAGCTGTAGTCCTCTCATATCAATGTTTTCAGCTTATCTAAAAGCATTTAAAAGCTTTAAAAATAATTAAAAGCCTTTCGAGAGGGGAGTGCAAACTGCCCTAGGTACTCGCTAAAGCTCGTACTCTATTGAAGCTCGTTCCTCGCTTCGTGGGGCAGTTTTTGGTTAATCCTATTTGTGAAATCTAAAAGCAAAAGCATTTGTAATGTATTCGCTTCGCTCATACTTTTTGAAAAGCAAAAGCTCCAAAGTTCGCACCCATTCGGGATGCTCTGTACCTACCGTTTAAAATCGAAAGGGAGCTTGTAATCAGAGAAAAGGCGAGGACGAAATTTTGATGATGCTCAATCGCTCGTAGACACTCGCTCGGTTCTTATTATCTAGGTTTTAATTATTTACTGGAGCTAATCAAAGTTGTGAAACATTGCTTAAATAATAGGCGTGGAACGTGAAAAATCATAAAAAAAGCCCGAACAGGGATGTTCGGGCTATAAACTAGAAACTACAGCATTGATTTCTATAGATAATTATAACGCATTTCGTATAAGGTGTATTATGTTAATTTTAGGAAACCTAAATAAATGGATATTTTTATTTATTTTTAGATTTCTCTATAAATCGTTTAGTTATTTGTGCTCTAACCTAGAAGTGAATTAAAAGAGTTTCGTAATGAACTATATAAAAATACTTATTTTAATACATTGTATTGCTATATGCGGATGTACTGACACGACAGAATCTAGGTCTAAACCTTTATCAGAAGAATCCGATATCGAATATTATAAAGATATATCAAAACAAGGGGATTTAGTGATTTGGGGGATTTCATCAGATTTAACTATAAAAACCGTTGTAGGCAATAAAAAAAATATTGAGCAAGGTATAGTTTTGACTGACCCTTTTCTTGGTCAGTATCCTATTGATTTTATTCCTAAAGTAAAAATACTAAATGACAATGATAAAATCGAGAAAGTTTCTGATTTTCAGCATCCTATGCGATTTAACTTGCTTTTGAATAATGTTAAAAATATAAAAATTAATAACTTTTATGATAAAAATTATCAAGATCAAGTAAAAGTGTATATACAAAATTTCAGTACACTCGATCCCATATATTTTAAATATAAACAAACACCAAGAGAGTGGATAAATTATTTAATATCACATAAATTTGTAAAATATGAAAATTCATTTAAAAAATTTGATTTAGAGTGCTATTCAATAAATTTGGACTCTGATATCTCTTACCATTGTCTAGGCCACGCATCAGATCCATACAATTCTGAATTTTTAATGAAGATTAATAAAAATCTTACAGATCAAATTGTAGTGACCACAGAAGTTGAAACCCCTCTCTATCCGAACGTAAGAATCGCATGGAGAATGTCTTACGAATCATTAAAAGACTGGAAAACTGTAGATCAAAATATTTGGCGTTTATTAAAAGTTTGGAATGTGAAGAAATAAAGCAATTATCACAATATTTAATCTAATTTTGACTCCATTTAACATAATGGCTGTTATACGAAATTTAGTTGTCAGAAACCATTTATTACATCAAAAGTAATGAAAAAGTAAAGAATATGACTTATATTATCTTTACTTTAATGGTTTTTGAGTGAGGGAATCATGTCCGCAGTCAATTTCAATATGCGCTTAGAAGCAGAGTTAAAAGAACAAGTTACCCCTATTTTGGAAGACTATGGTTTGACTATGCCTCAAGCATTCAAACTGTTCTTGAATCAAATCGTTAAAACTAAAGCGATTCCTTTGTCTTTTGACTATGCACGAGAACCTGCTTTAACTCCTAAAGCAGCAGCCAAGTTACTTCAATCTTTAAAAGAGATTGAAAATGGCGAGTACACCGAGTACGAAACGGTAGAAGAAGCGATTAAAGCTATGTCGGAAGAAGCACATGGCTAAACGTAAGATTGTCGTAACCAGTTCTTTTAAACGTGATATTAAAAGACGTTATTTAGAACTGGTTACGGCTGAATGGGCAGAAGTATTAGATTGTTTAGTCGCAAATAATCCTTTGCCTGAAAAGTATTTAGATCATCC
>NZ_VOXY01000034.1:0-5713 GCF_013420525.1 Acinetobacter sp. YH01003 | reverse complement strand
CAGGGGTATGTTATGAAGAAGTCAATGAAGCCTATACCACCCAAATTTGTTCGTGCTGTGGCTCACGCTCCAGTAGTCCGGAAGGTAGAGCAGGACTTGGAATAAGAGAATGGCAGTGTGTGGAGTGTGGTACGCTCCATGATCGGGATGTAAATTCCGCACTGAATATTCTTGCGCTCGGGCATGAGCGTCTAGCAGTAGGAATCTCCGTCCTTTAGGTCGGGGAGGATGTCAAATTGAAAGATTCGTCAATTGAGTCATATCAGCCAAAGATCAAAATTCGCTAATCTTAGCTTGATGAAAAGTACAGTGCTACAAAATTGAAGGTTTGAATCAATTTTGACCAGAAAAACAAAAAATGGAAGGAACTATAAAATGAAACAATGGACGCAAGCTTTATTATTCGGTGCAGGCTTGTCTTTAGCCGCCAGTGCAGTGCAGGCTAAGCAAGTGGTCTGTGTATTCGACTTGGTCGGTAAAAACGGTGATGTCTATAACTTAATGCAAGACTATCAATTGGCGGCCAAAAACTGGGGCGTAGAAATTGAGTTACGCGTAGGTCAAAACGAAGGCGTGATTGCAGAAGATTTTAAAGCAGGAAAATGTGATGGTATTAGTGTGACGGGCATGCGTGGTCGTCAATTTAACCATTTTACAGGCTCATTAGATGCAATTGGTGCGATTCCAGATTTAAAACTGGCAGTTAAAGTCATGCAAGGTTTGGCGAGTCCTGCTTTTGCCAAATATATGCGCAATGGTCAGTATGAAGTCGCAGGTGTCATTCCTGTGGGTGATGCCTTTTTGATGGTGAATGACCGCAGTATTAATAGTGTCGCCAAAGCCGCGGGGAAAAAAATTGCTGTTTTAGATTATGACCAAGCGCAAAAAATTATGGTACAGCAAATTGGTGCGCAAGCAGTAAGTGCCGATGTCACCAATTTTGGCAGTAAATTTAACAATGGTCAGGTCGATATTATTGGTGCGCCTGCTGCAGTATTCCGTCCTTTGGAACTACATAAAGGCTTAGGCACTAAAGGCGCGATTGTGAATTATCCAATTTTACAGGTCACGGGCAATATTATTATCCGCCCAGATAAATTCCCTGCAGGTTTTGGGCAAAAATCACGTGAATGGGTGAAAGGGCAGTTACCACGTGCCTTTGGTATTTTAGGCAAAATGAAAGCCGATATTCCTGCAAAATATTGGATGCAAGTGCCTGCAGCAGATCAACCGGGTTATCAAAAAATGATGCGTGAATCGCGGATTGATTTAACTAAACGTGGTGTTTATGACAAACGCATGATGAAATTATTGTGGCAATTCCGCTGTAAAGAAGCGCCAACCAATTTTGAATGTGGCTTGCAGGACGAAAATTACAAATAATTGGAGAATCTTGAGGTAATTACTCAGAATTCACTTTAATTCTGCATCACCGTCCCAATATTGAGTATGCTATACTTGATAAGTGGTCTTTTTGCAGAAAAGACATCTGAATTGTACCTGAGGAAAATCCATCATGAATGCCCAAGCACTTGAGCTCACCGACAACGCTGCTAAAAAAGTTCGCCAATTGCGTGACAGTGAAGGTAATCAAGACTTAATGCTACGTGTATATGTGACAGGTGGCGGTTGTTCAGGATTTTCTTATGGCTTTAACTTTGCGGAAAGCCAAAATGAAGATGATGCAGAATTTGTGAATGGCGATGTAAAAATGCTGGTCGATTCACTCAGCTATCAATATTTAGTTGGCTCGGTAGTGGACTATATTGAAGGCTTGGAAGGTTCGCGTTTTGTGGTACAAAACCCGAATGCAACCACGACTTGTGGTTGTGGTTCTTCATTCTCAATCTAAGTATGATTTAAATATTTTTGAGTATCAGCATCTGAAAAAGTAGATTGATGCACTCAAAATGATCAAAGCCTTTCCTATATAGAAGAGGAAAGGCTTTTTTGTTGCTACTGATCTGGTTTAAAAGTGCATCCTTAAACCAAAGTCATGGTACCTAAAATGCGATCACCTTTAGCCCCTGTGACCGCAGGTAAATTGCCACTTAATTGCTGACAAAAACGCATTGCCAACCAAGCAAAGGCGGTGGCTTCGACCCATGTTGGGTTTAGCCCTAAATCGGCTGTACTTTGTACAGTCCATTGATGTTTGCGCAAACGCCAGCGCAATTGCTCTAGCAAATAAGAATTATAGGCACCACCGCCACAGACATAGACTTCACCTGTATCCATGCCTGAACGATAAATGGCTTTTTTAATCGCGCGGGTGGTGAGCTTTAATAAAGTCGCTTGAATATTTTCAGGATTATCTTCCAGCTCGTCATATTCCACATCATTGCGCCAATCGGCAACCTGTTCATCTAGCCATTCCAAGTTAAAGTCTTCGCGCCCTGTACTTTTGGGTGGTTCTTTAGAGAAAAAAGCATGGGCTTGTAAACGATCTAACAAGCTGCGAATCGGATGTCCATACGCAGCCCAATTGCCATTTTCATCATAAGGTTGTCCTGTGTAACGCTCACACCAAGCATCCATTAAAATATTGGCAGGCCCTGTATCAAAACCCGATACTGCTTCGGGCTGTCCTGCAGGCAACAAACTGACATTGGCAATGCCGCCTAAATTTAAAATTACCCGATGAATACTCGGATGTTGGAATAAGTTTTGATGGAAAGCGGGCACTAACGGTGCGCCTTGTCCGCCTGCAGCCATGTCACGACGACGAAAATCTGAAATTACAGGAATTTGGGTGATTTCGGTGATGATGTTCGGATCACCAATTTGTAAAGTAAAAGCATGTTCAGGACGATGACGAATGGTCTGGCCATGCGAACCAATCGCTTTAATTTGAGATTTATCCAGTTTATTTTTTTCAATCAGGCTGTTAATACCATGTCCAATCATGGTGGCTAAAGCCACATCTGCTTTGCCCATGCGGTCAATTTCATTGTCACCTGGCAAAGTCAGTGCCATGAGTTCGTCACGTAAATCGGGATCAAACGGCAAAGTCAGGGTCGCGTGGAGTTGCAGTGGATCAAAAGAAGCAGCAACAAGATCGACACCATCCATACTTGTGCCCGTCATTACCCCAATATAGATCGCTGTCATGGTTATTCTATAGCCTGCAATATGCTGAAAAAGTGTTAGTATATCGCACAAATTGAATAACTGATGTATTTGGATTTCGTGATGTCAAATTTCCTGCCGGCTGAAGAACAACTTGCTCTCATTCAACGAGGCACGCATGAAATTATTTCTGAAGAAGATCTTCTAAAGAAATTAAAAGAGAATCGTCCTTTAAAAATTAAGGCGGGGTTTGACCCGACTGCACCTGATTTACACTTGGGGCATACGGTATTAATCAATAAATTAAAAGTATTCCAAGACTTAGGTCACGAAGTATTTTTCTTGATTGGCGATTACACTGCCATGATTGGTGACCCAACAGGTAAAAGTGCTACACGTCCGCCGTTGTCACGTGAAAAAGTCTTGGAAAATGCCAAAACGTATCAGGAACAAGTTTTTAAAATTCTTGATCCAAATAAAACCAAAGTGGTGTTTAACTCTGAATGGTTTGCAACAAAAACTGCAGCAGACTTAATTCAGTTGGCATCGCAGCAAACCGTAGCGCGTATGTTGGAACGTGATGACTTCACCAAGCGTTATAACAACCAGCAACCGATTGCGATTCACGAATTTTTGTATCCGTTGGTACAAGGTTATGACTCGGTGGCATTACAAGCCGATGTAGAATTGGGCGGTACAGACCAGACCTTTAACTTGTTGATGGGACGTACCTTGCAAGGTCGTTATGATCAGGAAGCACAAGTTTGTATTACTGTGCCAATTCTTGAAGGTTTAGATGGCGTGAATAAAATGTCTAAATCTTTAGGCAACTATATTGGCGTATTTGATGCACCGGGTGCGATGTATCAAAAAGTCTTGTCGATGCCTGATGGTCTGATTGAGCGCTATTTTGAATTACTCAGCTTCAAGTCGATGGATGAAATTGAAGTGTTGCTCAAAGAAATGGCAGAAGGTCGTAATCCTCAAGAAATCAAAAAGATTTTGGCACTCGAATTGGTTGAGCGTTTCCACGGCAGCGAAGCTGCAGCCAATGCCCATAAAGGTGCAGGTAATATCATTACCGAAGGTGAATTACCTGAAGGTACGCCAGAAGTGACGATTTCACGTGCTGAATTTGGTGGTGAATTATTTATTGCTTCTATTGTACGTGCTGCAGGTTTAACCAAAAATGCCGCACAAGCCAAAGATGCTGTTGCACGTGGCGCAGTAAAAGTAGATTGGAATGTGGTCGACGCAGGTTTCTCGGTCAAAGAAAACGCAACATATATTATTCAGGCGGGTAAAAAAGCCATTGCCAAAGTCACATTTACGGACTAGATCCATTCTAAGTGATTGAAATAAAAGCAGGCTTCGGTCTGCTTTTGTTTTCTGTTTGGTATATTAATTATATGAATAAGTAAATTCAAAAAAAACCTTATAAAAACAACACTTAAATTTTGCCAAGTAGCTTGCATTTTTGCTCAGTTATGTATAAGATTTACCCATCTAGACACAGTGTACAAAACAGATCTAGAGGGTACTTATAACTATAGCTCCACAATTTACAAGTCCCTTCCCCAAGGGACTCTTTTTTTCGTATAACTATAATAATGATATATGGATCGCATATAGATTCAACTCCGAGGGAGAGATTTTGGGAGAGATCTCTTTCTTTTTTTTGCCTCTAGTTTTGTTGTGGTTTATATCTAAAGGTAAAATGTAAGATTACTTCTCTTTGTTTTATAAAAATTTTCTTAAAACTTTAAGACCAAAATTCAAAATTCAAAATTCAAAATTCAAAATTCAAAATTCAAAATTCAAAATTCAAAATTCAAAATTCAAAATTCAAAGCTAAAGCTACTTTTATACGGCAAAACCTCTTGTAGGTAGTGCATGTGGATGGCGCGATCTAAACTTGTTGAATAGAGGAGTAGACTCATTCGACTTGAAATCAATAATGTAAATGCTGAACACCAACTTTTAATCAACGGACAAGACCTCCACACTGATATGAAATCAATGATAGGTACGCCGTATGTAGGAATATGATTTTGGATAATGCAAAAGCATTTTTAACTGAGATGTAAAATTTTTTAGATATCGTAAGATGAAACGAATCATATACATTGGCAATCGTTGATTGCAGTCTTCAAAACTTGACCGATTTGAACCCATAAAAGTATGGATAAAAAAAGTCTTCTCTGCATTGTAGAGGAGAGTTTTTATTTAAATTTGATGAAAAAATAGCTAAAAAATTAAAAAACCAAGCATTTTTGTAGAAAAAAAATACATACGTGAAAAATATTCTAATTTGGGGCTTGCAAAGATTTTGAAATCCCCTAGAATGCACCCATCCCGACGCGAAACAGCCTACGAACTTAGCTTACAAGGTTGAGTTGTTAGAAGTGTTTTGCGTTAAAATTTCTGCTGACGAGGCAGAAATTGAGATCATTAAGAGATTATGAAGAACAACTTGTGTGGATTTTTACTGATTGATTGATCGAAAATATTTCATTAATTGATTGGTTTAAATTACTCGAAGTTTATTTGAGCGAAATTTAAGTCAGAAAATTGATGAGCCAGATTTGGAAGTTTAGATTAAAACTTCAAAATGATTTTAACTGAAGAGTTTGATCATGGCTCA
>NZ_VOXY01000033.1:0-5956 GCF_013420525.1 Acinetobacter sp. YH01003 | reverse complement strand
ACTTGCAAGACTTAGAGGGGTTTTTGTTTATAATTTTAAATTACAAACTACTTATCTTTATTTAAAGCAAATTTTCGCTTCTTAATCACCGTAATTGGCTTTTCTTTTGGGCCCATATTTTTCTGAATGGCTACCTGCTTCATCTCTACTGGCACAACACTATTTTCATTAGTCTTTGGACTAGATTCTTTAGGCTTTGAGTCTGTTGGCTTTTGCAGAGTTGCTTCTTTATTTTTAATTTTTATATAAATTTCATGAGCAACTGTATTGTGCTCTTTAATTTCTCTGTTTTTATCAGCCAATTTTTTATACTGCTCCTTAAAAGGTTTTATAAATTTTTTGATAGCTGATAAGAACACGGCTTCTTCAGGGTATATGTCCGCTAATGTCTTAGGTGTTTCCTTTTGCACGAAATTGATGAGATCGGCTGGAAATTTATTAAGAATTTCTGGAGTAGCAAAGCTTACAAAATCATAGTCATGATAAGAAATTACAGCATATCTCGTATTTTTCTTGGTCGGACTTTTAATATAACCTTTGACTGTTGCCTCCCCTTGATCAAGTAACTTTTTCAAATAGAAATCTTTAATTTGGTTTTCTATAAGTGCATTCCCTCTATAGAACCTAAGCTTCTGACTGATTTCCGCCTGTTCTTCCAGGTTGTCTTCATTAACAAGTTTTAGCTGTTCGGCTTGGTCAAGGAATTGAGCATAATTATATTGAGCAAGTTCGGATGTCCAAATCAGTAACTGGTCAAGGTTTTTAGGCATAGGAACTTTCAAATCATTCAAATCAAGCTTTTTAATGGGCGCAAGTTCTTCTTCCTTAAATTCCTTTCTCTCTAAACTCGCTCGATTTAACATAGAACTATCCTTCAATATTACTTATATTTCAAAAATCTGTAAGTCATTAAAACAATCTTAAATAACCATCTAGACACCGAATACAGCCATTATAAGATTATGAAAAATCTAGAGCGACTATCTTTGCTGATATTTGTGTTCAAGATGAGAGAGTTAAATAAATACGTATCGTTAAATGTAAAAAAAGTCTATTTAGTATTGATACTAAATAGACTTTTTCTTTTATAAATTGAACATCAAGACAAAAAAAGGAGGTCATGTCTAATCATGACTAAATCCCTAATTAAGCACGTTTCAATGCCATAACATGGCGAACCATATCGTTAATATGTTGTTTTGTTTCATTATCTTGTGAACTTAACCATTCTACGACATCAGCATCAAAAGCCTTTGCTTGCGCTATGGCATGGCGTTCCTGTAATTTCTTCACAAAGCTAGGTTTAACCAATGGGGCATTGGTAGGGTCAAAATTTTTATAGCGTTCTAGTTCATTTTGCATTGCTGTACCTCCGCTTTTGGTGATGTGATGGTTCAAATGCAGTGATTATTCTCGCAACATCTCCACGTTCAACCCAAACCACTGTTAATAGTCTACCACGATTGCTTAAACCGACTGATATTAGTCGTTGTTCGTCATAGTGTCCTACATCATCAAAAGACATCAATGCAGGATCAAGGAAAATACTACAGACCTCCTCGAACGTAATTTCACGCCCTCGATAGACTAAATCCATTTTTTGGTCATGCCATTCAAATAACAAGCCGTAATATTCAATCAATGGCATGATTACCTCTTTTCCTCTCGTAAAACTGAAATTAAGTAAGAATTTTCTTTTAGCATAAGAAATATTCTTATTATTTTGGGTCGATCACACATAAATCATTGTTTTTGGAATAGTTGCACTGATCTTTCATTATTCGGACACAAGGTTTAGTTTCTTCCCCAACTTTACAGCTTTGAATATCAAGTTGAATACCATCCTCTCTTAAGCTCTCAATCTTAGAAATATTCTCAAGTGGCTTTATATAAACACTAAATAACCAAATGATGCCAAGCATAAGAATGGTAAAAATTCCTAAAATCATTGCGATGATTTTCCACGAAAATTCATAGCTGGCTGATTCAATCGAGTTTTTTAAGCGTCCAAGTGCTTTAGCAGTCTTAATAAGCTCCGCTGTTCCCTCTTGTAAGCCCGTATTTAGCGATTTTGATACGGTACTATGGGTTTGCCCAGCGATAGCCCTTTGAATGTCTTCCTTCGTGATTTGAAGCTCTTTAACGGCCTGATTGACTAGGTTCTGCTGTTGTTCTGCAACTGCCATCAGTGCATATAGCTTTTTTTCATCAGGTGTCATCGGCTCATCCCCTTATAACTCATGGTTTTCTGTTGTTCTCGCTCTAATTTCTGCTGTTCTTTGTACTGTTCCAAAGCAAGCTGTTTGAAGCTGTCAAAATCAGCCTTAAAGCTCTCAATCCCCTGTTTAATTTCTTTGTCTGAAATTGGGCTGTCTTTGAGGTCTTTCAGGTCTTTTTTCGGGTCACCTAAGTCTAGTTGTTCAAGCTCTTTATAGGCTGTTCGTGACTGTTGCAGGGCTTCCCTGATTTCAGGGTCTTTGGCTTGGCTTGGTAATAGTTTTTTTTCAGGGTCTTTCTCTATGCCTTGCTCTTTGTAGCTTCGCATATCAATACGGCTGTCAATTTGGTGTTTTTCTAAATGGCTGTTGCATAAATCTGCCCATCTTTGGCGTAGGTCTTTAATATCGGTTTTTCTTTCCTGGTAACTCTTACCGGTATTGTCTTTTTTAGCTCCGCCACGTTCAGGATTTTTGCTGTTATAGCGTTTGAAATACTGCTCCGGATCTCGTTCGATTCCATCTTGCAAACGTTCATTAAACATGAGGTGAACGTGGGGCTGATCATTGCCGTCCATTGCTTTAGGGTTATGAATCGCAAACTGATATGGATATTTTGAGCCGATCTCGGACTGAATGAAGTCCTCAACCAATTCTAGGCGTTGCTCGGCATTCATTTCTCTAGGCAAGGCAATTTCATATTCTCGATAAGTACTGCCATTTTTGCGCTCGTAAAGGTCGGCTGCCTCCCAAAAGGCAATCGGATTATGTTCAGCCCATTTCGGCATGTTTCCATAAGCACTATGTTCAAGGTCAGTTTCTGCCTGTTCCTGTTTCAGCTTCTTTTCTTCGTCCCGATCAATATATTCGGAATGCGGTGCTGCCTTGCCTGCCTTGCCAACTTTGACACTTAAACGAGCAATCGCCATTAGGTTTTTTCCTGTTCCTTTTTTCGGTCTAATTCTTTCTTAAAGGCTCTTTGATCGAGTATCGAAGCCCACATCATAATGATGATGATTAGAGGTGCTGCGATCACGCCAAAAGTAATATCTTTAATTTTTCCCAGTACCTGTTTTAGTTGCATGCAGTTGCTCCTAGCTTTGGTACTTCTTTTTTCTGTAAATTGAAAATTTACGGAAAAAAGAAGTTTCAGGGTTTTAGGGATGAAGTCCCTAACGTGCTTAGGTTTCTCAATGAAATTGAGAAACGTCTAAGCGCGCCATCAAAAAATTTGATGGAAGTACAGGCAACAATCTCTAGAACGACTTTAACAAAATTGCGTACATTTGACGTAATTATTTTGTTATCGTTCTTTGAGAATTAAGCCTGTACTTTTGCGGTATCTGAATTAATGGAATTGAATATGAATAATGATTGGCTGTCTGAAAAAATCACCTATATCTCTGCTTTAAAAAATCCGAGTGATGCTCAAAAACTTTTATTGGAATTAGCTAAAATCCAATACCGTACACCAGACCAAGAGAAAAAACTGAATGCTTTGATTAAAGCCGAAAAAGCAATAGATCGAGCGAATAAGCAAAAGGTAGCCGTTAGAAAATTACTGAATGCAGAAAAAGAAGCTGAACGTAAAGCTCGTACACGTCATCTCATCCAATTAGGCGCACTTTTTGAGATTGCCAATCTAGATCAACGGAACCCAGCAGAATTACTTGGAGTTCTGCTTAAAACTGCTGAAATCGACCCAAATGATATGAAATGGCAAATTTGGAAAGATTTAGGACAACAAGTTTTGAATACACGTAAGGAAAAATAATTTTTAATTTTCAGGATGTTACACGATGCAAAGTCCAGCTAGAAAAAGGTATCTTATTAATTATTTATTGAATCGATACCGTCTAAAATATCAGGAAGCTAGAGAGCTATATGAGGTAATAACCATCTGTATACAACGAAATTTTATCTTTAGCCGTGATTTATCTAATTTCATTATAGAAAATAATTTAGGCTTCTACTTTCCAAATATTTGTGGCGTTCTTTATATGAATGATGGCTACAATCAATGGAAATTTTATGGTGGATTTTCACAAAAAATATATAAAATTTTATGCTTTGAATTAAATCTATTAAGCAAAAGAAGTAATGCTTCAACTACTCGATTTATTCCATTCAAAAATTTTTTAAGATGATTTACCATCAGTCCTAACATTATATAGTAGATGATTACATGCTTGAATTTATAGGTTTTATTACTTTATGTTTTTTTGGATATAAAATCTTAATTTTATTTTTAAGAAAGAAAAATGCTGTAAGTAATTCAGAAAGTGGGTTCGAGATAAGAAATTTCTCGATCGATGAATTAGGTGTACCTTCGAACTATTTCAACTATATAACATCAAGTAAAATTGAAGATATTAAAAAGAAAGCCCTTTATCTAAAAGAGAATAATTTTAAGGATAGTAGTTGGCCAATGTTAATGGCTATTTCTATTTATCTATTTTTTTATGAAGACTGTAAAAAAACTGAATATGAAAGCAATGCAGTTATGGATTTTCTAAAAATAGATCCAACTATTATAAAAAAAGAATTAGAGTTAGATCCTTACAAAATTATTAATTATTTTATTAATGCAAAAAAAGATTATGAATTTGCAACAAATGATCAAATTACTAATTTAATAGTAGAATCATCAAAAATAGATGGTAAAAATATATCTTATAAATCATCAATATATGAACGTATGTCAAGATATGCAGATGATAACTGGTATAGTCATGGACATAACGAAGATTGTGTTTACTTTTATGCTGAATCTATAGACGACAATATTTATGGTGTCGTAGTAAAAGCAATAAATTATGAAGAAGGTAGAGAAGGCAAAGCAAATTTAATAGTAGAAATTTGCAATGATTTAAAAAAATAGCCTAAGCATAAAATAAATTTTAGAACTCACAAGTCTAAATCACACGACCTTAAAAGCAAAAGCTCTCAACTTCTCAACACGCCTCCAAAGCGTCGCACTTCGTGCTTTGGCTTTGGAAACGGTTGAGAGAGTTTCGGCAATACTCACCCTAAGGGCTGTCATTTAAAAAAATGACATATCCCCTAAGTATTGCCGATTTACCTGTATATATTTGGCTTCGGAGCCACGTATATCGGTCGTATCCGCACATAGTTTTGCAAACTATGCAGACAAGGACTCAAAGTCTTGCACTTCGCTCCACGCGCTCCCTGTCGTTACATTGCCTGTATCTCTGCGAGGGTTTCCCCAACATG
Source organism: Acinetobacter sp. YH01003 (assembly GCF_013420525.1). Lineage (NCBI taxonomy): Bacteria > Pseudomonadati > Pseudomonadota > Gammaproteobacteria > Moraxellales > Moraxellaceae > Acinetobacter > Acinetobacter sp. YH01003. The sequence goes on along the minus strand of NZ_VOXY01000033.1, from coordinate 506 downwards.
CAACTTAACAAGTCCTATGTAACTACTCCCAACGCTCCGCCTATGTGAAGTTCCCCTGTAAGCGGTTTAGCCTTTCGACTATAGCTACAATACGCCAGTGACACTTATTCCTACCACACGTACTGCATGCCGACCGTAAAACGGACACGCAGAAGCGGGCAAAGCTCGATCTAGGATACTTATTTGACGATTTAAAACACGAATTAACGAAGACTTATCATTTTGAGGCTTGATATAAACACTGTTTATTGTGAAAATAGAGTTCAGGTACAAGCCTTTTGGTGAAATCAGTACGAGCGTCAACTCTGCTGATCTTCGTTACTTGATGTTCTAGCATCAAATAACTGCGTACCGCTGAATTTACTTGAAAACCCCTCTAACTTGCAAGACTTAGAGGGGTTTTTGTTTATAATTTTAAATTACAAACTACTTATCTTTATTTAAAGCAAATTTTCGCTTCTTAATCACCGTAATTGGCTTTTCTTTTGGGCCCATATTTTTCTGAA
>NZ_VOXY01000032.1:0-6933 GCF_013420525.1 Acinetobacter sp. YH01003 | reverse complement strand
AGTGTCAACTGGTAATTTAAATTATTTTAAACTTTCTTTCTAAAACCCAACTCAATCATTCTTAACCAAGTCATTGTTTTATCAGAAGTTTTAATCTTCATCACCGCCGATGGATGTGCATTATAGGTGAAATATTTCGCCTTGCAACACTTTTTGCAAAAGAAATATATCGGGTGTTTATTTTATAAACCCAAAAATACATAAACCATTGTTTTATATTGTAAATTTATTTTAAGAAAAATCCTCTTAATTCTTTAAAACCCAGCCACGAAACGTAACTCAATGTTTTATATGTAATTATTTTTATGCAAAAGCAAAAAGCAGAGCCGAAGCCCTGCTTTTGGTTTAAATAAAGTTCAAATTAGAACTTCATACTAATACGCGCCCAATAGTTACGACCAATATTGTTAAATTGCTCATTTGCAGCAAAACCCAAACCTGCATTACCCATTTTGTTTAAATGCTCGGTATAAGTTTTATCTAGTACGTTATCAATGCCCACAGACACATCAACACTTTTATTTAGGTTATAGCTGCCGTTTAAAGATAGTATGCCAAAACCACTACTCTCTTTCACATCATAACCTACGATATTACCCTCATCTTTACTTATACGACTTTGACCATCGACTACACGTAATAATGCACCTAAAGTGTATCTATCTTGAACATAGCGTAGGTTTAAACGTCCTTCCAAAGGTGAAATTTGTGGTAACGGCGTATTGTCTGTGGTGTTTTCACCCCACGCATACATGGCACTCATATCAGCTTGCAAAGCATCGGTAAATTGATAACCCATACCAACTTCTGCCCCAGCAATGGTTGCATCCACATTGCGCGTATGCGCATCTGTCATACTCGTATATTTAGTTAGAATATAGTCATTAATCAAACCTGCATAAGCCGATGCCCAAGAGCTGAATGCACCATGTTCATGTTGATAGCCAAAGTCCAATTGAAGGGTTTTTTCAGTATTAATGTGATTAAACGTATTTTTATTTCCGTTACCCGACAGAGGACTAAACAATTCCCAATAATCAGGCATACGCTCTACATAGCCCAAACCGACATAAGTTTTAGCATCATGGTGTGGATGTTGATTTTCCAAACGAATAAAACCACTTGGCAAGGTTTCTTTACGTTGTTGAGCCGTTTGTACTGCGTCTACTTCGATCTGATCAACACGTATACCTGTAACCAACTTATTATGATCATTCAGTTCATAACTCAGCTCACCAAAACCACCATAGGATTGAAATTCCATATCGGTTGTTACAGGGAAATTCATTTTCGGCATTGTGGCTGAATACATGCCTTTACCATGCTTATTCTGTTGACTATCAATACCTGTAATAAACTGCAATTTATCCCACTCATGTGTCACAGCCATACGCGCATTTAAAGTACGGCGAGTCACATTCATGGCAGATTTAGCTTCCACAAGTTCTTTAGTCATGTGGTGTTCTGCCATTCCCACTTTACGCAGACTATAATTGTCCATCACATGATCATTAAAACTATAGTTCACCTGTGCTTCAATTTTCTTAATCACATCGGTGATGTTTTTCTTTTCTACACGCAAACCCAAACTTTCGCGATCAAATTCAGAACCATCCATCATGCGGCCTGCATAAACCACTTCGGCATCACCACGACCACCTGTCAACTCAAGCCAAGTATTTTCATCGGGTGTCCAACCTAAAGCCACATCGGCATTCCAACGCTCCCAATCTGAAGGAACAGTTGTACCATTGCCATCTTTATAGCTGTCTGCCACAGAACGGTTGGCGTTTAAACGAATGTATTTCTGCGCATCGCCCGCTGCTGCTTCAATATTATGATCCAAACGACCAAATGAACCCATCAAAACACTGGCTTGTCCACGATAGTTTTGACCTTCACCAAATTGTTCAGGCTTACGCTCAAACAATACCGTTGCTGCCGAACCTGTGTTGGCATATTGCACCGTTTGCGGGCCTTTAATGACGGTAATTTCATCAAAACTTTCTGGTGAAATATAAGAGGTTGGTGAATCCATACGACTCGGGCATGCACCTAAGTTTTCAGAACCATCGGTTAAAATTTTAATACGTGAACCAAACATGCCGCGGAAGGTCACATCGCCATTGGTACCCGCACCACTGTTGACAGCACTAAAGCCAACGATGCTTTGCAAATAGTCTGCACCATCTGTGGCTGGAATCGGCTGAATGGGTTGTTTTGGATTAGCACGAACCACCAAACCATTGGCATCATTGCCCTGTTGTGCGGTTGCAACAATAGGCGCAAGACTATGCGTATTCGCAGACAGCATACTTTGATCGGCAAACGCACTTGCTGAATAGCAGGCAACACAAACTGCAGCCGCAATGGGCTGTAATAAAAATTTAAGCTGAGCCATTTTATTTCTCACTTCAAAACATAAATACAGTTAGGGTCAAAGCAGACCCGAAAAACATTGAATTTATGCAAAGTGAGGTGGAGCACGTCCCTGCGGAAGTAAAAAGAGTTGCTGAAGTGCAAACCAAACATGTTGAAAGCGTTTTTGGAAAGCCAAAAGACGCACCTGAATGCGATCAAGTACTTCTTTAAGCTCTAATTCAGGTGGCAAGACCAAGTTGCCATAGACCGTACAATACTGACATTGATGTGAAGCATCGTGATGATGATGTCCATGCTGTGCAGTCAGTTGTTGATCATCAGCTTGCGATGTAGATGAATGTGCAGCATGCGAAGAATTTGTATGCACGGCGTGGGCTTGTGGCAACAAAAGTGCACGCGTGATGGTTTCACAGACTGGCGCAACTTGATATTGCTCAGGCAGCAAAGGCTGTAAAAAAACAGCAATCTGTAAAAAAACTGCGATAAATGAAAGCAGTAAACCACTACGCAACAACAAAAACATCTATCCTGAATTTGTGTGGCACAAGTATAACAAAGCCCAATCGAAATTGGGCTGATTTTTAGGCTTTGGTCTAAACTTGCGCGTCTAGTCTTCTTGATTGTTCTACGTCTTAACGCTTGACCGCGACTTTTTCTTTCTGACGCTGGCGCACTACTTTTTCGACTTTTTCACGGGCACGCTGACGCTTGAGCGGCGATAAATAATCGACAAATAATTTGCCATTTAAGTGATCCATTTCATGTTGGATACAAACAGCGAGAAGTTCATCCGCTTCTAGCGCAAAGGATTGGCCCTCAAGGTTAATCGCTTCAATTTTTACACGTGACGGACGCTCAACTTTGTCGTATATTTGAGGCACTGACAAACACCCTTCTTCATACGGTTGGGTCTCTTCAGTCAATGGGGTAACTTTGGGGTTAATGAAGACCATGGGTTGATCTTTATTTTCAGATAAATCCATGACAATGAGCTGAATATGATGATCGACCTGTGTGGCTGCCAGACCAATTCCTGGTGCGGCATACATCGTTTCAAACATATCTGCAGCCAGCTGACGAATTTCGTCGGTGACTTCTTCGACGGGTTTGGCAATGGTACGCAAACGGGGATCCGGGAAACTTAAAATAGGTAATAAGGCCATGGGACATCCTCACTTATGCCATTGATCAAAAAACCGAATGAAGGAATGCTTCATCAAAAAAATGTGTGTAAGATCGTTATTATAACGCAACTACATACATAATTTTAGGAATTATGATAATGAAAAAGGTTTTGACAGACACATCCTCTTTTCGTGTCTTGGGGTTTAAAAAGCAAGTTTTAGCACTCGCAGTATGTCTCACAGTGGGACTTGGTGCGATCAGTGTGGCTGAAGCAGCACCTGCACGAAACATCAATCCGCCTGCCTTAAAAGCCAGCGCACCAAATGTGTATGTGGTAAAAAAAGGCGATACCTTATGGGATATTTCCAAAAAATTCCTGAACAATCCATTACGTTGGCCTGAAATTTGGGCAAGTAACCGTCACGTAAAAAATCCACACTGGATTTTCCCAGGTGACCGTTTGTTGATGTGTACCTACGAAGGTCGCCCTATTATTGGTAAAGATGAAGGCGATGGCTGTGAAGGCATTATTCGTCGTTATGCAGGCAAGAGCACCAATTTACAGCCGCAAATTCGCGTGGAGTCTTTAAATAATACCATTCCTGTGATTCCACTTGACTACATCAAACACTGGTTAGAGCGCAGCAGCATTATTGCCGCAGATGCGTTACAAGGCACACCATATATTTTAGGTACTTCTGATCAACGTGTTTTAGCTGCTAAAGGTCAAAGTGTGTATGCACGTGGTGCAGGTCTGGAAGTAGGTCAACGCTACGGTGTATATCGTGAAGGCGAACCGTACATGCTGACCGATGCCAATGGTCAAAAATTCAATGCAGGCATTGAACTCACTCAAGTTGCTGCAGGTATTGCAGTACGTGGTGAAAATGACATCACCACACTTGAATTGACCGATACCTACAATGCCGAAGTGCGTCGTGGTGATCGCGTCTTACCAATTTATGACCCAATGCTGCCAACCTTGTTCTACCCAACGCATGCTGAAAATGTCAGCACAGGTGGTCAGGTGCTACGTGTGATGGGTTCGATTGGTACTGCAGCAAAACACAGTGTTGTGGCAATTGATCGCGGTACATTACATGGCGTGCAATCTGGTCATGTGTTTAGCGTAGCGCAAAAAGGCGAAGTGGTCACCGACCCGAAAACCAAAGAACGTGTTCAGCTTCCAGGCGAACGTATTGGCAATATCATGGTCTTCAAGAGCTTTGACCACATTAGCTATGCCTATGTTTTAGACAGTGAATTACCAATTAAAGTCGGTGCGAGCTTACAAGCACCACGAATGGACGACTAAAACGGTTTAAGATGGTGATGTTGAATTCATTCAGCCCACAGCAAATCAACTACATTTTGTTGTGGTATTTGGTTCAACATTCACTGTCTAGTTTTTCCAAACTCGTACAACATTATGGTTCCGTGGCTGCCGCAGTGCAGCCCGAACACCTCCTCACATGGTCAGATGTGCGCATTCATGCCAACCATCTACAACGTGCCAAAGAATATCTCAGCCCAACAGGGCAACTCGCCTTTGAACAATGTCTGAATCAACTGCAACAGCAGTGCGATTTTGTTTTAACGTTGGATGATGCTGACTATCCGAATCAGTTACGTCCCTATGCCAATAAGCCACCCATTTTATTTGGACAAGGCAATGCACAGGCTTTGTTGCAAGCGCAAATTGCGATTGTTGGCAGTCGCAAAGCCAGCCCGCATGGTCGGCAAGTGGCTTATGATTTTGCTTATTATTTAAGTGAACAAGGATTCTTTATCAATAGTGGTTTGGCACAAGGTATTGATGAAGCTGCACATCAAGGTGCTTTGCAGCATCAACGTACCATTGCAGTCATGGGCACAGGTTTGGACAGCACTTATCCAAGTGCACATCACAGCCTGCGCCAACAGATTGTGGAATGTGGTGGTGCCGTGATTACGGAGTTTTTACCGCAGACCAAGCCCTTGCAGCAACATTTTCCACGACGTAACCGTATTGTCAGTGGATTAAGTTTAGGCGTGATAGTTGCTGAAGCCAGTTTAAATAGTGGCTCGCTGATTACCGCGAAACTAGCAGCGGAGCAAGGCAAATTGATATTTGCCATTCCTGGACATATTTATAGTGAATTTCATCAAGGTTGCCATCAATTGATTCGTGAAGGTGCAATTTTGGTCGACCATCCTGAACAAGTGATTGAGGATTTAGCCCTGCCAACCCAATGGCAATATCAACAAAACCAAATTGCGACAAACCCAGATCAGGTCACAGCAGTATCGACAGAAACAGAATCTCCTACACCACCAACTGAAACAGCGCTTCTAAGCACCACTACAAAAACAACCGATACAACTACGCCGCACATTCCCGAGCATTTATTGACGCTGTATCAACAACTGGATTGGGTCGGGCAAAGCATCGACTACTTGGCACAGCAACTGAATTTAGATATTGCCACACTCACCAGTGCATTAATGGAACTGGAGCTCATGGGATTCTGTTTACAACAATCAGGTTTATATCTGCGTTGTCGTCCCCACAAATAAGGTTCACAATAAGCGCCTATTTCACGTTTCTGTTTAGGTAAAACTCCCATGATTACAACCTCTGTCACCGAAGCCGCTGCATGTCTACAACAAGGACAGGTACTGGCCTATCCTACAGAGGCGGTTTGGGGATTGGGATGTGATCCATATAATCAACAGGCATTTTTGGAAATTTTGCGTCTGAAACAGCGTCCGATTGAAAAAGGTGTGATTTTACTGGCAGGACATCTGTCACAAGTAGAGCATTTGCTGCAGGATTTAAACCCCGAAATGCGAGATCGCGTAATTGCGTCATGGACGAATACTTATCCCACAGATCGAGCAACCACCTGGCTATTACCCAGCACAGCCGCAATTCCAGAGTGGATTACAGGTCAACACCCCAAAGTAGCGGTGCGCGTAACCAATCATCCTTTATGTATGGCGTTATGCCATGCCTTTGATGGCTTTATTGTATCGACCAGTGCCAATCCTGCGGGACTTGCCCCTGCACGCTCTTTGCAAGAGACAACGCAATATTTCCATCAACAATTGCACTACTTAAATGGTGATTTGGGTTTAAGCCAGCAACCTAGCCGTATTTTAGATGCAGAGAGTGGGGCAGTGATTCGCGCCTAGCTTTAGACAAATTTTAGTTGACATCCTCCCCGACCTAAAGGACGGAGATTCCTACTGCTAGACGCTCATGCCCGAGCGCAAGAATATTCAGTGCGGAATTTACATCCCGATCATGGAGCGTACCGCACTCCACACACTGCCATTCTCTTATTCCAAGTCCTGCTCTACCTTCCGGACTACTGGAGCGTGAGCCACAGCACGAACAAATTTGGGTGGTATAGGCTTCATTGACTTCTTCATAACATACCCCTG
>NZ_VOXY01000031.1:0-7452 GCF_013420525.1 Acinetobacter sp. YH01003 | reverse complement strand
TTCTGATGCTAGTTGGTCTAACACCTTGCAATGTTTGTCTTTTATACGTAATTTAAGGGTTTTCATGTACTTATATTAACAATCAAAACTCAAGGAAAATAGTCCTTAGTTAAATCAAACGACACTTTATGTCGTGTCGCTTATATCTCTGACCTGAAGGACAGAGTTTTACGCTCCATTTGATAAAAAAGCCATGATCAACATGGCTTTCAATGTTCCTAACGCAGGATGATAAACAGATTATAAATAATCGCCTTCACGCTCTGGCTGATACAAAATCTTCTCAATTTTGACTTTCATCATATGACCATCGGGCTGTGGCCATTCAATTTCCTGACCTTCAGCTAAACCTAAAATGGCAGTCCCGACAGGTGCAACCACATTCACCTGCCCTTTCTCACCTTTAAAGTCATGCGGATAAACCAAGGTAATTTCAGTCGGTTCTTTTGCAGGTGCAATGGTAATCAATGCGCGGGCATTCATGCTCACCACATTATTCGGTACATCTTGTGGCGCAACCACTTCAGCACGTGCCAATTCATCTTCTAGATGTTGCATCGTTGGCGTCAATTTAGGTTGATGCTCAAGCATCGTTTCCAAACGGTGCAAATCTTGTTCTGAAATAATAATCTTTGGTCTAATCATTTACTTTTATTCCTGTCATTCCGACAATACTGTCATCATCAGCTTGCCTACAATCATATTCAATACGCTTAAGTTATAACAGAAATTCAGCTTATTGAACGAAAAATCAATTTTTTACATCCATAAAAAAAGCCCCCTTGAGGGGCTTTTCTCAAGGCTGTGCTTATTTTGCGTAAACTGGGAATTTCGCGCAAACAGCTTCAACTTTTGCTTTTACAGTATTAATTACAGCTTCGTCACCTTTGCTGTCAAGAATGTCTGCAATCCAACCTGCAAGATCACGTACTTCTGCTTCACCAAAACCACGTGTAGTTACCGCTGGAGTACCGATACGGATACCAGAAGTTACAAATGGAGAACGTGGATCGTTCGGTACAGAGTTTTTGTTTACAGTAATGTGCGCAGCACCTAACCATGCATCTGCATCTTTACCTGTAATATCTTGCTTGATTAAAGAAAGCAAGAACAAGTGGTTTTTCGTACCACCAGATACTACATCATAACCACGTTCAATAAGAACTTCAGCCATCGCTTGCGCATTTTTAACAACTTGTTGTTGATACGCTTTGTATTCAGGCGCCATTGCTTCTTTAAAACAAATTGCTTTTGCTGCAACTGCGTGTACCAATGGACCACCTTGGTTACCAGGGAACACAGCAGATTGTAATTTTTTCTCGATCTCTTCGTTTGCTTTCGCAAGAATTAGACCAGAACGTGGACCACGCAATGTTTTGTGTGTAGTAGTAGTCGTTACGTCAGCAATTTGCACAGGGTTCGGATATACACCAGCAGCCACTAGACCTGCTACGTGTGCCATATCTACAAATAAATAAGCACCAACTTTGTCTGCGATGTCGCGGAAACGCTGCCAATCTACAATTTGGCTATACGCAGAGAAACCCGCAACAATCATGCGTGGTTTGTGTTCAAGCGCTAAACGCTCAACTTCTTCGTAATCAATTTCGCCAGTTTCTGGGTTTAAACCATATTGGATAGCGTTATATGTTTTACCTGAGAAGCTTACTTTTGCACCATGAGTCAAGTGACCACCATGTGCCAAGCTCATACCTAACACAGTGTCGCCTGGGTTAAGTAAAGCTAAGTAAACTGCAGAGTTTGCTTGTGAACCAGCGTGTGGTTGAACGTTAGCATAATCTGCACCAAAGAGTTCTTTAGCACGGTCAATCGCCAATTGTTCAATAATATCTACGTATTCGCAACCGCCGTAGTAGCGTTTGCCTGGGTAGCCTTCTGCATATTTATTGGTAAGTTTTGAACCTTGAGCTTCCATTACTGCAGGTGAGCAGTAGTTTTCAGAAGCAATTAACTCAATATGAGCTTCTTGGCGCGCATCTTCATTGGTGATCGCTTGAGCTAATTCTGGATCAAATTCGGCAATAGAAATATTGGCAAACATTAGCGAGGTCCTATTAATTTAGGGCTTTTAAGCCGTGCTAAGATTGGCGCGTATTGTAGCATAAAGTTTGTGAACTGAGAGAATGAACTTTGCTCAGTTTTACATAAAAATAGCTCATGTTTCAGATAAAACATGAGCTATTTTAGGTCAAATCAATCTTTATCGTAATTCAACAACTTATTGAATAGGCATTAGTGATTGAACATCTTTGACAATCTCATCCATATTATCCACATACACCGAACCATGATCCCATTTTTGCTCTACAGGTAAATCCTGATCAGTGACGTAATGAATTTTAGTTCCCATCCCTTGAGCTGACTGAACCAAGTAATCCGTGACTTGTTTCGGTACAGTTGGGTCAGCCGTTCCTTGATAAATAAATATAGGCGTACTGATTTTCACTTTTAATGGCTGTGAACCATTGGTTAAGAAATCTTTAACTTCAGGGATGGTCGTCATGAAATTCGGTTGAGTACGTGGATAACCATCCAATTTTCCATAAGTCTGTGCGTGCTCTCGCATTGGCTGAAGCATACTCCCACCTAATGCCTCATAACAGATTGACTCTGCCTGAGCAGCAAGTTGATCTGTTGGTGACACAAATATTTCAGAATATTTCAAGGTTGGAGCAGTATTTCTTAGCCCCGCAGCAATTAGAGCAGTAAACGTATCTAATGGTACAAGTGTCTGTACTTTCTTTATTACATCTGGCTCCTGAGCTGCTTTTTGTTCACCACCCGCCAATACCAACGCTAAATTTGATGCAGGTGCGATAGCTATGGCACCCTTATAATTTAACTGCGCACGCGATGCATACTGCGCTGCACCTAAAGCCGCATGTCCACCCTGTGAATGTCCAACTACACTCCAGCGCGTTTCTGCAGTATTACCCAAAAGCTTGCTTGCAGCGACAACAGCATCTGTAATCGAATAAGCTGCACTTTTTAAATTTAAGAATGGGTGTAATTCTTTACCGCTCGGTTCGCCTAAACCTTCGTAGTCGGGTGCAACAACGGCATAACCTGCTGCCAATAGTTTAGCAATGAAGTACTCATTTCCATTTAAACCTTGACGGCTCGGTGCACACGCATCTGCCACGCCTGTTGTGCCATGTGCCCAAACTACAAGTGGCCATCCGCCCGCAGGTTTAACTGTTTGAGGGGTAAAAACAAGTGCAGTTGCCTGAGTTTCCTGTCCATTTACACCTAACATTTTATAAGTCATCAATGTTTTAGAGGCACTTACTGTATCTAAAACATTATTCGCATTTGCACCCTGATCCAAATAAGGCTCTGTTTTTACGATAGGGGCACTAAAATTATATTTCGGAATGCCATCTTCAATAACCACAACACTCGTATCGTCATGATCATCATTACAGGCGGTTAAAAACAAACTGCTACTAGCCAAAGCCACACTTAACCATATTTTTTTCATTTGTTTACCCTTATCTTCATATTCTTATTGATTGCATCCTTCGCAATCTTTATTTGTACGCTTCTTTACCGTATTAGGCAAGATTTGGATAATTAATATGCAAGTGTATTTTATTTAAAATTAAATACTTACGTTAAAAATCAGTAAATTGATCACATATACAGCTGTCTATTAAATTTCAATTCAATTTGTCATACGCAGCGGCTAATGTTAGATTGCATTTTTATTGAATGACGCAAGCGAATCAGGACATGCAGGCTATTATTCTCGACACAGAAACCCATACTTTAAATGGACAACCCATTGAGATTGCCTACGCCCCCATTCAAATTCAAGATGGCAAAATCAGTCTAGATAAAAGTCAAATTTTCGATCAGTTATATCAAGTCGATGAGCCAATTTCATTCGCAGCGATGGCGGTACATCATATTTTAGAATCAGATTTAATTGATCAACCGCATTACAGTAGTTTCGAATTACCTGCCGAAACCACCTATATTATTGGGCATAATATTGATTACGATATTCGCGCTTTAGAAAAATGTGGTGTGGATACTTCTAAAATTAAAGCCATTTGCACTTTAGCACTTGCACGTCGTGTATGGCCGAATGCTGAAGCACACAATATTTCAGCTTTAATTTATATGATTACCAAAGGCAGCGAAAAAGCGCGTGATATGATTAAAAAAGCGCATCGTGCCGATATGGATATTATTTTAACGGCCAATATTTTGATGCACGAAGTTCATCAATTACAAATTCAAAGTATTGAAGAACTCTACACTGCCTCAGAAGAAGCACGTATTCCACAAATTATCAATTTTGGTAAACATCGTGGTACGGCAATTGCTGACCTTCCTGCCGATTATGTGCAATGGTTATTAAGACAAGAAGATTTAGATCCTTACTTACGCAAGGCGCTCGAAAATACCAGCATTTTGACTTTATAAATGTTTCAAGTGAATCTTATTGCATTTAGCTGTCATAAATTATTCATATTATTGTAATTTTCAAAGTCTATGCTTTGCCTTAATTTATTGGGGAAATAAATTAAGGCTCATGTTTAATTATCAAAAAACTCAACTCGGTCTAGATGCATTACAACAGCGCACACGTGATTTAAATGCACGTCAACGTCGTTTATTGGTACTGATTGGTACTGAAGATTTTGATTTACTCGGAGATCAGTTCAAGCAACGTCTTGCACCACCTGAATTGATTGAACAGCTATTAGATATGCACCTGATTGCCCCTGCTGCGCTTGAGCAAGACACTTTGCAACACCAAGAGCAAACGGCTGACATTCTGCTGCAACAAGAGCAAGAGCCATCATCTACCACTTTACACACAGAAATTCATAGCCAACTTGCAAGCAGCACCCCGCAAGCGCATGCTGAAAGTTTGGCAGAACCAATCCACACCCAACATCTTCAAGTAAATTCAGTTCCTGCATATTTAGAAGCACGTGTTGCAGCGGCCATCAATACAGAACAGCCCGCTGAACAACCTGAACCCCAAGCAGAAATACAGCCTGAAATTACCGCTTTGAGTTTTGAAGATGTAAAATTTCTCATGATGGATACTTTGCAGCGTCATTGTGGATTAATGGCAAAACAACTGATTCAGCGAATTTTACAAGCTCAGGATATTCGCAGCTTAAAACTCTGCCAAATGCAATGGATTACCTCTTTGCAAGAAACTCGTTTACCACCGAAAGCACTCAATCAGATTTTGCAGCAAATCAACCACTCTCTGCAAAAGCTTAATCCGACTTAAAGCTTAGATTTTTTTACTTAGTTTTAAGTCTTTTTAACAATTAAAACCATGCTCAGGGACATATGGATTAATTTATTTTTATTACTTTTCAACACCTTAAAAACACATATAAACCTTAGATCCATTATTCCTATAAAAGCTAAGACTTTAGCGGCATAGCCCCGACTGATAAAAATCAGCGATATAGTATTTTCTAGAATTGTTGAGGCACAGGGTTATGATGAATTATGCATTTTTTTTAGCGTTTGATGCTTATGACAATCCAATGCAACTCAGTAAAGTTGGCAATTGGGTGATTACCTTTTTAAGCCCAAAAGATCAGGAAAGCCAAATACAGTTAGCGATTACCAATGTGTTGCCGCGTCAAATTTCAGCACATTTACAACCGCGACGCATAGTGATTCAACAAAGTACAGATGCCCAGCTCTGGCAAATATTGCAAATTGAATGTTTTGATAGTCAAACCAATCAAGAGTTGAGTTTTCAACCCGATGATGACATTGGGCAAGCGGTCATTCAAAAAATTATTCAAGAGTTTGATAAATACGATGTAAATATCCAACTTGTAGAAGATCAGACGGTTTAAAGCGATATGTTTTACACTTAATGAGCACTTTATTTACGTGTGCTTTAAAAATCCTGCGCACAAAAAAGCTCATCGAAATGAGCTTTTCTAAAAATAAAGTAGTCTCACAAATATTTACTCCAACACACGGAAAATACTATCAGACTCGCGGCTTTCAAACAAAAGTTCGATGCTTGGTAAAATCACTTCACCTTCCACAATAATGTGTTCAATTTTGTGAAATAGTGCCAAACCCGCTGCCAATGAAGTTTCTGGGATATTACGTAGCAATGCTTTTGCTTCGTAAATATGGCTAAACTGGTCTTTAACTTTAATATCGATGATTTGCGTCATTGTTGTTCCCTTTTTCTTGACGGAAATTTTTTATACCATAGCTTATAAATTTTTTAAAAAAGTGAGTTGTTAGATTGTTTGACAATGTAGTATTTTTTTAAACTAAATTTAAATTATCTAATAAATTCAAACACATATTTTTTAAAATTTTATTTACAACTTACAAAACCACAGTAAATTTGCTTGTTTTTCATTCTAGCACAGAAAAAACTCGCATTGCTGCGAGTTTTTTTATGTTGGAAGGCTAGTGCTGATTTTATTGTTTGAACAAGAGTTACAAACTTAACGAGCTGTCATTGATCCGTCCAACTGCATCGTAGCGTCTATTACATTGAATGACCTACTGTAGTTTTAATATAGTGAAACTTATTTTTTGCTGCAATAGCCCACTACATTTCAACACATTCACACAGCAAAATTTCAATTGATTTAATTTTCAGTTACGGCATAATTTTATGCGGTTAAAAGCTCCAGCTTTGCGATTAGCTTCTGCATAACTTGGCGATACTTTCAAATAATAAGAAGTCGACGATTATTCAATTAACTCAATTTCATAATCAACATCTTGCAGCATTTCTTTATTGTATAGCTTTACCATTGCTGTTGCTTCAGCATAATCGTAGAACAAACCTTCTGCGACGGCTTTACTGCGAAATTCCGTGGTACCAATTTCATTATCATGCGGAACAAAATATAAGTTTTCTGGAATGAGTTTAACGATATAGCCCACGAAGCTGCCCTCAGATTTTTCAGTTTTAAAATATGTGAGTTTTATATGCTGAAAAACGTGATCAGGCTATGGCAAATAAGATCGAATGTTTATCTTAATTTTTTATATACTTTTCAACTATTTTTTATATTACAGTTCAATGCTTATATACTAATTTGGTGCGCTCAGCGCGCACAAGAATAAGGTTTTATCATTTTGATTTATAACAATAAAAAATTAACCTTCAACAGCATATACCGTAAAAAATACCGTATAAATATTATTAATTTTTTCAATTTGATAATCAAGAATTTATTGGATGGCGTCAATTGAACTAAAAACCTAAACAACTGATTTTAAATATAAAATTTAAATACTTAAAATATTCTGTACCCAATTTTTACCTAAATTAGATTTAGTATAAGCTGTCATTAAAAAGTAAACATGTATTCTTTTCCGAATTGGTTTGATACTCTCTCCACCCATTGCTCTATTTTATCAGCTGTCATGACTTGAAAATCTCGCCAATAATATTTCATCTGCTTC
>NZ_VOXY01000030.1:0-8282 GCF_013420525.1 Acinetobacter sp. YH01003 | reverse complement strand
AGGGGGACTAATTGTTAGGTTTTCTAGCTTAAAGGGGGACTAATTGTTAGGTAGAGGGGGACTAATTGTTAGGTAGAGGGGGACTAATTGTTAGGTAGAGGGGGACTAATTGTTAGGTTTTTTTTTTGGAAAAATTTGTATAAAAAAGCGTATTGCACGTTTAAAGGGGGATGTGTATATTAGATAAGACCCCCCCTTTTTTTTACTAAAAATTATGGCTATTTCACTAAAAAAAGCCCCACCAACTATTAATTTCTCAGCGCGTCATACTGAATTATTCCCAATAATTCAGCCTGAGAAAAAATACCCAAAAGAACTTGCTGTTTTTCAAAATATATTTTGGAAACTTACTCACGAAAAGCCACTAAAAGATGACCTTCTAAAATTACTTTTTTTCTTTAGCCCCAAAGTTCGCCAAGTTGAAAATGATCTACTGTCTGAAAGGCATGTTTTTTCAATCACTGCTACTGAATATTCAGAATTGACAGGATTAAAAAAAGAAAGCTGTTACGTTGCTCTGAGCCGTGCCGTAGATACTCTTTATGAGCATAGTGTTAAGTTTTTTCATGAAGAGACAAAGGAAATTATCCGTACTCGATTAATTAGTTATTGTGGTTATAAAGAAGGAACTTTCTCTGTTTCCTTTACTCATTATGCACTTCATATTATGAGCGTATTTAACAAGGATAATCCTTTCACACAACTCAAAATCAGATCAGTCATGCCTTTGAGCGGATATGCTTTGAAAATGTATCCTCTATTTATTCAAAATGAATTTCGAAAAGTTTTTGAAGTTGATTTAATCAATCTAAAATCAGCTTTGAATATTGAGCCTAATGCTTATTCTGATTTTAAAGACTTTAAAAAAAAGGTTCTAAAACCAAGTATTGATTTGATTAACGCAAAAACAGAACTTTCTGTGAGCTATAAAGCAATTAAGAAAGGTGGACGTAAAGCCAGCCATGTAGAATTTACTATTGGAAAAACGAGTACAGTAAAAATTAAAACTGAACGAACTGAACCAGCTACAAAACTTAGTGCAATCACAATTTTTAAAACTCTTACACAATACAAATTGCTTGATCGCTTCATGGAATACGGTGAAAGCTCAGACGACCTAATAAATAGAATTAAGCATGATATTAAAAATGATCAAGCTCACCACTGGATCTATAAGCTCAAAGAGTTTGGCATAACATTATAATTTGATTCCCCTATAATTTAGGTAGAAAGTTACCAGAAAACAATTTTTACCTCACTTACAGAACTTAGGCCTCAAGCCTTGAATGTATTGAAGAATACACTTAGTGTATTCTTCAATACGTATCCAAAATACACAGTAATACACTATGAAAACAAGTACAAAATACAGTGTGAGTGATGCTGCAACACTGTATAAAAAATCTCGAGCTACACTCTATAAAGATATAAAAAACGGGGTATTAAGTCGTGATCATGATGGATCTATCGACTTCTCTGAATTACTTCGTGTCTATGGAGAGCCTTTTGTTGGAAAACACTCAAAACGTATTGATACGTCTTCAGTATCAAAGACTGATACACCTGAATACATAGACAATACAGTTGTAGAGCTCAAACATCAGATTGATTTCTTAAAGAAACAGTTGGAAAAAGCAGAAGATCGGGAAGCCAAAGCAAATTCTCGTATTGATACGCTACTCACACTCATTGAAATGAAGCCCCCACAAGCCAATATGACTATGTTTACCGATCAAGAACCAGTGCAACCAGGCATGGCCAAAACAGATCCCGAACCGGACACAGCAGAAGCTAAACATGACGGATTGACTACTCCGGAGCAGACGGAAAATAAGCGTATTCCAGTCCCTGAACATATTGCGCCAGAACCAGAAAAAAGGGGCTTTTGGAGCCGTTTTTTCAAGCCCTATGGATGATAGGACTATTTAATCAGACTAATCAAAACCGTGGAACAATGATCAATAATTGATCGTGAAACATAAAAAATCACTAAAACAGCCTGAGCGTGACTGCTTAGGCTGTTTTTACATCCATAAGACATTGTTTTAAAATGGTTTTTACAAAGCGTTTCGTATAACGTGTATTATGTTAATTTTAGAGAGACTTAATATTTATTAATAACTTCTTGTTTAGTCTACAATTAGAAAAATTTACATCCTGAACTATTCTATGAACGATCAAGATTTTGAAGATTTGAAAAAATTAGTTGGCCAAAATATTAGAAGTTATCGGCTAAAAATGAATTTGTCTCAAAAAGATCTGGGTAAAATTTCAGAACTTGATCCTAACTATATTGGGAGTGTAGAGAGAGGAGAAAGAAATATCTCCTTAAAGAATCTCTATATCATTTCAACAAGTTTGAAAATTTCGATAGACTTACTTTTTTCTAAGAATTTATAGATATTTATAAATGCAGTATTTTCACAATATTTCCAAGCAATCTTTGGATCAGCTAAAAATTGATATCAAAAATGACTTTATGTATAGAGCAGGTGGGGTAATTGCTAGCATTCAAAGTAGCTCCACCTCAGATCATAAAGAAAAAGCTACTCAAATAAATAATGCTCTTAATGGTGTTTTAATACCTATAAAGGATGCATTCACTCAATTACCAAATTTAGATCAGGATGATAAAGCTATTATGGCTTTAATTGTCCAATATTGTTTTACTTATCTAAGCTTAGAAGAACGACATAAGGTTTGGAATTATGACTTTATGGCTTTTTCGCGAAGAATAGGAGAATTATGGGAACGATTCTGTTCTGTAGCTTGGGATTATTCGACTATTGCAACAAGATTTAGTGCTCCAAATTTTTCTACAGTAAAGTCTGCTATAACTTCTCGAGCACAATCACTTTCTGCGGGTTATCCTAACCAATCAGATATTCTAGATTTAGTCGAAGATCTATTAGAAATTATCGGAGACATTAATCTAAAAGAAGATGAAATGTTCCATTCAGGTAATTGCAGATATGTAGTAGATTTCAAAAGTGGTTTTGGATCTAATGAAAAGGGGAACATGCTTCGATTACAAGCAGTTAGTCATGCTTATAAAAGATTCGATCCCAACACTCAACTTTTATTATTAGTTCGTCAAAATGTTAATAATAATTATCTTAACGTCTTAAAAAACTCACAAACATGGCAAATTTACACAGGTAGACAGGCTTATCAAGAAATCCATAGGCTTACGGGAGTAGATATTTTATGGGTAATCCAGAATATCGTTGATTTTAGGAATGATTTATCACAACCATTCCTAACCTATCTACAATCTGCTCGAGGAAATCTTATTAACTATCTTGATTGGTAATAAGATACTTATTTACAAAGTCATCAATTTCCTCATTATTTGACTTGTTATCTGCTTGTATCTTTTTAAACAGAATTAAAGCTCTTGATAAAGCTTTATCACTGAATTTAGGTACAGGCAGTTTCTTAATATAGTTAGCTGAGTTGTTTGCTGAACCATTTACTAGTCCTTTCATTAACTTTGAAGCCAATGAACTATTTAGGTAAATAATCAGACATTCAAGATTTTTTCTATCATAAGGAAATACACCAACAACTCCTTGATCAAAAACACTATTATTCATATAACTAGCTGAAATTCTTGAACTACTTACCATAGGAATAGAAATACCTTCTTTAAAATAGAAACTACTATTTTGAAATCTTGCCTTTTTATTTTCTTTATAAAATTTTATAGCTTCCTTAGACCATAAGATGGCATTGGATGGTTGTTCAAATATTTCTCGATGCCCCCCTCTAATAAATGGAACATATAACTTTTTGGTACGATCTAATCCATTTAATTTTTCATCATCACTTAATTCTGAATTATAAACATCCTTTTCCCAATCAATTACATGCCCATTACTTTTTCTTTTAGACAGAAATGGATCAAAACCTATATATGTTGAATTATCACCTGTATAAATTCCTGTTCTACATTCGGCTAAATCTCCTAAATTTAGCCATTCCTGAGATACAAGACTATCTTGTTCAACTAGTGAATATTTACTCCAACCTTGCTCAATTTTATTTAGTAGCTTATCGCCCTGGATATTTAGAGTCGGTTCAGGAATATCAGCAGAGGTAAGACCATCTAAAGCCTCACTCCAAATTATGTTGTCTAATTCTGTTAGCCTTTCTTTATATCCAGCAATTACACATAAATTTCCATATTTAAAGCTTATAGTCTCAAAAGACTTTGATGGAATTCGAATAATATGAGATGGTCTCGCTTCTTCACATAGGAACTTTCTAATCGCAAGATGTCTATGACTGGTCAAAAACGTATCAGGAATTAAAAAAACATATCGTCCCTTATCTCGTAACTGTTTGAGACTCATATATAAAAACAATCCATAAGATTCTTTTACATATAAACTAGGAAGTAATTGTTTTAATTTTTTTCTATATTCAATAGAAAATTCTAAACCATATGGAGGGTTAGCTATAACTGAGTCATATGTCTCAGCAATAGATCTTTCTAAAAAAGCTTCAATAAATGATTCATGCTTAAAAGTTACATTTATATTTTCTGAATTAATATTTTTACTAACTTTAAATGGCTGGTCATCTACATCATATCCAACAATTTCTTTTGGGTGCCCTTTTAAATTTTTAAGTAGAACACCTTCCCCAATACTAGGTTCAAGAATCAAGTGATCATCAACATTTCCTAAGAGGGAAGCCATTAATTTATTTAGATCCGTAGCATTTGTGAAATGCTGTTTTAAAGCTTTGATCATTTGCAAACAACTTAAGATTAATACTTATAAGTATTATTGCTAGAATAAAGACTTAAGTCAATTATTAACATAAAATCTCTTATGCGAAATTTTAGTGTAACTCCAAAATAGAATTTTACTTTCACGATTACTTTAATAATTAATATAAATCAGTTACTTATTTAAAAAAAACCCCTGTAATCCATCAAATTTTTAATGTCAAAAAAATGGCAAAAAAAGTAAATTCTTCAGAAAGGTGTTTTTAGAACATTGAACTAAATTATTGATTTAAATAAATTAATTTATTAAAGGTGGAAAAGTAATTCAGTAAAAAATTCTTAAAAAAAACCCCTGTAATCCATCAAATCCTCCAAAAAAAACCCTCGTCGTACCTTAATCAATTTAATATATATAATTATATATCATATATTTAAGTGTATTTTTGACCATGGGTATTTTTTTCATTTTTTAGTCATTTTCAAAAAAGTGTGACCAAAGGTGTAATCTATTTCAGTAAAACAGCTCTTTTCATTTATAAATATTATGAAATTCTTTCATCTCTTCAAAACTAGAAACGAGTCTTTTTTGCTTCCAGATATACGGAGGTATTCGTAGTTCCACACCCACATCAGACAGGGGCAAATCTAAAAACTTATGACTTAATGAAAACATCGTTTTATTTAATTCAAAAACTTGTTTTCTCACTCCACGAAATCCAGCTAATTTTGATAAAAAATCCGTTTCTTTGGCAAGAGCCTGCTTCAACTTGGGGAACAGTTCAGATCTTGGTATTGATGGCTTTCGTCCTTTAATTTTTTGAGCCTTAGTAAATGCTTTTTTTAGACTCTTTTCTTTAAAATCGAGATAATCTTTATGTAGTCTCCAAGTAAAGCCCATAGTCTTATTATAAATAGCACTATTTTGCGCTGATTGCCCCTTAATTGCCTTTTTTCGCTCTTCTATTGAGTATGGCAACAATACAAGCTCATAAACGCTTAAAACGCTTGTTTTAGGATCTGGCTGCACATCTGATTGATTGGTCCTAGGCTGATAACTATGTTTCGAGGTAAAAATAAGCCGCTTTTTTCGGTCATGAATCGAATAAAAACTTTCACATTGAGCCAAATCTTTTGCGTACTGCTCATTGATCACAGCAGATGCATGCTTAGATCGTTCGAAATGATTCACATTATTCTGTGATTTAAAATCGAACCTCTCCAGCTTTGCTGGCGTGACCAGCAGACACAGCTTTATCCGATTTTCGTTAAATAGCGTCCGGTTTTGCAGCACGACTAAATCCAATGCCCAGATCCCACGGTTCAATCGCTGATTTCTAAGAGATGCAGACTGATTCAAGTTATATCTTTGTGACCATTTCTCTATGAGCGATTCAGCTTTCGATAGTTCTATTTCAAAATGCAAATAAAACTCTGCACCATAGCCAACGCGAGCCAAAATATCAGCTAAATAAGATTCAGTTTTTACGTTGTAATAAATCATCTCATGATCTTTTATACGATCTTATCGGAAGTATTGAAAATAAAAGATTATATGTCAATTCATCTATAAAAAAGCAAGCGTAGCTTGCTCTTACTTGATCAGTAATAGTCATCTAATCAATGGTTGTTCCTTGTTAATTTACTTAGCTGGTTTTTTTGTATATATTTGAGTAATCGAAATTGGAGTACCCGCTATTTTTACGGGCCAATCAAGACGTCATCCGAGCGTTAATCGGAGTAACCTCATGAATAAGCATCTGATCTTCAAAGATCACATACGATGTCAGATATGTCAGTACATATCTATCCCAAGATAAATTTTTGCATTTGTCAGCGAAGCTCTGTGCGTTTTTTCACGTCAGGACTTACCGCCCTGACGATGCTATTTTCCATTTTTCCTCTAAAAAAGACTCTACCAAAGTCTTTTGGCGAAGCTGCGTGCTGCTTAACGGTGGCTGGCGCGGCTACGAAGAGGGCTTCGGGGTGCGATACCCGATTCCACTCAATCCAAACGAATCTTTTTTGTTGTTGGGCGACACAGAAATGGGAACCGCAGTGATGCGGATGTAAGGTCTGATATTTAGGTCGTACTATATCAATCACTTTTAGTACTTAAAGTGATTGATGAACCCCGGAACTTGGTAAGCAGTACCAGACCTAAAGCGTCTGTCCTTTTAACAGTGAAAAAATAGCTGTTAATGGGATCTGCTCAGGTGGGCGATCAGGAGAGGGAAAAACTCTCGGATATTGGAGAACACACGTTCTCATGAATATCAGGCACTCATGAAATGATTTTTATAATCTATAAGTGAGGTCGGTCGAATAGCTCAAGCCTGTACCGGCAATGAAGTGGTTACGATCATTGCTAAGCAGTAAAGATTTATGGATAGTAAAACCCAAAGCATCTTAGCTCAAAGCGTAATCGGGATCTTGGAACAACTCCCCGAAAAGCTGGTCAATTGGCAGGGCAAGTAACAACGAAGAGATGTGAGCAAGTAGTTTGCAGGGAAATTAGTCATAAATTTGAATCAAGTTTCTAATGTGGGAAGGTTGCTCCGAATTTTTAAATTACTGATTGTTGGTAGCTTTCAGATAAATGATTTAAGGTAAGGAACTTGTAATAAAACAGTCTTGAACTGCCATAAAATCAAGTGAAAGCAGCTGGGAGAACAGGTGAGTAAGGCTCTATTGAAAAGATAGAGGTAGCATGGACATTCGAGCGAATAAAAACGTAAGCGTGTAAATGAGAAAATGAAAGCTGGTGCCGAGTTTTAGCGGAAAAATTGGAAAATATCTGTGTGTGGGTAGCACACTTCTGAGTTGGTAGCTCAAAAAAGGAATTAGTTTAAAAAGGTAGATCGTCAAAAGACAGTCTGTTTTTAATGGTTTATCCCGAATTAACACCTCAACTAACATTTGAGTGTCACATAAAAAACCGCCTGATTAAGTCAGGCGGTTTTTCTCGTTAGAATAAATATTATTAAGTCATATCAACCATTACAGAGCGAGTGTCTACGAGCGAACTTCTAAAATTTGCGTTTCGACTTTTTGAAAAACGGCTTTTTTAGGCTTCACAGCCTAAAAGAGCATAGATCACGTGCAAAAATTTGAGCCTAGACCGAGCGTAGCGAGCAAAAAGAACTATGAGCGAAGCGAATTCCGAGTTGCTTTTGCTTTTTCTTAAAGTCACGTAAGTATTAACCAAAAAATTGCCCCGACGAACTGAGCGAAAGCGAAGTTCAATAGAGTTTGAGCGAAGCGAAAACCAAGGGCAATTTTTTATAAAGTCTTTTTAATCTTTATAAAAGCTTTATAAAAGCTTTTATAGCTTTTAAAAGCTTTAAAAAGCTTTACAGAAGAGCTGAAACCCTTTTATTTAGGTGCTCTCAACACTTATGGGGGGGACTAATTGTTAGGTAGAGGGGGACTAATTGTTAGGTTTTCTAGCTTAAAGGGGGACTAATTGTTAGGTAGAGGGGGACTAATTGTTAGGTAGAGGGGGACTAATTGTTAGGTAGAGGGGGACTAATTGTTAGGTTTTTTTTTT
>NZ_VOXY01000002.1:0-228235 GCF_013420525.1 Acinetobacter sp. YH01003 | reverse complement strand
AGCCAGGTACAATCAAGCCACACACTAAATTCGATGCGGAAGTATACGTACTTTCTAAAGAAGAGGGTGGTCGTCACACTCCATTCCTTAACGGTTACCGTCCACAATTCTATTTCCGTACAACTGATGTAACTGGTGCAATCCAGTTGAAAGAAGGCGTTGAAATGGTAATGCCAGGTGACAACGTTGAAATGTCAGTAGAATTAATCCACCCAATCGCAATGGACCCAGGTCTACGTTTTGCGATCCGTGAAGGTGGTCGTACTGTAGGTGCGGGTGTTGTTGCTAAAGTAACAGCATAATTATAGAATGTGTTAAACAGGTCGAGAGCTTTGGCTCTCGTTCTGTTTTGTAGGTCAGTAGTTCAATTGGTAGAGCGTCGGTCTCCAAAACCGAATGTTGGGGGTTCGAGTCCCTCCTGGCCTGCCACTTTTTTTAAAAAAGCTTGATGTCGGCTAATCTAGTCATATAATAAGTCGCGAATTCTACGACGAGTACAAAAATGTCGAATGATAAATCGCGTGACGCATTAAGCGACGCGCCAATCCCTCAAAGAAATAATTCTGCTGAAGTTGTTCAATCGAGTTCTCCATTAGACTACGTGTTGTGGGGTATCGCTTTGATTTTATTCATTGCTTCGATGATGGTGAATCAGCATCTTCCTGCGTATTGGGCACCAGCCAATGATATTTGGGTGCGTGTTGGGGTAATTTTGGCTTGTATCGTTGTGGCTTTAGGTTTATTATACGCCACCCATCAAGGCAAAGGCTTTGTTCGTTTGCTTAAAGATTCACGTATTGAGTTACGTCGAGTCACTTGGCCTACTAAACAGGAAACTGTAACAACGTCATGGCATGTATTGATTGTTGTTGTAGTCACTTCAATTGTATTGTGGTGTTTTGACTATTTGTTAGGCTGGGCAATCAAGTTAATTATCGGGTAAAAGAGCTATGAAACGTTGGTACATTATTCATGCCTACTCAGGTTATGAAAAACAAGTGATGCGTTCGCTTAATGATCGAATCCAGCGTAGCGCTGTTGCCGATAGCTTTGGTGAAGTCCTTGTTCCTACCGAAGAAGTGGTAGAAATGAAGGATGGTAAGAAACGTAAGTCAGAGCGTAAGTTCTTTCCAGGCTATGTATTGGTTGAAATGGAAATGAACGATGAAACTTGGCACATTGTTAAAGAGTGTCCAAAAGTTTTAGGTTTTATTGGTGGTACAGCAGAAAAGCCTGCCCCAATTACGCAAAAAGAAGCTGACGCGATTCTTGCACGTGTACGCAATACTGGTGAAGCACCTCGTCCGAAGACGATGTTTGAACCAGGCGAAGAATTACTTGTGATTGATGGTCCATTCACCGACTTTAAAGGCGTGGTGGAAGAAGTTCAATACGAGAAGTCACGTTTAACGTTGACAATTAATGTATTTAATCGACCTACTCAGGTTGAGCTGGAATTTCGTCAAGTCGAAAAATCCGTTTAAGTTTGAGTGGTTGGAAAACGCCCGATTTATGATGAATCGGGCATTGTTGTTGTAACGGTATCGTTACTTAAAATATTGGGGAGCCTAGCGGCGTTTGTACCCAGAGGTAATTTGAAATGGCTAAGAAGATTGACGGCTATATCAAGCTGCAAGTTCCAGCTGGTAAAGCGAATCCATCTCCACCAATTGGTCCTGCATTAGGTCAACGTGGTGTTAACATCATGGCATTCTGTAAAGAATTCAATGCTGCTACACAAAAAGTTGAACCAGGTTTGCCAATTCCTGTAGTGATCACTGTGTACAACGACAAGTCGTTCACATTCATCATGAAAACTCCTCCTGCTGCAATTCTTCTTAAGAAAGCTGCAGGCATTCAAAAGGGTTCAGCTGTACCTAACAAAAACAAAGTTGGTAAGTTGACTCGTGCTCAATTAGAAGAAATCGCGACTACTAAAGAACCAGATTTAACTGGTGCTGATTTAGAAGCACGTGTGCGTACCATTGCTGGTTCTGCACGTTCTATGGGCTTGGATGTGGAGCTATAAGACATGGCAAAGTTAACTAAACGTCAAAAAGCCATTGCTGCTGCTGTAGAAGCAAACAAAGTTTACACTTTGGAAGAAGCAGTTGAAGTTCTAAACAACCTTCCTGCTGCTAAATTCAAAGAATCTTTGGATGTTGCGGTAAACCTAGGTGTTGACCCACGTAAATCTGATCAGGTTGTTCGTGGTGCGACTACACTTCCTGCAGGTACTGGTAAAACTGTACGTGTAGCTGTTTTCGCTCAAGGTGCTGCTGCAGAAGCTGCTAAAGCTGAAGGCGCAGACGTAGTTGGTTTCGACGACTTAGCTGAAAGCATTCAAGCGGGTAACCTTGACTTTGACGTTGTGATTGCAGCTCCGGATGCAATGCGCGTAGTAGGTAAGTTGGGTACGATTCTTGGTCCACGTGGCTTAATGCCAAACCCTAAAGTGGGTACTGTAACTCCTGACGTTGCGACTGCAGTTAAAAATGCAAAAGCAGGTCAAGCGCGTTACCGTGTAGACAAAGCGGGTATTATCCACGCTGCGATTGGTCAAGTTGGCTTTACTGCTGAAGCAGTTCGTTCAAACGTTGAAACCTTAGTTGCTGACTTGAAAAAGTTAAAGCCTGCAACTTCTAAAGGCGTATACATCAAAAAGATCACTTTGAGCTCTACTATGGGTCCTGGTCTTGTTATTGATGTACAGAACGTTTCTAACTAAGTCTGACTTAGAAAGAATTTTAAAGTCCTGAAAAGTCTCCTTCTCCCTCTGGGAGAAGGTCGGGATGAGGGTTAAACCTCTCCCTAACCCTCTCCTAGCAGGAGAGGGGGACATTCAGGCGGACTTTGAATTGGTAAATGAGAATTTATCAGCGTCAAAGACCTCAGGCGAGAGTAGTTTTATGCTGCTTTCTTAATCTTCCAGCCTGGGTAGACGCGGTGGTGTGATTTATTCCTCCTCCGCGTGTAAGTTCAGCAATGAATTTACGAATTGGGAGTGTGCTTCAGGTAAGCACATAAATCACCGTTAGGAGGTTTTACAATGGCTCTTCTTATCGAAGACAAAAAACAGATCGTAGCAGAAGTTAACGAAGTTGCTTCTAAAGCGTTCTCTGCTGTTGTTGCTGACTATCAAGGTATGAGCGTTGAGCAATTAACGGCTCTACGTGTTGAAGCGCGTAAATTAGGTGTTACTACACGTGTTGTACGTAATACTTTGGCTAAACGTGCTTTTCAAGATACGCAATTCACGATCTTGAACGACAACCTTGTTGGCCCAACAATTTTAGCTTTCTCAACTTCTGAAGACGACATGGGTGCAGCTGCACGCTTGTTCGAAGAATTCGCTAAAACGAATAAAGCATTTGAACTTAAAGCTGCTGCATTTGACGGCAAACTTTATCAAGGTGCTGAAGTTAGCGTAATTGCGAATCTTCCGAACCAAGAAAAAGCGCTTACTATGCTTGCAAACGTTCTTCAAGCTCCTATTTCGAAATTGGGTCGCCTTATTACTGCGCTCAAAGAGAAAAACGAGTCAGAAGCTGCATAAGCTTAAATTTATTTCCACACCATTCAATTTCCATTTGGAGTTATTCTCATGGCTTTAACTAACGAAGAAATCTTAAACGCAGTTGCTGAAAAAACTGTTCTTGAACTTGTTGAACTTATCTCTGCTTTTGAAGAGAAATTCAATGTATCAGCTGCTGCTGTTGCTGTTGCTGCTGCTCCAGGCGCTGGCGCTGCTGCTGCAGAAGAGCAATCTGAATTCAACGTTGAGTTGACTTCTTTCGGTGCGAACAAAGTTGCTGTAATTAAAGCAGTTCGTGAAGCTACTGGCCTTGGTCTTAAAGAAGCTAAAGACATCGTTGAAGGCGCTCCTTCAGTGATCAAAGAAGCTGTTTCTAAAGAAGAAGGTGAAGAGCTTAAGAAGAAACTTGAAGAAGCTGGTGCTACAGTTACACTTAAGTAATCTTAAGGGGAGTCGATTTTTTTATAATCGACTCCAAAAAATGGCTGATGGCTCTTGGGTCATCAGCCTTTTTGCGTTACAATTATCGGCTCGATTTTTGTTTGAATGATGGGAAAACCATCGAAAACAATATAAATCAATAAAATCAAACGCTTACCAATATTTTTCCACATTTAAAAATATTGTTAAGCGTTTTAATACCACTAAAAATTGCAGCATTTGTAAAGAGTGGTGGCCATATCGGCCTGCGTAATTCCTTCTAAACCCGTTCTGCAGGCGGGTTTAGTTTACTTTCCGAGGACTCCAGATGGCATACTCATATACCGAAAAGAAACGGATCCGTAAGAATTTTGGTAAATTGCCCCAAGTAATGGATGCACCGTACTTGCTTTCGATTCAAGTCGACTCGTACCGTACTTTCCTTCAAGATGGCAAAACTCCAAAAAGCCGCGAAGATATCGGTCTCCAAGCCGCATTTCGTTCAGTTTTTCCTATAGAAAGTTATTCTGGCAATGCTGCTTTAGAATTTGTTGAGTATAGTCTTGGTAAGCCTGAGTTTGATGTACGTGAGTGTATTCTTCGCGGCTCAACTTATGCGGCACCAATGCGCGTAAAAATTCGTTTGATCATTAAAGATCGTGAAACGAAATCAATCAAAGATGTGCGTGAGCAAGAAGTCTACATGGGCGAAATGCCATTGATGACGGATAACGGTACCTTTGTGATTAACGGTACTGAGCGTGTAATTGTTTCTCAATTACACCGTTCACCAGGCGTGTTCTTTGACCACGATAAAGGTAAGACCCACTCGAGCGGTAAAGTGTTGTATTCAGCACGCATTATTCCTTACCGTGGCTCATGGTTAGACTTTGAATTCGATGCCAAAGACCTCGTTTATGTGCGTATTGACCGTCGTCGTAAATTGCTTGCGACTGTAGTGTTGCGTGCATTGGGCTATAGCAATGAACAAATCCTAGACTTGTTCTTTGAGAAAGTACCTGTCTATTTAGACATGGGTAGCTACCAAATTGACCTTGTCCCAGAACGCTTACGTGGCGAAATGGCACAATTTGACATCACTGATACTGACGGCAAAGTGATTGTTGAGCAAGGTAAACGCATTAATGCGCGTCACGTACGTCAAATGGAAGCAGCTGGTCTTGAGAAGCTTTCAGTTCCTGATGAGTACTTGTACGAACATATTACTGCAGAAGACATCCAGCTAAAAGATGGCGATGTGATTGCTGCAAACACCTTGTTAAGCCATGAAATCATGGTGAAACTTGCAGAAGGTGGTGTTAAACAATTTAACATCCTATTCACCAATGACATCGACCGTGGTTCGTTCATTGCGGACACCTTACGTGCAGATACAACTGTTGGTCGTGAAGATGCTTTGGTAGAAATCTACAAAGTGATGCGTCCAGGTGAGCCACCGACGAAAGAAGCCGCTGAAAATCTGTTCAATAACTTGTTCTTCTCTTCTGAGCGTTATGATTTATCGCCAGTAGGTCGTATGAAGTTCAACCGTCGTTTGGGTCGTCCTTACGAAGTGGGTACAGATCAGAAATCACGTGAAGTTGAAGGTATTTTGTCTAACGAAGACATTACCGATGTACTTAAAACATTGATCGAAATCCGTAACGGTAAAGGTGAAGTCGACGATATCGACCACTTGGGTAACCGTCGCGTACGTTCAGTGGGCGAGATGACTGAAAACCAATTCCGTGTTGGTTTGGTACGTGTTGAGCGTGCTGTAAAAGAGCGTTTGTCACAAGCTGAAACAGACAACCTGTCTCCGCAAGATTTAATCAATGCGAAGCCAGTGGCTGCTGCAATCAAAGAATTCTTTGGTTCAAGCCAATTGTCTCAGTTCATGGACCAAAACAACCCGTTGTCTGAAATTACCCACAAGCGTCGCGTATCTGCGCTTGGTCCAGGTGGTTTGACACGTGAACGTGCAGGCTTTGAGGTACGTGACGTACACCAAACTCACTATGGTCGTGTGTGTCCAATTGAAACGCCTGAAGGTCCAAACATTGGTTTGATCAACTCGCTTTCTGTTTATGCAAAATGTAATAATTTTGGCTTCTTGGAAACGCCATACCGTAAAGTGGTTGATGGTCGTGTAACCGATGAGGTTGAGTATTTATCTGCAATTGAAGAAGTGGGCACGATCATTGCGCAAGCGGACTCAAGCGTAGACCAAGATGGCAATTTAACAGAAGAATTCGTATCTGTACGTCACCAAGGTGACTTCGTGCGTATGCCGCCAGAGCGCGTGACGCACATGGACGTTTCTGCACAGCAGGTTGTATCTGTAGCAGCATCACTGATTCCATTCCTTGAGCACGATGACGCCAACCGTGCCTTGATGGGATCGAACATGCAACGTCAGGCTGTTCCGACGCTTATCGCTGATAAACCACTTGTGGGTACAGGGATGGAAGCGAACGTAGCACATGACTCAGGTGTATGTGTGATTGCAAACCGTGGTGGTCGTATTGAATATGTCGATGCTTCACGTGTAGTCATTCGTGTGAACGAAGAAGAAATGATCGCGGGTGAAGCAGGTGTAGATATCTACAACCTGATCAAATACACACGTTCAAACCAAAACACTTGTATTAACCAAAAAGTTTTGGTGAAGATGGGTGATAAGGTAGGTCGTGGTGATGTATTGGCTGACGGTCCATCTACAGATGGCGGTGAGCTTGCACTCGGTCAGAACATGCGTGTCGCGTTCATGACTTGGAATGGCTATAACTACGAAGACTCGATCTTGCTTTCTGAGCGTGTACTTCAAGAAGACCGTTTAACTTCGATTCACATTCAAGAATTGTCATGTGTTGCACGTGATACCAAATTGGGTGCGGAAGAAATCACAGCTGATATTCCAAACGTGGGCGAAGCTGCACTGTCTAAACTAGACGAGTCTGGTATCGTTTACATTGGTGCTGAAGTGACTGCAGGCGACATTCTTGTTGGTAAAGTAACGCCTAAGGGTGAAACTCAGTTAACCCCTGAAGAAAAATTGCTTCGTGCAATCTTCGGTGAAAAAGCAGCAGATGTGAAAGATTCATCATTGCGCGTTCCATCAGGTACTAAAGGTACTGTGATTGACGTTCAAGTCTTTACCCGTGATGGTCTAGAAAAAGACGAACGTGCACAAGCGATTGAAAAAGCACAACTTGATGCATACCGCAAAGACTTGAAAGAAGAATACAAAATCTTTGAAGAAGCAGCGCGTGAACGTATTATCCGCTTATTAAAAGGTCAAGAATCTAACGGTGGCGGTACAACTAAACGTGGCGACAAACTTTCTGAAGATGTGTTGTCTGGTTTAGAGTTAGTTGATCTACTTGAAATTCAACCAAGTGATGAAGCAATTGCTGAGCGTTTAACTCAAATTCAAACTTTCTTGAAAGAGAAGAGCTTTGAAATTGATGAGAAATTCGCTGAGAAGAAACGTAAGCTTTCTACAGGCGATGAACTCACTACGGGCGTGTTGAAAGTTGTTAAAGTTTATCTTGCTGTTAAGCGTCGCATCCAACCGGGTGACAAGATGGCGGGTCGTCACGGTAACAAAGGTGTTGTATCAAACATCTTGCCTGTAGAAGACATGCCGCACGATGCTAACGGTGTACCAGTAGATATCGTATTGAACCCACTAGGCGTACCATCGCGTATGAACGTGGGTCAGATTCTTGAAACACACTTGGGTATGGCAGCCAAAGGTTTGGGTGAGCAAATTGATAAAATGCTCAAACAACAACGTGAAATTGCTGAACTACGTGAGTTCCTAGACAAGATTTATAACAAAGTTGGTGGCGAGCAAGAAGATCTTGACAGCTTAACTGATGATGAAATCTTGGTATTGGCTGGCAACTTACGTGCAGGTGTTCCGTTGGCTACTCCTGTATTTGATGGTGCAGAAGAAGGTCAAATTAAAGAATTACTTGAACTGGCTGAATTACCACGTTCTGGTCAAACCGTGTTGTACGATGGTCGTACAGGCGAGAAATTTGACCGTCCAGTGACTGTAGGTTATATGTACATGCTCAAACTCAACCACTTGGTGGATGACAAGATGCACGCACGTTCTACAGGTTCTTACTCACTTGTAACGCAACAGCCGTTGGGTGGTAAGGCACAATTCGGTGGTCAGCGTTTCGGTGAGATGGAAGTCTGGGCACTTGAAGCATACGGTGCTGCATACACGCTTCAAGAAATGCTCACTGTGAAGTCGGATGACGTTGAAGGTCGTACCCGTATCTATAAGAACATTGTAGATGGTAACCATTATATGGACCCAGGTATGCCTGAATCGTTTAACGTATTGACCAAAGAGATCCGTTCTTTAGGTATCAACATTGAACTGAAAAATGGTGACTAAGCATCTCCATTAAATCTCCCTAAATCCCTCTTTATAAAAGAGGGACTTTTCCCCCTTTGAAAAAGGGGGATTAAGGGGGATTAAAACTCAGTTAAAAAAACAATATTTGTGACCCAGTTGGGATGTGAAAACAGCCTCCCAGCACACGGAGAAAAAAATTGAAAGACTTGCTCGATATCATGCGCAAAAAGACGGATTCAGACGGTCATGCTCCAGTAGAGTTTGACCGCATCCGTATTGGTCTTGCGTCACCAGAAATGATTAAGTCATGGTCTCACGGTGAAGTTAAAAAGCCAGAAACCATTAACTATCGTACGTTTAAGCCTGAACGTGATGGTTTATTCTGTGCCAAAATTTTTGGTCCAGTAAAAGATTACGAATGCTTGTGTGGTAAATACAAGCGTATGAAATACAAAGGCGTCATTTGTGAAAAATGTGGCGTTGAAGTAACGACTGCAAAAGTTCGTCGTGAGCGTATGGGTCACATCGAACTTGCTTCTCCAGTTGCACACATTTGGTTCTTGAAATCATTACCAAGCCGTATTGGTTTATTACTTGATATGACTTTACGTGATATCGAGCGCGTATTGTATTTCGAATCTTATGTGGTTACTGACCCAGGTATGACGCCATTTGAGAAATATCAACTTCTCAATGACGAAGAATACTTCAATGCTCTAGAAGAGCATGGTGATGAATTCACTGCGAAAATGGGTGCTGAAGCAGTTCAAGACTTGTTAAAAGACATCGATCTTGAAGCTGAAATTGCTCGTTTACGTGAAGAAATTCCACAAACAACTTCAGAAACTAAGCTGAAAAAAGCCTCTAAGCGTTTGAAGTTGATGGAAGCGTTCAAAGAGTCGAACAACAAGCCTGAATGGATGGTGATGAATGTACTGCCTGTACTTCCACCAGATCTTCGTCCGTTGGTTCCACTTGAAGGTGGTCGTTTTGCGACTTCTGACTTGAACGATCTTTATCGTCGTGTGATTAACCGTAACAACCGTTTGAAGCGTCTTCTTGACCTTGCAGCGCCAGACATCATCGTACGTAACGAAAAACGTATGTTACAAGAGTCTGTTGATGCCTTGTTAGATAACGGTCGTCGTGGTCGTGCAATCACAGGTTCAAACAAGCGTCCGCTTAAATCTTTGGCAGATATGATCAAAGGTAAGCAAGGTCGTTTCCGTCAAAACTTACTTGGTAAGCGTGTTGACTATTCAGGTCGTTCGGTGATTACCGTTGGTCCAAACCTACGTTTACACCAGTGTGGTCTTCCGAAGAAAATGGCACTTGAACTGTTCAAGCCATTCATCTTTGCAAAATTACAAGCTTCAGGTCAAGCAACCACCATTAAAGCTGCGAAGAAAATGGTTGAGCGCGAAACCCCAGAAGTTTGGGATGTACTTGCCTCTGTGATTCGTCAACACCCAGTGATGTTGAACCGTGCGCCTACACTTCACCGTTTAGGTCTTCAAGCATTTGAACCGATCCTGATTGAAGGTAAAGCCATCCGTTTACACCCACTCGTTTGTGCTGCGTTCAACGCTGACTTCGACGGTGACCAAATGGCGGTACACGTACCATTAACACTTGAAGCGCAATTAGAAGCGCGTGCGTTAATGATGTCGACCAACAACATCTTGTCTCCTGCGAACGGTGAGCCAATCATCGTACCATCTCAGGACGTTGTCTTGGGCTTGTATTACATCACGCGTGATGCAATCAATGCCAAAGGTGAAGGCATGGTGTTTGCAGATACGCACGAAGTAAACCGTGCACTTGCAACGGGTCAAGTTGACTTACACGCTCGCGTAAAAGCACGTGTACACCAAACCGTAATCAATGAAAATGGTGAGCGTGAGCAACAAACTATTGTTGTAGATACGACACCAGGTCGCTGCTTGCTTTGGGAAGTTGTGCCTGAAGGTTTAAGCTTCGAGCAAATTAACCTAGAGATGAACAAAAAGAACATCTCAAAGTTAATCAACTCTTGCTACCGTAAATTAGGTCTAAAAGACACGGTTATTTTTGCAGACCAATTGATGTACTTGGGCTTCCGTCAAGCGACACGTTCAGGTGTTTCTGTGGGTATGGAAGACATGGTTATTCCACCACAAAAACAAGCAATTATTGAAAAAGCAGAAACTGAAGTTCGTGAAATTGAACAACAGTTCGAGCAAGGCTTCGTAACTGCGGGTGAGCGTTATAACAAAGTGGTCGATATTTGGGCACGTACCAACGACCAAGTTGCTAAAGCGATGATGGACAACTTGTCATTCACAACTGTGAAAAACAAACAGGGTGAAGACGAGAAGCAAAAATCATTCAACTCGATCTACATGATGTCGGATTCAGGTGCGCGTGGTAGTGCGGCACAGATTCGTCAGTTGGCGGGTATGCGTGGTTTGATGGCGAAACCAGATGGTTCGATCATTGAAACGCCAATTAAAGCGAACTTCCGTGAAGGTTTGACGGTACTTCAGTACTTCATTTCAACTCACGGTGCGCGTAAAGGTTTGGCCGATACCGCATTGAAAACAGCGAACTCAGGTTACTTGACACGTCGTTTGGTTGACGTTGCACAAGACTTGGTAATTACTGAGCCAGATTGCGGTACTTATGGCGGTTTAGTGATGACACCATTCATTCAAGGTGGTGATGTCATTGAAAACCTTGGTACGCGTGTATTAGGTCGTGTAACTGCAGAAGATGTGAAGAAAGCGGGTTCAGACGAAGTTATTCTGCCACGTAACACACTCATTGATGAAAAACTTGCTAACTTCTTAGAAGAGCAAGGTGTCGATGAAGTAAAAGTACGTTCAGTGGTATCTTGTGAATCGACCTTTGGTGTATGTGCGAAGTGTTATGGTCGTGACCTAGCACGTGGTCACTTGGTGAATCCAGGTGAATCTGTGGGTGTAATGGCTGCTCAATCGATTGGTGAGCCAGGTACACAGTTAACCATGCGTACATTCCACGTGGGTGGTGCGGCAAGCCGAACTTCTGCAGCCAATAGCGTACAAGTGCGTAACAAAGGTTCAGTACGTTTCCATAACGTGAAAACTGTACAACACGCTAAAGGTCACTTGGTATCTGTTTCACGTTCAGGTGAAATTGGTATTGCCGATGAGTTAGGTCGTGAGCGTGAGCGTTATAAACTGCCATACGGTGCGTCAATCTTGCTCAAAGATGGCGAAGCGGTAGAAGCTGGCGGTATTGTGGCGACTTGGGATCCACACACGCATCCACTTGTGACCGAAGTTGCGGGTAAAATCCGTTTCAGCCAAATTGCTGATGGCGTGACTGCAACCTCGAAAACTGATGATGCAACAGGTATGACCACAGTTGAAATCTTGCCAGTGACTTCACGTCCTGCGTCAGGTAAAGACTTACGTCCTGCTGTGGTATTAGACACTGTGGATGGTGGCGAACAGTTCTACTTCTTGCCACAGAACACGATTCTTTCTGTCCGTGATGGCGAAAATATCGGTGTGGGTGACGTTATTGGTCGTGTACCACAAGAATCTTCACGTACTCGTGATATTACCGGTGGTTTACCACGCGTTGCAGACTTATTTGAAGCACGTAAACCAAAAGAGCATGCGATTCTTGCAGAAGTGTCAGGTATCGTGAGCTTTGGTAAAGAAACCAAAGGTAAGAACCGTTTAGTGATTACACCAGATGATGGCTCTGAGATTTACGAAGAGTTGATTCCAAAATGGCGTAACATCAACGTGTTTGAAGGTGAGCATGTGAACCGTGGTGAAACCATTTCTGATGGTCCACAAAACCCACATGACATCTTACGCTTGAAAGGTGAAGTGGCATTAACCAACTACATCGTGAACGAAGTTCAAGACGTTTACCGCTTACAAGGTGTAAAAATTAACGATAAGCACATTGAAGTCATCGTGCGTCAAATGTTGCGTAAAGTTGAAATCACCGATGGTGGCGATACGAGCTTCATCAAAGGCGAACAAGTGGATTACATTCGCGTGGTACAAGAAAACCAAGCTGTACTTGCACAAAACAAGTTCCCAGCGAAGTTTGAACGTCAATTGATGGGTATCACCAAAGCATCGCTTTCAACAGACTCGTTCATTTCTGCTGCATCGTTCCAGGAAACTACACGTGTGTTAACTGAAGCGGCTGTAACAGGTAAAGAAGATGATTTACGTGGCTTGAAAGAGAACGTTGTTGTGGGTCGTTTGATCCCAGCAGGTACGGGTCTTGCTTACCACTTAGAGCGTCGTCGTCAAGAAGCTGAAGCTGCTGAATTGGCATTAGTGAATGATTTCTCTGATGTAGATCAAGCATTAAGCCAAGCATTTAGCGATGAATTTAACGATCTCTAATTCGTTTTAAAGCATCATTTAAAGACGCCTTTCGAGGCGTCTTTTTTTTGCCAACGTTTTAGTTGCATATTTTGCTTTAATAAAGCCGCAATATTGCATATAGTGAATTAAGAACAATTTAAAAATATCAAGAAAACTAAGGGGATAGCTTATGCAATTTAGAGGACTGACACTGTGTTTATCGGCAATGCTACTGAGTGTGTCTGTTTCGGCTGCACCAATGCCAAACAGCATTGTGGTGAAAGACAAAGCCATTGTGCCTATTCTAAAAACTGAAGTGATTCGTACAGTGACAGGTGAAAAGCCTATACGCCATGTAGAAGCCACGATTTTTGAAGTGAGCAATCAGGGTATAGATATTGTGGCAAAGGAAGTTGTTTTTGATGATGATCAAGCACAGTTTTCAGAGAAACAATTGGGTATTCCTGTGATTCAAAAAGGTGGGGTGATTGTACCAACCTCAAAAATTGAGTTGAATAAAACCCTAAAGCAGGATGGTAAAGTCATTTCTGAAGTGAAAACGATTGATGCAGAAGGCATGGAATATAAGCAGGGGCAGGCGCCAATTCATCGCACATTAAAACTGGATCGGGTCAAAACGCCTGAAAGCAAAGAAACAGTTTCTCATGCTGTGTTTACTGAAGATGGTAAAACCACACGTGATGTGGTGGTACTTGAAGAAGAGGGTACAGAATCCTTTATGATGCCTTAAGCATTTTACAGAAATACTCATATCTTACTGTGCTTGGTAACAGATTTTTCAAAGTTGATGCCGCAAGATGCACTACACTTAAAATCAACAACAGCGGGGAGACATCGCGATGAAAAAAGTATTTAGCGTATTGGCAGTTGCAACTGTATCGACCATGTTAATGGCGGGTTGTGAGAGCATGAGTTCAAATGACCAACGTATTGGTGCAGCAGCATTAGGCGGTGCCGTTGGTGGCGCAGCGGGTAACAGCGTAGGTGGTAGTGTTGGTGCAGCAGCAGGCGCAGGTGCAGGTGCAGCAGTTGGAAGTAAAACCCAAGATGGTTCTAACCGTAACGCAACCTATAGTGGAATTGGCGGTGCGATTGGTTCAATTTTAGGTAAAGAAGTGATAGGTGGTAATGCAGGCGCTGCAATCGGTGGTGCTGTTGGTGGTGGTGCTGGTGCAGCCATCGAGCAAAAGCGTTAATCTGAATACGAACAGCCATGCCATCCTACTGAAGTATTTATATTTCAGTACATCCAACGCAGAGTCTTATGATTCTGCGTTTTTTATGCGCTAGCTGAAAAATTAATGCGTTTGGATAAATTGATTGACTGCTTGAGTATAAGCATTATTTTGTCCCAATGACTTGTTGATTTCAGCATGTGAAAGTCGGACAGGCAATAACTGGGTTTGAGTTCCGAATTTCTGTGCTTGTTGAATAAATTGTCGAGCTTGAGTACAG
This sequence comes from Acinetobacter sp. YH01003, assembly GCF_013420525.1. Taxonomy (NCBI): domain Bacteria; kingdom Pseudomonadati; phylum Pseudomonadota; class Gammaproteobacteria; order Moraxellales; family Moraxellaceae; genus Acinetobacter; species Acinetobacter sp. YH01003. The sequence continues at coordinate 214,068 of NZ_VOXY01000002.1, read as the reverse complement.
GGTTGATCTGCACGGATGGTTGAGCACACCGCGAGAAATGCAGGTAAAGCTTGATGTAGCTGAGCTATCGGAGAAAGGGCTTTCCAGTTGGAAGGTTGATCACCAAAGGCTTGATCATAAAAACGTGCATGACGTGTTTGCATTATCTTTTCTATATCATAAGCCGCGCTATCTAAAGCAACTGTAGCACGCCAAGGCTGTGGCTGGGGTGCCAGCCAATGGGGGCGAACGGTTAATAGACTGACCAGGTGTGCGCCCGCAGAATGTCCCATCAGCACCAAGCGTTTTGAGTCAGCATGCCAATGCGGTGCCTGATTTTGGATATAAATAAGCGCTTGGGCGATATCCTGAGTTTGCTGCTGTACGGTCACATCTGGAACTAATCTATAGTTGATAGACACAAAAATCCAGTTTTGCTTGGTCCAGTAACTCAGCTTATTTTTGACCACAGCAGCATGATTTTTATCACCCATTTTCCAAGCACCGCCATGGACCATCATCATGAGCGGGGCTGGTGTTTGATCTGTGAGTACTTTGGCAGGGAAATAGACATCCATCACTTGTTGAGGATGAGATCCATAAGCCACATTTTTCAAAGTCTGGACTTTGGTAAATGTATTCGGCACCAAAGCATGGAGGGATGTCGATGAATAGAAACAAAGTAGGGAAAAGATTGGCACAAGATTTTTTTTCATTTTAATGATCCTTTAATTTTAAATACTATCAATGTTTATAATTTTTATGATCCACTGATGTATCAACAGTAATACTGTTAATTAATTCATACCTGCTCAAAAAGAGTAGAGAAGTTTGTCGGTGACATTGATCTTTTTGTCTTTTGATTAAAATAATATTACCAACAACGCAGAATCATTAGATTCTGCGTTTTTATGTGAGCTAAAAATTACGTTGCTACGGCTTTGGGCTTTTTACGTCGGATATATAACGTTTTATGCACTTCTGCAATTCGTACACCTGATTCATCGATAATATTGAGCGTATATTGACGTGTCAGAGGAGCATAGTCTTCTGCGATCTGTTTGATTTCCTCGACTTCAGCGGCACTTAGGCGAATATCGGCATACACCGTACTGCGTCCTGGGGCGAGGAAATGAATCGTTGCCGCTTTATCCCAAACAATATATGTTGAACCCAAGTGATGCATCAGAATTAACATATAAAATGGATCTACCATGGAATAGAGGCTGCCGCCAAAATGTACGCCGACAATATTTTGATTTTTGCGAGTGAGTGGCATTTTGACACGGACATGGTGGTTGGCTAAATCGATTTGATCAATTTCAATACCTGCACCCCGATAGGGTGGGTACCGATTTAAAAAGTATTTAGAAACGATAGGAAGTTGCTGCAATTTTTTGATGAGGTTCATGTGATATTTCATAGAGCCTAGAGCAGATTGTCTTTTATATTAGTATGAAATTTAAGCAAACCTATGGCATATTTTGTTATTCTCAACAGCAATCGTGTCAATAAAAACCAACAGGATGTTTATGCAAGCGCAAACGCAATGGATTGAAACCTCTGATCGACAACAGCTCTATGTCAAAACTTGGGGCGAAAAAAAAGCACCTGCACTGATTTTGGTGCATGGCTATCCAGATAACCAAGAAGTCTGGGAACGGGTGATTGCCGTGTTGGTGCAAGATTTTTATGTGGTGAGTTACGATGTACGTGGTGCGGGACAATCCTCCATTCCCAAATCCATTCGTGCCTATAGCTTGGCTCAATTGGCTGCAGATTTAATGACTGTTGCTAATGCCGTTTTGGGGCAGCGTGCATTTCACTTGGCAGCTCATGACTGGGGTTCAATTCAGTCTTGGGAAGCAGTGACGGATCCAGAATTAAAGGGACGAATTTTATCGTACAGCAGTATTTCAGGCCCATGTTTGGATCATGCAGCGTTCTGGATGCGTAAGCAGTTTTCTGAAAATAAAATTAAATTTTTCAAACAAATGCGTAAATCTTGGTATATTGCTGCCTTTCAACTTCCTGCACTTGCGCCTACAGTTTGGCAGTTCTTTCAACCTGAACAATGGCGTCAGGTAGTGATGCGCTTAGAACGCGATCAAGATATTCCGGTCAATCCTAATATCCGCAAAGATGGGCGCTATGGCGTCAATTTATATCGTGCCAATTTTATCCCACGTTTATTAAAGCCGCGTCAACGTTATGCAATTTGTCCTGTGCAAGCTATTGTCTTGAAATATGATCAATTTGTGGGTGCTGAATTGATTGATGAAATGTCGCTTTGGGTAGATGATTTTCAACGTGTAGAGTTGGCTGCCAATCATTGGGCAATTCTTAGTCAGCCACAAGCTGTTGCTACAGCTATCCGTGACTTTGCTTATAAGCATGAAAATCAGTGATTTTTGCTTGATCATACTTAGATTCATTTGTCGGAGTTGAATGTTTGGTCAACTCCAATCTTCATAATCTCTGATAAAATAGCTTCTTTTTTGAATTTCATCTCTTATGTTCGCAATTCTTGCTGCCATTGCAATCATGTTCGGATTGTCGTTGGCTCGTGTGCCTGTGGTTTTTGCCTTGGTTATTGGTGCAGTTTCAGGTGGTTTACTGGCTGGTTTAGGCTTACAAGGCACTTTAGATGCGTTTAATAATGGCTTAGGTGGTGGCGCTAAAATTGCCCTTGCTTACGGTATTTTAGGTGCATTTGCTTTGGCTTTGGCACGTTCAGGTTTGCCTGACTTATTGGCCTACAAACTGATTCGCACTTTAACAGGTAGCAGTAATACTAAGGTACAGAACCGCGTTAAATATCTGATTTATTTTACTGTGGCTTTGGCAGCGGTATTTTCACAGAACTTAATCCCTGTACACATTGCATTTATTCCTGTATTGATTCCACCTTTATTAAGTGTTTTCAATCATTTAAACTTAGACCGTCGTGCAGTGGCTTGTTTGCTGACTTTTGGTTTGGTTGCCACCTATATGTTTGTTCCTGTCGGTTTTGGTGCAATCTTCCTGAATGATATTTTGGCGCACAATATCAACACCTTTGGTGCTCCGTATGGTTTTGCCATTCAAAATGAAGATATTCCTTCTGCTATGTTTATTCCTGTATTTGGGATGTTTATTGGTCTATTGTTTGCGTTATTTGTAAGTTATCGCAAGCCACGACACTATCTAGATGTGCAGGTAGCACGTACTCAAAGCATTTCGAGTGAGCTCAATGCAAATACCGCCGCGCCAACCCTACAAGCGCCTCAGATTGCAAAATTTACCTTGTGGATGGCAGTGTTTGCGATTATTGCAACCTTGGCGGTGCAATTGTATTCAGATTCGATGATTCTGGCAGGTTTGGTGGGTGTTGCCATTTTAAGCTGTGCGGGAATTTTCAAATGGAAAGAAGCAGATGATGTGATCATTACAGGTATGCGTATGATGGCACTCATCGGCTTTATTATGATTGCTGCACAAGGTTTCGCTTCAGTGATTGAAGCGACTAATCAAGTGCCTGCTTTGGTAGAAGCGTCGGTGGAATGGATTGGCAATAGCAAAGCTTTGGCTGCATTTTTAATGTTATTGATTGGTTTGTTAATCACCTTGGGGATTGGCTCATCTTTCTCTACCGTGCCTATTTTAGCGATTATTTATGTGCCTTTATGTTTGCAGTTCGGTTTTAGCCCTGCAGCAACCATTGCGATTATTGGTACAGCAGCAGCCTTAGGAGATGCGGGTTCTCCAGCATCGGATTCAACCTTGGGGCCAACTTCGGGTTTAAATATGGATGGGCAGCACGACCACATGAAAGACAGTGTGGTACCGACTTTTATTCACTTTAATATTCCACTGATTATTTTTGGCTGGATTGCAGCGATGGTGCTGTAAATCATCACCAAAATTTGTAAGCACACGTGTTCAGAATAGGTTGGGCACGTTGCAGCATCGTGCTAAAACGACAAGAAGAATCTTTCTCAAATTCATCCTTGCATCTGCCGATTGAATCTCAATACACGATTTAAAATCTTCAAACAGAATGATTCATTTTCGTTGTAATTAACTTCTAATATTAGAATGAAGATGATTTTAATTCTCTTTATTTAATTTAAATAATTTTTATTGGTTTTTTATTTTTTGAAAATATAAAACCCGAGTGAATCAATCTATTTAAAATAAATTTGTTTTAATTTTTAAATAAATATAAGATGTATTTTAAATAAACCTTTTAATATATTTTTTAAATAAAATTGAGTAATATAGTCGGGAAATAATAATATAAACTCTATTAATTAACTCGGGTTTTAAAACCAAGTAATTTAGTCTATTTAAAATAAATTTATATAATAATGAATAGCTTATAAAATAATTAAAATATTATGTTTAATATGTGTTGCATATTAATAGTGGTCATGTTTAATATTAATTAAGCGTTAAGATTTTTATTCTAAAGGTGGTTTTGAAATGTTAAAGCATGTTGCTCTAATTGCATTAATGGGAATGTCTGCTTCTGCTATGGCAGGTCAATGGCAAGTTAAAGTTGGTGGTTCGGTTATTTCTCCAACCCAAGATAGTACAACATTAGGTCTTAATGTTGAGGCTGATCATGAGTATGCATTTACCCCATCTGTAGAATATTTCTTTAATGACAATATCTCTGCAGAATTATTGCTTGCAACTCCGATTAGCCATGATGTTTTGGTGGAAGGCGAGTCTGCTGTTAAAATCAAACACTTACCACCAACGTTAACAGCGAAATATCACTTTAAAAATGCAACCCGTTTTACACCATACATTGGTGTAGGTGGTACTGCATTTGTTGCATGGGATGAAAAATCAGATGCATTAGGTAAAGTTAAAGTTAAAGAAGATTTTGGTTTTGCAGGCCAAATCGGTTTTAACTTCCAGCCAGCTGATGCGAAAAACTGGGGTGTATTCGTTGATGCACGTTATGCACAATTGAGTCCTGAAGTAACTTTAGTTGATGTAGGTAACCATAAATTCGATTTAGACATCGACCCAATGGTGTACACCATCGGTTATAGCTACAAATTCTAATTATAAAATGTAGCTCTTTATAATAATAAAAATCAGCGCAACCCCATCTTTATGATGGGGTTTTTTATTGCAAAAAATAACAAATGTAGCGAATGAAAAAATTGAGAGCATATGCCATGTTCATTTACAGTCTGAAAGATAAAGTAAAGAACGATAAAAAAAGGAATTAATTCATGTTGATCAAATACGGTTGGTTTGTGTGTCTTGGTTTAATGCTGAGTGTCGCAGGGCATGCGGCGAGTTTTTCTTGTGAGAAAGCCAAAACACAAACGGAACATGCCATTTGTGAACATCGTGCGGTCAATGATGCCGATGTGAAAATGGCCACCACCTATCGTATCGTCAGCCGTTTGGTCGCTATGGGGACGCGCTCACAAATTCGTGATGAACAACTGCGTTGGTTAGAGTTGCGTGATCGTTGTGGCGCTTCCGTCGATTGTTTAACCCAAGTGTATAATTTGCGTCAGCAGAAATTAGAGTATCATTTAAATCAGGTCTATCAACGTGCGCCTTTTTAAATTTTTCTGGGTTTAGGCTTGAAAAATCTGGTAATCACTCCAATTCATTAACACATCCAACAATAACCATGTTTATGAATTTAAGGAGTGATGAATGAGCGAGCAAAGCCAAAAACACAGTTTCCAAGCCGAAGTGGCGCAGTTATTACATTTGGTGACCCATTCTCTTTATTCCAACCCTGAAATTTTCTTACGTGAACTGATTTCTAACGCATCAGATGCCTGCGACAAATTACGTTTTGAGGGTATCAATCATCCTGAATATTATGAAAATGATCCTGATTTACGTGTGCGTATTCGTTTAGATCAAGATCAGAAAACCATAACCATTTCAGATAACGGCATTGGTTTAAGCCAACAGGAAGCAATTGAGCATTTGGGTACCATTGCCAAATCCGGCACCAAAGACTTTATGTCTAAATTAACGGGCGATCAAAAAGCCGATGCGCAATTGATTGGTCAATTTGGTGTGGGTTTCTATTCGGGTTTTATCGTGGCGGATAAAATCACCGTTGAATCACGCCGTGCGGGATTGGCTGCAGATGAAGCCGTGCGTTGGAGCAGTGCGGGTACGGGCGAGTTTGATGTCGAGCAAATTCACAAAGCAGAACGGGGTACCGATATTATTTTGCATTTGCGTGAAGATGCACTGGATTATTTAGAAAGCTACAAAGTTAAGCAGATCATCAATAAATACTCTGATCACATCAGTTTGCCAATTCAAATGCAGAAAGAAGTATGGCAGCAAGAAGAAGCAGCTGAAGGTGAAACACCGAAAGCAGGTCAGTATGTGAAAACTGATGAGTGGGAAGCAATTAACTCGGCCAGTGCGTTGTGGACGCGCAATAAAAACGAAATTAGTGAAGAACAGTACATTGAGTTTTATAAAAACCTCAGCCACGATTTTGACGCACCATTGGCATGGGCGCATAACCGTGTTGAAGGCAGTACTGAATACACCCAGTTGTTGTATGTGCCAAGTAAAGCACCGCACAACATTTTTACTCGTGAAGCCAAAGCGGGGATTAAATTGTATGTGAAGCGCGTATTTATTATGGATGAGGCAGACAACCTGATCCCGAACTATCTACGTTTTGTACAAGGTGTGGTGGACAGCGCCGATTTGCCATTGAACGTGAGCCGTGAGTTATTGCAAGAAAGCCGTGATGTGAAAACCATCCGCGAAGGCAATACCCGTCGTGTGTTGACCATGTTGGACAATTTAGCCAAGTCTGAAGATGAAAAAGACCAAGAAAAATTTAAGCAATTCTATCAAGAATTTGGTTCAGTTTTAAAAGAAGGCTTAGGCGAAGACTTTGGCAACCGTGAACGTATCCTGAAATTATTACGCTACGCTACTTCAAGTAATGATGACATCAGTACCTCATTGGCGGACTATAAAGCGCGAATGAAAGAAGGTCAGAAAGCCATTTACTACGTTACGGCAGACAACTTGAACGCAGCAAAGCATTCTCCACAGTTGGAGTTGTTTAAGAAAAAAGGCATTGAAGTGTTGTTGATGGCAGAACGCGTAGACGAGTGGGCGATGAACTTTGTGCAGGAGTTTGATGGCACGCCAATGCAAAACGTATCTAAAGGTGCGGTTGATTTAGGCGATCTACAAGATGCTGAAGAGAAGAAAGCTTTAGACGCGGCTGCAGAACAATTTAAACCTGTGGTTGAGCAATTGTCTGCATCTTTAAGCGGTAAAACCAAAGAAGTGCGTGTGACTACACGTTTGGTTGATTCCCCTGCTTGTTTGGTAACAGGTGAAGGTGAACTGTCACCACAATTGATTCGTATGTTGAAGGATGCAGGGCAAGCTGTACCTGATATGAAGCCAATTTTGGAAATCAACCCAGAGCATCCTTTGGTGAAAAAATTACAGGACTCCAATCAATTTGATGATTTGGCGCATGTGATTTTTGATCAAGCTGTGATTGCTGAAGGTGGCTTGCCTGAAGACCCAGCGGAATATGTGAAACGTATTAATAGCTTACTGTTAAAGTAAGACTATTTTTACACGAACGTGATTGATGATGCGTTGTCCAAATAATGCATCGTCATTTTGCAAAATCATCTTGCAAAAAAACCAAGTCCTGTTCGCAAGACTTGGTTTTTTAATTTGGCTTGATTGTAGATGTTACCTGTTTAGAAAATGGCTTCTAAACGCACTAAAGCACCGAGATAATGATTACGATCTGCGCGATCATCATTTAAATAATTGACATCGCCCTGAATAAAGAACCATTCACGTAAAAATGGTTGACGCCAAGAGACAAATGGCCCCCAACGATTTAAACGTAAGTCATCATCGTGATAATAACCGCCTGTATAAATGCCATAGTTAAAGCGGTTGCCTGCAAAGAATTGATGTTGTCTAAAGGTGTAGTTGTCCCAAACCAAATCATCATCTTGTTCATCGGCATAGGTCAGGCTAAATTGATTGGACAAGAAAGCCTGATTGGGGCGTGCGTGCGTGAGCTCCAAGTTGGTTCTGAGATAATTTTCACTGTCGATGCCATAACGATAAATTTGTTCGGCATGAAAAGAGAAATCATTTTCCAAAGTCCAGTCTTTAGAGGCTTTTAAACGCAGATAAATATCATCGCCAGAACGTACCCCTAAATCGACATCTGTTTCAAAAGGTAGACGCTCGGCAAAGTTCGACCAACGTAATGCCAGAGAACTGTTGTCTTCACGGCTACGTTTGCTGTCTACAGTTTTGTCTGCATCATGCGCTGGGTTTTCGTTGGTAATGGCGACGTTATTTTGCAATTCGTTATCGAGCGAGTCATCACCAAAGACCACACTGAGTTTATTTTCAAGCGTAGGCAGTTTGATTTTCCCGCGAATACGAGGTTTGACTTCATATTCATTATGCTTATCCCAACTGCTATCGACCAAAACCCGCAAAGTGGCTGAGGCAGGCTGTTCAGGACTTGGTTCACCAAACCAGTTATCCAGTTTATGTGCTGTTTTATCTGCCCAGTTGCGAATATTTTTTTGACGTTGATCGAACCAAGTTAAATGTTCCGTTTCTGCGGTGGCAGGTACAATGGGTTCATTGGATTGTTCGGGTAACACCGTCGGTGTAGCATCAATCCAACGTGGAATCGTGTAATAAAAACCGTTTTTATCTGCTGCACTTGGCGGAGCGACAAGCAATTCATAAGGTGGCAGTGGCGTATGGGCTTGATCCACTGCTTGAGTTGATTCTTGTGCAAAAGTGATGCCTGCGACCCCACTTAAGAGACAGCTTAATATAAAAGGCGATGTGTGCTTTATTCTTGACATTATTTACTGATCTTTAAGCCATTTTTGTTAGTGTTGAAAATCTATGAGATAAAAGCAAGACTTGGCTACAAAATCATAATATAAACGGCAGTTTTTAGGCAGAAACCTCTTTTTCTTGATACATTTGAAGTGCTTGGCATAACTGCAAAGCATCAATCGGTTGCTGTAATTGGGAGATGACTTTTTGAATCATTTGCCAACTAATACCTTGTTGTCGATCTAATAAAATGTGCGGTATAGCTTGTTCAGTACGGGACAGTTGTAAGCGCTTTTGACCATGAATCACACGAATTTTTTGTCGTTCTTTCAGTAAAATCAAAGGGGTATGACTCTGTGCTTCACTTTCTTCAAACTGAATAAACTTAGTAGTTTGAATGTGCTGTATTGGAATGAAAGGAAAATAATGCTCTTGCTGCCACACGATTTGAGCATCATGACTATAGCATTGAAAAAGCTGATCGAAATCAAATAAATGTTCTTGTAATTTTTCCCAAGAAATTTCACGTATTGCTGCAATTTCATGTTCAAACTGTTGGCAAAAGTTTTGAGTCAAACGAATCGCTTGCATTTGATCTAATGCGCCAAGCAGTACCACATATTTAATAAAGCGTCCTTGCGTATTGGTTTGTTCTGCCAAATATACCGCACGCGCCAACACCTGTTGCTGATCTTCTTCGGGATCAGACAAATGCACCAATACATCGGCATATTGCGTGACTTCTGGCGCTTCAGGCAAAAAGACCCGATACAACTGTGCTGACTCATTTTGGCTAAGATTGAGCGCAGAAATGGGGCAACTATATTGGCTTAACAATAGATTATAAGCTGGGTTGACGCTTGGTTTTTGCGTGCCAGCCGTCATCTGGGCAGTATCTATTGTCGTTGCATCAGGCTGAGTTATATCCAATGTTGCATTGGAAATGATCGTTTGGTCTGCTGTCGGTTCAATTGTAAGTTCATCTTTAGCCACGTCCACAACTTGAGTATCAGACGAGGCAACTTCTTCTGTAGCGATGTGGTCTGTAATAAAGTCAAATTGAATTGGCGGATCTGCAGCTTTATTTTCTTCTGGGTCTACAGTGGCAAAAATTGGTTGAGTTTGTGCTGCTTCTATCGTTACAGTTTGAGCAGCTTCTAGCACAGCAGCTTGCTTGAGTTCTGCATCGGTTTGAAGGCAGTGATATTGTTGCTGCTGTTCCAACATCCAGCGATAGACCTGCTCTAAATCTTGAAACTCACTTAGTAAAGCAGTGCGGTCAGCAGCAGGAATTAACCAAATTTGCCAACCTGCTCTCGGTTGATACAAAATCGCCCAACCTGCTTCAGGCTGTTGATAAAGTACTGTTTCAAGTGCTTCAAGTTGTGTAAATACGCCACGAAAAGATTGTGCATATAAACTTTGTTCTGCAAAAGTTACCGCAGTTTGAATTGGATTTTGTGAGGCTTTAAATGTGAGCAACTGTTTTTGAAAAATCGGTTTATCGCACAGCATAAAAATTTCTTTAATGCGTGCTTTGGCTTTGGCTGTTTCATACAGACTGAGTCTTTTATGCGTTAAAGCATCAATTAAGTCGCGTAATTCTTTAATCAACAGTGATTTTTCTAGTGTATTCATTGATGCATACTTAAATATGTTGTTGTGCTTTTTCCAAATAATCTGCCAAGACAATATTCAGAGCCAATTCAATCAATTTATATTCTGCCGATTGTGGTTGAGGATAGCGTTTGGCTAATTCGATTAAATGGTTGACCTCAATCGCTTGAGGTGGAATTTTTCTTTGTATAAGTGCTTGAAGTTGTTGCATAGGCATCTGCTATAGCAATGAAAAAAAATCACTTTAATTATATGGATTTAATTAAAAAATACATGCTAAAAATTGTCAGCTTTTGTGCTTTTTTAGACATTATTGACAAAAAATGCGCTTTTTATATGAAAAATAATCAAAAAAATTTAAATCGCAGTGCCAAAAAAGTATTAGCAATTGGGTAGAACACAGTTTTTAGATGTTGCATGGACGATTTAAAGCAAATTTAGCATTAGAAAAACAAACAGCAGCCTGCTTTAGACTGCTGTTTGGGGAGAGAAATGGGAGAGATTAATACAGCTAAAATTTGTGGATAAAACGCGTAACTTAAGCTGCCTTTTGCGAAGTTGGTTCATTTACAACAGCTTCAGATGCAGCCGATTCTGTATTCACTTTTTGAGTTGGAAAATCAGGTACATGCACAATTTGAGCAGATACATTTGCAGCAATTGCTAAAAGTGAAACCATCAAAACAGATTTAAACATATTCATGGGAATATCCATCCAAAGTGTTAATGTCTAGGCAGAAGAATAGACATCGTAGGGAGATCAAACGAAATAAAAAATTCACATGAATCATAACAAAGTTTAAAATTTACAAAATGATCATTTCGGCAATTATTTTAAAAATAGCAATATAAAACAATATATTAGAGTTTTAGCTCTAGTTTTTTGTGTAGGCTTAAATGGTTGAGATGTCTGCAAAATTTGTATTTGGATAAGTCTGAAATGAGGGTGAATGGTGACAATTTTTGACAGTGTGAAATCATGTAATGTTTTGGCTGTGATTGGTTAAACAGTCTAAAAATGCGGTTTTTTTAATCTATGATGGAATTCCAATAACGATAAAGGACAGTGAGAAAATCATGGCAATTGCAAAAGTAGTTGAAGTTAATTCAAGCAGTACAAAAAGTTTTGAAGACGCGATTCAGACTGGAATCGCTAAAGTGACAGAAACAATTAAAAATGTCCAAGGGGCGTGGATTAACGAACAAAAAGTGGTGGTTAAAGACAATCAAATCACGGAGTATCGGGTCAATTTAAAAATCAGCTTCTTGGTTGAATAACACCTCGCTTCATTAACGAAGCATAGTAAGATGACAACTAACCGAAGCATGGTTGCGGGGCAAAGCTGGAACTTTGACCCATTTTAAAAGCACAAAAAAATCCCGTAATGGGATTTTTTTTGTGCGTCTAATCAGCTGGAAGAACACTATTCAGCCTTGTCTGTATTTCAATCTTAAGCTTTAGGTTCAGATACATCGCATTGTTCTGCATCGCAGCTTGCTGCATCGTCAAGCTCTAGCTCGCTTGCTGTTTCAAGGGCTTTTTGCAGAACTTGCACAAAAACTTCGCGTGGCTGCGCACCTGCTAAAGCAATACGCTGATCAAATACGAAGAACGGTACGCCAGTGACGTTTAATTGTTCACGTGCAACTTCTTGGTCAAATTTTACAAAGTCGGCATATTCGTCAGAATCCAAAACATCATCCACTTCTACAGGATTCAGCCCAATACGTGATGCAACATCTTCCAGTGTTTCACGCTCGCCAATTGCCAAACCTTGAGTCATATAGCTATAGAAAAAAGCCTCTTTGGCTTCGCTGCCCAAGCCTTTGCTTTGCGCTAAATGCACCAAGCGATGGGCATTAAAGGTATTGCCAGAGTTGGCATTTTCCCATTGAAAGTCAATGCCTTCAGCTTTTGCCATTTCGGCAATATTACGCTGCATGTCTTCTACTTCGGCAAGGCTGCGCCCATATTTTTGTGCCAAACGCTCTGAATTGGACACTTCCTGACGCGGTGGCGCATCTGGATCAAGTTCAAAGCTGTGCCAATGCACTTCTAATTCTACACCTGCTTCTTCAGCAGCAGCCTCTAAACGTTTTTTGCCGATATAGCAAAACGGGCAAACAATATCTGACCAAATATCAACGCGCATGAACAATCTCAAATTCTGTTTTTTACTAAGATGGGGATGTTACATAAAATTTAAAGCATAAAGCGATGCTAAACTTATTTTTGAGCATCTGATCAAATAGCGTCATGGATACAGAATCATATAAAGGCATAAATGAATTGATTTATTTCACTATATTCTAATGGCTGCATTAGAAAATAAGCATAAAATGCTATACAAATGTGACAGGCTTCACGCTAAGATATTGCAAATACTAAAAAATAAGAGGGCACGCATGCGACGTATAGTGCTAATTATAGGATGTGCAACGCTGCTGATTTTTGGCGGGATGTTTTATCAATATCAACAGCAGCAAAAACAAGTCACTCAATTGCATGCTTATCAAAATGTGATTTATGAAAAAGCCGAACAAATTTTTGTACAGGCACAGGATTGGTCTAAGCCGATTCAAATTGACTTAAAAGATAATCGTTTAGATGGCGACTATCAAATTATGGCGAGTTTTGTCTTGAGTCACATGGTGCAAAGTGCCGAAGCGCGCAATAGCTATTTACGTGAATTAAAAGCCTTGAATTGGGATCAGTTTTTAGATCCTCAACGACTTGCTGCAGATAAAAAACAAGACTATGCTGATACCGAAGCCATGTTGGTGCAAGTACGTGCCATGGTAGAGCTGTATCAGGAACATTTAGAACAGCATGAAGCGATGGCTTTGGAGCAGATTGAGAATCTTGAAATCAATCATAATTTGCGCCGTCATTTAGCAGAATCTTTGCTAGAAAGCCGCCATAATGACCAAGGACACGCATTATTTGAATTGGAAAAGAAAAATTTGGGTAAGGCGTATGTGTTGTTTGCAATTTTAAAAAACAATAAATGGGAGCTCAAAAACAATACCTTCATGTTCTATGAAGATGCAGCCTTGAAAGAATTTAATGCGGTATATCAAGAGATGGTGCAGCTCAATACGCAAATGCAAGAGATCACTCAGCAGCATCAGCGGGCACTGGAAAGCAAGTTGTAAGGTCTGGCAAATCCTTACATCAAATTGTCAAAAGAATGTCATCTGCCGTTCAAATCTCTTGCCTAAACTGTGCCTGTTGATTTAATTGCTCAGCTAGGCAGGTCCAATATGAACAGCATTCAAGTCTTTGATGATATTCAACAACTGTATTTGCAATTCTTAGAAAATAAAAACTACCCGAAACTCGAAAATTTAAATAATTGGGGCAAGAACCGTTACTTCTTTAATCAGCACTTTCGTTTGGTTGAAGATTGGCATCAGACTGAACAAATTGTGATTGAATTTAATCAACAATATTATTGCTTGGATACAGGCAGCGCCCCAGATTTTATGGATAAAGAACGCTATATGACATGGTTGATGGGGGAGTTGTTGGTTTAAGCCGTGCAGGTAAATCACAACTGATCAGCCATCTAGTCTTCAAGATAACAATGCAAAAGAATAAAATTTAAAAATTAGAACAGCTCAAAACAACAAAATAAAAAATCCCCGCATGATGCGAGGATTTTTTTATTACGAAGACTTTTTACACACGCTCAATAATTGTCGCGATACCTTGACCAAGACCGATACACATGGTCGCAAGACCAATTTGCGTGTCTTGTTGTTCCATCACGTTCAATAACGTGGTGGTGATACGCGCACCTGAACAACCCAATGGGTGACCGAGTGCAATTGCACCACCGTTCAAGTTCACACGATCTTGCTGATCATAAATGCCTAAGCCTTTTAGAACAGATAGACCTTGTGCAGCAAACGCTTCGTTTAATTCAAAGGTTTGAATGTCTGCAATTGACAAGCCCGCACGTTTAAGTGCTTTTTGCGTTGCAGGTACTGGGCCATAACCCATGATTGCTGCATCACAGCCTGCAACGGCCATAGAGCGAATCACCGCACGTGGTTTCAAACCTAATGCTTGTGCACGTTCAGCAGACATAAGCAACATAGCAGAAGCACCATCAGACAATGCTGAAGATGTCGCCGCAGTTACGGTACCGCCTTTCGGATCAAATACAGGACGTAAAGCTTGGAATGCTTCAAGGTTAGCATCTGGACGAATCACTTCGTCGATGTCACATAGTTGTTTAAAGCCGTTTGCATCATGACCTTCAATGCCAATGATTTCGTTTTTAAAACGGCCTTCTTGCGTTGCAGCCCATGCACGACGGTGTGATTCCACACCAAAGGCATCTTGCTCTTCACGAGAAATACCGTTCATGCGACCCAACATTTCAGCAGTTAAGCCCATCATGTTTGAGGCTTTGGCATAGTGCTTCGATGCAGCAGGGTTGATGTCGATACCGTGCATCATGCCCACATGGCCCATGTGCTCTACACCACCAATGATGAAAATATCACCCTGATTGGTTGCAATTTGTGCCGCAGCGGTGTGGATCGCTTGCATTGAAGAACCACACAGACGGTTCACAGTTTGACCCGCTACTGTTTTTGGAAGATCAGCCAATAAAGCAATATTACGACCAATGTTCATACCTTGTTCTAGGGTTTGGTTAACACAGCCCCAGATCACATCTTCAACTTCGTTGACATCAAACTGGTTACGAGCAACTAAAGCACGAACCAATTCAGCCGATAGACTGTCAGCACGTACATTGCGGAACATACCGTTTTTGGTTTTACCCATTGCAGAACGTACGCCATCAACGATGACAACGTCACGTGGATTTAAAGTAGCCATTCACGTTGCTCCTTAACCGTAGAATTTTTTGTTGTTAGCAGCCATGTCACGCAACATTTGTGGCGCTTCATAAGCTTTTCCTAAGTGTGCATACTTGTCGCAAAGCGCAACATATTCAGCAACACCTGTTTGGTCGATGTAACGGCATGGACCACCACGGAATGGAGGGAAACCTACGCCCATAATCATCGCCATATCTGCTTCAGATGGTGTCGCTACAATGTTGTCTTCTAAGCAACGAACAGTTTCGTTACAGAAAGCCAGCATCATACGGTCAATGATTTCTTGTGCATCAAATTCACGTTTTTCAGCAGTTGCAACAGATGCCACAAGCTCGTATGCAGTTGGATCAACCACTTTGGCTTTTTTGCCTTTGCGATCCAATTCATATTTGTAGAAACCAACGTCATTCTTTTGACCAAGACGTTTGTTTTCGTACATGACTTGGATAGAGCCTTTGTAGTCAGGCTTCATGCGGTCAGGGAAACCTTCTGCCATAACTTCTGCACCGTGAACGCCCGTGTCAATACCGACCACGTCCATTAAGTATGCAGGGCCCATTGGCCAGCCGAATTTTTCCATGACTTTGTCGACTTGTTGGAAGTCTGCGCCATCTTTAAGTAATAAGTCGAATGCACCGAAGTAAGGGAACAATACGCGGTTCACCAAGAAGCCTGGGCAGTCGTTTACAACAATTGGTGTTTTACCCATTTTTTGAGCAAGAACAACAGTGGTAGCAATCGCTTCAGCAGAAGTTTTTTCACCACGGATTACTTCAACCAATGGCATCATGTGCACTGGGTTAAAGAAGTGCATACCGACGAAGTTTTCAGGACGCTCTAGGTTTTCAGCCAAACGCGTGATTGAAATGGTCGATGTATTCGATGCAATAATCGTGTTTTCACGTACTTTAGATTCAGTTTCTTTCAGTACAATGCCTTTGATTTTTGGATTTTCCGTCACAGCTTCAATCACGATATCCACTTCTTTAAACTCGTCATAGCTTAAAGTTGGGCGGATACGTGCCAAAGTTTCACCCATTTTGGCAGGTGTCATTTTTTTACGTTCAACTTGCTTGGTCAGCAATTTGTTTGCTTCAGACATCCCCAATGCCAATTGTGGATTGCCAATGTCTTTCATGATAATTGGTGTGCCTTTGCTTGCCGCTTGGTAAGCAATACCACCACCCATGATACCCGCGCCGAGTACAGCCGCTTGGTTAACAGGATGCGCACCTTTTTCATATTTTTTCGAGGTCTTCTTCACCACTTGGTCGTTGATGAACAAACCAATCAATGCACCTGCTTGTGGCGTTACCGCAGCTTTAGCAAAGCCTTCCGCTTCCGCTTTGAGTGCGTCATTACGTGGCAAGCTTGCACCTGCTTGTAAAGAATCAAGCATGAGTTTTGGTGCAGGGTATTGTGCAGGATTCGCTTTGGCTAATACCGCACCTTTTGCAGTGTTGAACGCCATCATTTGTTCAAGTGGGTTCAATTTCACTGGGTCTAATTTTTCTTGGCGTTTTGCTTTCCAGTCCAAACGACCTGCAATGGCTTGTTTAACCAAATCAAGCGCAGCCGCTTGTAATTGATCTGCAGCAACTACAGCATCTACAGCACCGTCTTTAAGTGCAGCATCAGGACGTTTAGGGTTGGCCATTGCCATCCATTCAACCGCATTGTCGATACCAATAACGCGGCTTAAACGAACCGTACCACCAAAGCCCGGGAAAATACCGAGTTTGATTTCTGGTAAGCCCACTTGTGCTTGGTCTGACATGACACGGTAGTCACATACCAAACACATTTCAAAGCCACCGCCCAATGCCATACCATTGATTGCAGCAACTTTAGGAATCTCTAAATCTTCAAAAGCATTGAAAATGTCGTGAACAGGCAATGCCCAATCCACAATGGCTTGTTCGCCTTGAGCGAAGTTTGCGCCAAATTCGGTGATGTCTGCACCCACGATAAAGGTTGATTTCGCAGAAGTGACGATTAAACCTTTCACTTCATTGTTTGCTTTAACAGCCTCAATCGCAGCTTTAAAGTCTTCAATCGTTGCACGGTTAAATTTGTTGACCGACTCACCTTGTAAGTCAAAGCGGAATTCTGCAATTCCGTCCGAAAGCATTTGGACGGTAATGGCATTGCCAGCGTGGATCATGCCTGATCTCCTTTATTTTGGAGGACTTCTAAGTTGATGTTATGAAGCGTGTGCGATAGTCCTGCACACATATATGCCTCGCTAATCTTACGATAACTATATCGAAAAAAAATATAGCAAGTTGTATCAAGCCGTGACGCAAGGGTCATGATTTTTCTCATAGCGCGGAATTGCTTTTTGACCCGATTTTAAAATCCTATGTTTAAAGAAAGATGAAAGTGATTGTTTTCTCTTTTATTTTTAATCAGGTTGTATTGCATTTTCGATTTAGAAAAGCTTGATAAATAGATGTTATCAGTGGGTTGTTTGGGACAGGAAAGTCAATCCCTTGTTTTGATGATAAGTTTTAAAGCATGAAGTCGATAGGTTTGGACAGCGACTTGCAATGCTGTGTTCTATTTTCTGCTATGACCTCATGCGCTGAAATTGAGTAGAATATGCGCCATTTTTGAATTTCAGCTGTTTTCAGCAATTTGGGTTGTTCTATGTTGAAGTGGGTTATTTTGGCGATTTTTATCGCTTCAGCGTTGTATATTCAACAGCGCGGCAAGGTGCGTCATAGTTTTTATCGTCAGTTTTTTGACCATTCTACCATTCTCGCACCGATCAACTATTTAATGTACTTATTTTCTAAAGTGCCGAATCAACCTTATATCGACACCCAGCACTTTCAAGATTTAAAGGTTTTGGATGACAATTGGGAAATGATTCGTGATGAAGCCAAAGCTTTGTATGAACAGGGTGGTATTAAAGCTTCAAGTAGCTACGATGATTTGGGATTTAACTCATTCTTTAAAACAGGCTGGAAGCGTTTTTATTTAAAATGGTATGACTCCGCGCATCCATCTGCCGCAGAATTATGCCCAAAAACCACAGCATTATTAAAAACTTTACCTAGTATTAAGGCAGCCATGTTTACCGAGCTTGCACCCGACAGTCGCTTGGTGCGTCACCGTGATCCTTATGCGGGTTCATTGCGTTACCACTTGGGATTAATGACACCCAATGATGACCGTTGTTTTATTGATGTCGATGGTGAGCGCTATTCATGGCGTGATGGTGAAAGTGTGGTGTTCGATGAAACCTATATTCACTATGCCGAAAATGGCACTGATCAAAACCGTATTATTTTCTTTGCGGATGTCGAGCGCCCGTTAAAATCACGGTTAATGCAAAAGTTTAATCACTGGTTTGGTAAGAATGTCATGACTGCAGCCAGTTCTCCAAATGAAGCCGGTGACCAAACGGGCGGCTTAAATAAAGTCTTTGGTTATGTTTACCAAGTGCGTTTAAAAGCCAAAGCTTTAAAGGCCAGAAATAGCCGTTTGTATTACTTTCTAAAATGGTTTTTGATGTTAGGTATTTTCTTCCTAATTTTTATTCGTCCTTATCTGTTTTAAATCATCACAACGCCTTTCGGGGCGTTTTTTTATGGCATTTTTCCATAATTTTAGCGTCAAGCTTCAATTTCACGCTGCTTTTATGTATAGAATGAAGCAACTTAGGGGAAAATTTATGCAAACGTTTCGTTCTAAAAAAGATTGGTGGGTCTTGGCCTTTGTGATTTGTATGTCAGGCTTATTAATTCAATTATTGCTGACCATGTATGCCAAAGGCACGATGCCTGCATTTCCTGTGCACACAGGGGTGTATTTCATTACCATTTTTGTGTTGTGGTGGCCTGTGTTCAATACGCGTTATCAGGTTGATGCAGAACGCTTGCAGATCCGTTGCATGTTTTTAAAATGGGATATTCCGCGCGACAGTATTCAAAAAATATCTAAAACCAATAATTCTGTAGCGTCACCTGCTTTGTCGCTGAAGCGTTTAAAAATTGATTATCTTCAAGCGGGGCAGCCAAAATTTGTATTGGTTTCACCTAAAGATCAGACCAAATTTAGTCAAGCCTTGGGAATGGAAATTACCGACTAATCCCTAGGGTCTGTTGACATTTCATAAATGGCTTGCGCTGTAGGCTAAAACTGAGCAGATCAGGCATGAAACGTAGGGAATAGCGAGACTATTGCCAAGTTTCATAACGCAATCTGAGAAAGTTTTAGCCACAGCCTTTCAGGACGAGCATATTTTTTGCTGCTATTGCGTTATGAGTCAGTCATTTAGAATGACTAAATTTCCTGCCTCATGCCTTATATCAGCTAAAAAACCTTGCGAGATATATCTCTCACGTCGCAAACATAGACGAATTGTCAACAGACCCTAGGCTTTTTAAGCAAAAATAAGCATCAAAACTTTGAGGATGAGCAGAGCGGCATTCTCAAGATTCACGCAGCATAAGTCGCGGGCTTATTCTATTTTGAGGTGCAATTGATTTGCACTGCAATCTACACATATTTCCGATTTTTCAGGATACTTTAAAAAATATAAAGCTAAAATGGGTTCAAGTTCAGTACGAATTTTACGCCCCAAATGCCGCGCGCCGTAACGAATATCATGCCCCTGATAAAAATAGGCTTTAGCTGCTGCAGTGAGTTCGACTTGGCGCTGTTGATGCTGCAGGCGATGGTTTAACTTTTCCAATTCAATTTCAACCAATTGCGGCAGGGCATCAGCAGATACCGCTTGATAATGCAAACTACGGTCAATCCGATTTAAAAATTCAGGGTCAAATTTACGCTGCATGACTTTTTCAATGATCCGTTGTGTGGGCATGCGTTTTAAGCACAGTTGTTGTACTTTTTGCGGCAACAGATTCAATTTATCTAAGTATTGTTGTGCGGCTTGAGTACCCACATTGCTGGTCATAAAAATCATGCAATTGCGAAAGTCGATGGTTTTGGTGCCTGCAGTCAGGGTCAGTTTGCCTGTATCTAGCACATTCATTAAGCCACGTATCACTTCGCTTGAGGCTTTTTCCAGTTCATCAAATAACATAATGCCTGGGCGGGTGTGCGAACCTGCAATCGCAGTTTCATCAAATAAACTATGGCCTTCTTTAGAGCCGACATAGCCAGGAGGCGCGCCTGTGAGTGCAGCCGCATAGTGTTCCTGCGCCAAGGTATTCATATCAATGCGGCAGAAGGCATCGGGGCGACCATAAATGGCTTCGGCAATCAGGCGCACCGTTTCGGTCTTGCCAACACCTGTCGGGCCAAGCATTAAAGTCACTGAAAGTGGTCGCTCTGTGCTGGAGAAATCGGCCTTGACCACATACAGCATTTTTTCGATTTCATTCAGCGCTGCATCTTGTCCAATAATCCGTTGACGTAACAATTGCATGACTTGTGTAGGTTCAAAATGAAAGCGCGGCTTGCCAATCAAACGGTCTTTGGCGGATACATACTGATGTGTACTGATCGGCTGGGACGTTGCGGATTGAATGGTCGGTATGCCGTGTGGTGCGGTCGTCATCCTGCACTTTCCTTCTGCTGACAAGATGCCTGAGCATAGCAAATCTTGTGTTGCCGACTGATCGTTTTTAGCACTGAGCTGATCGTTTTAGTGGATAGATCATGCGCTATGCCACAGGATAAAGCTTGAAAAAATCAGATAAAGCAGCACATCATGTAAAGAATGTAGCAAGAATAGGATGACTCGTGAACCCAAACGCAGGTGAGCATATCGAGAAAATTTTGGCAAATATGACCCAATTGCCAGGGGTTTACCGTATGTTGGGTAAAGACGGGGAGTTGTTATATGTCGGCAAAGCCAAAAATTTAAAAAACCGAGTGTCGAGTTATTTTGTCAAAACCATCGAGCATCCTAAAACGCAGGCTTTAGTGGCGCGTATTTATGATATTGAAACTTTGGTGGTGCGTTCCGAAACTGAAGCGTTATTGCTTGAACAAAATCTGATTAAGCTGCATCGTCCACCGTACAATATTATGCTGCGCGATGATAAGTCCTATGTTTATATTTTTGTGTCGGCAGATCAGCCTTATCCGCGTATTGCCAGTGGACGCGGCAAAGGCAAGCATCAGATAGGCAAGTTTTTTGGGCCTTATCCGAGTGCGTACAATGCCCGCGATACTTTGGTGGTGTTACAAAAACTGTTTAATGTGCGGCAGTGTGAAAACAGTTATTTTGCTCAACGGCAGCGTCCGTGTTTGCAATATCAGATCAAACGCTGTTCGGCACCGTGTGTAGGATTGATTTCGCCCGAAGAATATAAAGAAGATGTTAATAATTCGATTCGATTTTTACAGGGCGATAGTAAAGAACTGAATCAGCAATTGATTGCTAAAATGGAAGCTGCAGCCGAAGCGTTGGAATTTGAAAAAGCAGTCTTTTACCGTGACCGTATGGCTTTGTTGCGTGATGTGCAGGCACAGCAAGCCATTTATAAACTCAAAGGCGAAGCCGATATTATCGCAATTGCTTATCAGGCAGGTGTGACCTGTGTGCAAATTATGCATGTGCGCAATGGCAAAATGCTGGGCGGTAAAAGCTATTTTCCTGATATGTTGGGCGATGATTTGGGGCAAATGTTGGCCGATTTTATTGCCAACTTTTACTTTCAGGTGGCCGATGAAATTCCAGCGGAATTGATTGTTAATGTGGAAGTGGCAGATTGCAAAGAGTTGGAACAAGCCTTACAGCAACACTTCGATAAAAAAATTCAAATTAAACATAAAGTGCGTGAAACCCGTGCCGAGTGGCAAGAATTGGCACAAATGAATGTGCAGCATGCCATTAAAGGTAAACTCGCCAATCACTTTGAATTAAATGAGCGTTTTCATCAGTTAGAGCAAGTGGTTGGACGCCCGATTGATCGGATTGAATGTTTTGATATTTCGCACACTATGGGCGAAGACACTGTGGCATCTTGCGTGGTATTTGACAGTGGTGGTATTCGCAAACGTGATTATCGACAATTTTCAATTCAGGATATTCAGGCTGGAGATGACTATGCTGCCATGCGCCAAGCTTTAACGCGCCGTTATAAAAAAGCCATGCTGCCCGATTTATTGCTGATTGATGGCGGTAAAGGGCAGTTGAATATGGCGATGGAGGTCATGCAGGAGTTAGGATTGGATGCCTTTATGATTGGGGTGTCCAAAGGCGAAGGACGCAAACCTGGTCTAGAAACGCTACATTTTACCGATGGCAGCAAAATTCAGCTGCCTGAAGATCATAAGGCGCTGCATTTGATTCAGCAGGTACGTGATGAAGCACACCGATTTGCAATTACCAAGCACCGTGCCAAGCGCGATAAAAAACGTGGCTCATCAATACTTGAAGTGATTCCGGGCTTAGGGCCAAAACGTCGTCGTGATTTACTCACCCATTTTGGTGGCATACAAGGTGTCCTGAAAGCTTCTGAAAAAGAGTTGACTTTAGTACCCGGACTGGGTGAAGTAATGGCGCGTACGATTTATAAAGTGCTGCATGAATGACTAAATTTCCTGCCTCATGCCTTATATTAGCTAAAAATCTTGCGAGATATATCTCTCACGTCGCAAACATAGACGAATTGTCAACAGACCCTATTTACTGCATAAAAAGCAGTATTTTCTACAAAGGTAAATAGCAAAAAAGTGCATTGACTCTGTCGTCATTGAACATTCACATCAGATCGAAACCCTGTAATATCAACCACAACATTGTTTAAGGAAAAGCTATGTCGTTGCTACAGACCTATCAAGCCATTGCCGAGCAAGAATGGATAGACATCCCGCTTGGGTGGTTACAAGGGCGCACTATTTATGGTGGATTGGTGGCAGGTTTGATGATGCAAAAAGCCCAGCTTTGTATTGCCGATCCGAAAAAGCGCTTGCTAAGCAGCAGTGTCACGTTTGTCGGACCTGTGCAACAAGGTCGGGCACGGCTCACGGCGGAAATTCTGCGTGAAGGCAAATCTGTGACCAGTGTCGAAGTTCGTTTATGGCAGGATGATGCAGTACAAAGCATTTTAATTGCCAGTTTTGGTGCGGCACGTGAATCCAGCATTGTGGTGCAACAAGAACGTACTGCGCCCAATTTTCCACCTGCAACGGAATTGCCTGTTACACAGCATCATCCTTTAGCACCTGAATGTTTTCAGCAGATGGATTTGGTTTGGTCTGAAGGACAATATCCGTTTACTGCTAGTCATAAACCTGATTTTGCAGGCTGGATGCGTTTTAACCCAAAACAGCATACGAATCGTGCCATGACCATTGCCGATTTGATGGTGGCTTTTGATATGTGGCCGCCTGGAGTACTGCCGATGTTTGAGCAGCTTGCTCCTGCCAGTTCACTGACTTGGCATGTGACCTATGTCAATCCTTTGCAAAATCAGCTGCAAGATTGGATGAAATATAAAGTTTTTACCGATCATGCTAGCGGTGGTTATGCCACAGAATATGCGCACTTATGGGATGATCAGGATCGGCTAATAGCGATTGCCCGACAGACCATCACCGTGTTTGCCTAGTGACACCTACTAGCATTTCGTATAAAGTGAAGCCTATTCACGATGACAAATCCTCAAAAAACTTGTGAATATGCAGCGTAAAGAGGGGAAACATTGGCGGTGTCTATGACAACAGGTCGTATCCTGAACATTCCAAATATATTAACTTTGGCTCGAATCGCCTTGATTCCTGTTTTTTTGTTGGTGGCGTATTGGCCGCCTGCAATGGGCGTAAATGGTTATGATGGTGGCATGACGCGTCATATTATTTTGACGTCTATTTTTGTGATTGCTGCTGTGACCGACTGGTTTGATGGCTATTTGGCACGTACTTTGAATCAGACCTCTGCATTTGGGCGCTTTTTAGACCCTGTGGCCGATAAACTTATGGTCGCTGCGGCATTGATTGTTTTAGTGCAATGGCAACCGACTATTTCTATGGCTTTTGCCGCGATTGTAATTATTTCCCGTGAAATTACCGTATCTGCCTTACGAGAGTGGATGGCTGAACTCGGCGCACGTACCAGTGTGGCGGTGTCTACAGTGGGGAAATATAAAACAGCATTCCAAATGATTGCGATTTCAGTGTTCTTATTGAACTGGCAACCATTGGAAATGGTGGCTTATTTGTTGCTCTATACTGCTGTAATTCTAACGCTTTGGTCGATGTTTATTTATTTAAAAGCGGCATGGCCATATTTGAAACAACCTTAAATATCGTGATTCTTCATTAAAAAGTGCTTCTGATTGAAGCACTTTTTGATTAACTATGGGTTTCTTCCTCGGCATCATCCTCATAAGTTTTGGCAATTTTTTCAATATTTAAACTTTTTGCCATCGCATCAAAAATTTCTTTATAAACCCCATTTTGATGATAAAGCGCATCATGTTCGCCATGTTCCGCAATCCTGCCATCTTTCATGACATAGGTGTAATCGGCATCAATAATTTGCGATAAGCTATGTGAAATGATGATGACCGTACGCCCTTGTTTAATTTCATCGAGGCTTTGTTTGATTTGTTCGGTTGCAATGGCATCCAGACTAGCAGTCGGTTCATCTAAAAAAATAATAGGTGGATTTTTCAGGAACATACGTGCAAGGGCAATCCGTTGTTGTTGACCGCCTGAAAGCATGAGGGCATCTGCGTCATAAGCCTGAGGCAATTGCAAAATTTGTTCGTGAATAGAGGCTTTTTGGGCTGCCAGAATCACATCTTCCAAGCTTGCATCAGTTTTGCCATAACGAATATTTTCAAAAATAGAGCCTTGGAAAATATGATTTTTTTGCAAAACCAAGCCGATATGGTCACGCAAATATTGAGTGTCGATGTGGTTAATATCAATCCCATCGAGCTGAATTGTTCCCTGTTGTGGTTCATAGAATTTATCTAATAAACTGATCAGGGTAGATTTTCCTGCTCCCGACAATCCCACCAATGCGGTAATTTTATTGGGCTGAATCTGCATTTGAATGTCTTTGAGTGCATGATGTCCATTCGGATAAAAAAAGTTTACCTGTTGCAGATCAAACTGCCCTCGAATAACTGGTTTAAGCGTACCACTTGGCTCAATTTCATGCTCGGCTTCCAAAATTTGAAAGAAGCTTTCTGAATAGATCATTGCATCATTGACTTCATCATAAATACGATGCAATGAGCGAATTGGGGCAGAAACATTGCCAAACAGCAACACGTGATACATGATCATGCCGATGCTCATTTGTCTATCTAACACAAAATAAGCAGTTAAAATAATAATCAGCACCACGCCAATTTGTTCAATAAAGCTTTTTAAACCATCAAATAAAAAACTGGTTTGGCGGGTCTGCATTTGATTGTGGGTCAGTTTTTTCTGCAGGGTGAGTTGTTTTTCTGCTTCGATGCTTTCTCTGTTAAATGATTTAATCACGGTAATTGAGTTGATGATGCTGAGAATCCCTTGGCTTTTTTTCTCACGTCCATCACGTAAATTACGTCGCCAGCTTCCTAGTTTTTGTGCCTGCTGATAGGTCAGCCAAAAATAAATAGGCACAATGAGTGTCGCGACCAAGCCCACATAAAAATTGGCATAATACATTAAGCCCAAAGCCACAATTGCACTGGTAAAGAGTGGCAAAATATCAATAAAGAAAATTTGCACTAAGCGGGTGAGCGAACCAATGCCACGATCTATACGTGTTTGTAATTTACCTGCTTGGTTGTTGTCCTGATTAAAAAAGGCCAGTCGATAACGCAAAAATTTCTCAATAATGCCCTGTGCCAAATCTTGTGACACAAAAATGCGTAGTTTTTCACCATAAAACTTCTGTCCAAACTGCACAAAGGCATTGATGATTTCTTTACCCAGCAAAATGGCTGAAATGGTGATTAAAATGTGCCAGCCTGCAGACAGACCTTGTCCTGCCTCAATTAAGGCGTTAATACGGTCAACAGCGTATTGTAAAGTTAGTGCATTGACTTGAGCTGTTAATGAGCCGATGAGCGTTAAAACTAAGGTAGCAATCACCAAGAGCTGATAAGGTCGAACGAAGGGACGCAATTTTTGAAATAAATGCCATAAATTCATAAGCTATTATTGTTATAAGAACGATGATTTTAAGTCTAAGGATGAACTTCACGACTCACAAGCCAAAAAGCTGTGTCATTTTGTGAGCAGTCCTGATCCTTGTTTTAGATTAAACAATAAGCTATTCAGCATAGGAATGACCATGAATCTAGAATTGTTTGCACCTGAGCGTTGTGACAACGTACTGCCTTATGACGGCATTGTGCAGGACTATGGTTTGGTGCTGAGTGCGGAGCATAGTGAGCGTTATTTGCAGTATTTTCTGCAACATTTGGCATGGCAGCCTGATGAAGGTCTGCTCTTTGGTCAGTATTATCGGACACAGCGCCAAGTGGTATGGTATGGCGATGAGCAGTATCAATATCGTTATTCGGGAGCAGTTAAGCAGGCACAGCTATGGCGGCCTGCTTTGTGGCGACTGAAACAGCAAATTGAACAATGGGTCGGGCATCCCTTTAACTCATGTTTGGCCAATTTATATCAAGATGGTACGCAGAGCTTGGGTTGGCACAGTGATGATGAGCCAAATTTAGGCAGACAGGCTGTCATTGCATCTTTAAGTTTGGGGGCAACCCGTAAATTTTGTTTTCAGCATAAACACCGTGCCAACAAAATTGAGCTACTGTTGCAAAGTGGTCAGTTGTTGGTCATGCGTGGCACGACGCAACACCATTGGAAACATGCCTTAATGAAGTCCAATAAAATTATACAACCCAGAATTAATCTGACCTTTCGCTATTTTCACGCGGCTACTGAATAAGACTTGATTTAGCACTCTAAATCCTTATTCAGAAATAAATTTTAATTGTATTTAAATTCAGTGCTTTAATGTGTCGATAACCTAAAAATTTAAGAGAGCTCTATATTAAAACTGGTATTCAGTACTTCCACCTGTTTTTCAATTTGCTCTGCATTGTCCTGCAAAATTTCAATCAGCTTTTGCAAATTGACAAATTCAAAACGGTTTTTAGATGCCAACAGCGTCAAGGCATAAGGCGCATCTTTCGATGAAAAACGAATCGGTACAGATAAACCTGCAATTTCTGCATCAAGTTCGCCGTTAGAAAAATAATAGCCTTGTTTTTTGATTTTGCGCATTTGCTGCAAAAAGTCATCTTCATCTTGTGCAAAATTGACTTGTGCCAATTCGGTAGAAAAACGCTGGTAATAGTCTAAAATTTTAGCTTTAGGCAGATGCGCCATAATAATTTTTGGCGATGAGCCGACATAAACAGGACGTGGGCAGCCGCGACCATAAGACAGCAAAGGCGTATCTTTAAAGATTTCGTGATGCACATCAATGCAGGAATCTTGATTGAGTTGGGTCAATAAACAGCAAAATTCTGTACGTTCCGCAATTTTTTTCATAAACGGAATACTGATGGTGACCAAAGGATCGGTCGTGCGAGAGATAAAATCCAATACCGCAATTTTTGGCCCAAGGGTGTAATCTCCCGATGTGCCACTCATGCGCTGCAACAACTCTGCTGAAACCAACTCTTTTAAATAGCGGTAACTGGTAGGCTTAGATAAACCAAGTTCCTCACTAATGGTATCTACATTAATGACAGGACGTGCGGTTGAAAATAAGTCTAAGACTGTGAGAATCTTGCCAAAGCTAGACAGTGCCATGCGGATTTACCCATTCACACCAAAAGGATGGTGTCACTTTATATCAAAAAATCGCCAGACCAATAGACTTTTTAAAGATGGTCTTAGGCATTCTAACGATCAATATCCCAATTCTTTCGTTTGTCGTTGTTATCTATTCAGAAACAGGATTTAAGGCTGAATGCCGTGAGGCTCACGATACCAGCTTTCAATCAATAGTGCTGCGGCAAGACTGTCGGCTGCGAGCTTTTTGCCACGCCCTTGGGCTTTATAATGATCAAGCTCATCACGTGCTTCACGTGTGGTTAGGCGTTCATCGACCATTAGGGTGTTGATATTGCTTTGATGGCGTAAGCGTCTGGCAAACTTACGTGCACGGGTAGACAGTTCCGACTCGCTATCATCCATATTTAAAGGTAAGCCCACTAGAAATAATTGTGGCTGATGTTGCTTGATGATTTTCAGCAAGTTTTCCCATTGTGGAATGCCATCTTTCATGGGGAAGAGGGCGAGTGGGGTCGCACTTTCAATTAGTGCCTGCCCCACAGCCATGCCCATTTTTTGAGTACCGAAGTCAAATGCCATGATAGTTTGGGCTTGTGTTGTTTCAGGCATGACCAATCTCTGAAGATAACCATGTTGGATCTACGCCCATTTTACGATAAGCGGCATCCCAACGGTCGTCATAAGGTAAATTGAAAATCAAGTCCATGTCCGATTCACAAATGAGCCAATCGCCACGGGCAATTTCTTGTTCCAGTTGCTGTTTGTCCCAACTGGCATAGCCCAAGGCAATTTGGTAACGTCCAACGCCTTCGTTGTGGGCAATCGCATCTAAAATATCTTTAGAGGTGGTGATACAGACATTTTCACCAACAGCGATAGATGAATGCCAAGTTGGCTGCCCTGTGTGTAAAACAAAACCTGCCTCAGGTCGTAATGGACCACCTTGTAGAACTTCGTGAGGATGCACATTATCTGCGTCTATATCTAAATCATTGAGTAATTCTTTGATTTGGATACCCGATGGACGGTTGATAATAATGCCTTGCGCACCGTCTTCATCATGACGTGCCAAATAGATGACGGTGTTTGCAAAAAACTCATCATTCATATCGGGCGGGGCTATGAGACAGCGATGCGTCAGATATTGTTTAGTCACCTAAGCAATTCTCCTTAATCTGAGGTGGTGGCAAACAGAACTGTAAACCGACTTGGAAACGTAAACGAGTTACAGCCAAATCATGCAAATATACATTTCTTAGCTGTACTTATCCCATAAAACCACTGTGATGACAACTTTGCTTTGGTAAAAGTGAGACAAAGGATAAATAAAAGAATAAATTTAAAATTTAGAAAAAATGATGTCATTAAATTTATCTATTTAGTTACAAAGTTGAAGATATAGGAACATAATAATTGATTGCTTTATTATCTTTGTGATGTGGGTTTGTTTAAATGTTTTAGTGTATATTTTTTAATCTACTTTTAATTTTAACGAATGTGATTTCTGTTTTTTAATTGCAAAATAGGCAGTTTGATTGCATTTATATTCTCTTTTATTAAATATTAAGTTTGTCTAATGAATAGTGGTTTTTTAATATAAAAAATCTATAAGTCTATTTATTTCTTTTGTAAGTTTTGTGCTTTAGTGTAAAATTTGTGTTTTTTATAGCTTGATATGTTTCAATAAATATACATAAAATACATATTGAAACAAAAAATAATTGTTTGTAAGATGGTGAAATTTTCATCTTTTATAGCTTTTTTTGATGGTTTAATATGAATTATTTAATAAAGGGAAGTTTGTTTGCTGCTGTTTTTTCAGCTTCAGTTTTTTCTCAAGCAGCAATTTTTGGAACTTATAATGATGAAGGTAATTTGTTTCGCAGTCATTTGAATAATCATTTATCTGAAGATTTAGTTGCTAAATTTAAAGATAAAGTAGATTCAAAAGACGGCGTACTATATTTACTGGAGCAGGCACGTTTATTACAAGTCAATCATCAGTATGAAGAAAGTTTGAATCATTATAAGCAGGCTTTTGAATTTCTAGATAAACAAAAAAGTCGTGCAAAAATTAGTCTGAGTCGGGTCGGATTTAAAGCACTTTCTATGGTGAGTAATGATTCGGTGGTACCTTATTTGGTGCCACCTCATGAACAGGTATTGGCGCATATTTCTCAAGCGAAAAATTATATTTTTTTAAAAAATCTTGAGGCTGCTGCAGTAGAAATGCGTGTTGCACAGGGCATTCAGCGTGAAATTGAACTGGCACATCAGGCTGAGTTTGAAAAGAAAAAAGAGAAAAATACAAAAGCAAATACATCTTCAAATGCCGCATTGCATGTTTTAGATGAGGCATTTGTTGGCTTAGATCCAATTGCGGGCAAGATTAAGAATACTTATCAAAATGCTTATGCTTTTTATATGGCAGCTAACTTGTGGGAAACCTTAGGCGAATACAACGATGCTTTGGTGGATTACAAAAAAGCTTATGAGTTACAGCCTGATGAGCAGATTGCTAAAGATGTAAAGCGTTTAGATCAATTGGTTGCAAAACAAAGTAATAGTAGTGTGCCTGTTATTGTATTTATTGAACAAGGTATCGTTCCACAGAAAATTGAAAATAAGTTAGATATTCCGACTCCAGGCGGCATTATCAACATTGCTTTTGCGACTTATGAACCTAGCACTTATGTTGCACCCAAAAGCCTGAAAGTGAAGCTGAATAACCGAGTTTTGCAAGACAGTTATGTGATTAGTGATATTGGTGCATTGGCTGTTAAAGACTTAAAAGAAAAAGTCGTTGGAACTTTAACAACCCAAGTGATTCGTGCCACAGCCAAATATGCTGCTCAAAAAGAGCTTGGTAACCAATTTGGTGTTTTAGGGCAATTGGCAGGTAACGTGCTCAATATGGCAACCGAGCGAGCAGATTTACGAGCTTGGACAACTTTGCCAAGTAATACGCAAATTGCACGTCTGAACTTAACGCCAGGGATACACAACTTACAGTTATCGTCAGGTAATTTGTCAAGCTCCTCTGTGAAGTTAGATGTAAAAGCCAATGAGACAGTATTTGTTTATGCACATCATGTAAATGACAAAATTACAGCAAGTGTAAGTAGTATTCCACGCCAATAATTTTGAAGAGAACTTTATGAAAAATCAGTTAAAACTCGCATTACTCGGTCTTAGTGCTGCGGCGATGGTTGGATGTACAGCCCCTAATGCTTTGTCTACACAGACAGATGCGAATAACGAAGTAAGTATTCGCACCATTACCAATAACCCAGTCTTAACCACTGAGGTATTTGTTGAGCGTGTGGGAATGTCTATGGCAGGCGACTTAAAAAAGGCATCAATTGCCATTAAAAACCGCCGTTTCAATAACAAAGATTTTAGCTACAAAATCGTATGGGTCGATGCACATGGGGCAGAAGTGAACCCTGAAGGTGCGATTTGGAAACCAATTCAGTTAACGGGTCGAGAGGTGAAGGGCGTGCAATCTTTAGCACCAAATCCATCGGCTGTAGATGTTGTTGTGTATTTAAAGAAATAAGCGAGATAGAGCAATGAATGCAAAGTTAATCATGGCTGTGGTAGCAACTTCTGTTTTGGCAACAGGTTGTGCAACAACGGGTAGTGCAGTGAGTTATGGTGATGCTCAAGCTGTAGAAACTTTAACGAAAGATTTTGGATCGACAGATCTACAAATGATTGCTGCAAAGATGGTGGATGATATGCTGACCTTCCCACCTGTGGTGCAAATGACGCAAACTCGTCGTCCAGTCATTGTGCTTGATCGTATTCATAACAAGACACAAGAACATATCGATACAGAATCTATTACAGATACGATTCAGAACAAATTAATTAATTCAGGGAAGTTTCGTTTTGTAGATATGAAATCTGTCAATGCGATGGCGCAGCAACTTGCCTATCAAAAGCAAAGCGGCATGGTCAATCAAGCGACTGCAGTGCGTACTGGTGGACATATCGGTGCTGAATATATGCTCAATGGCAATCTATCTAGTATTGTAAAAAATGCAGGTGGTAAGAGCGATGTGTATTACAAGTTCACATTTAAATTGCAGAACTTACAAACTGGCATTGTAGAGTGGACAGGCGAAAAAGAAATCCGTAAGGCAGCAAAGCGCTCAACTTTTGGTCTTTAATTTAATCTGAAAGCAACTGCGCTGTGATAAGCGCAGTTGCTGTTGAAGAATAGAACATGAAAAAAATATTATTTGCAGGCTTATTATCTGGATTACTGTGCAGTCCTGCTTTTGCTGCGATTAAAGAAGTGATTAAAGAGGCAACGGGTAGTGGTCCAACACAACACCAAGCTATTTCTGAAGCATTATTGATTGCAGTTCAATCGGTGAATGGTGCTTCGGTATCGTCACAAATGAATTATGAAGAAACAGTTTCTTTATCTGTAAATAATCAGGGCTGGACATATACGGGTAAAGTTTCACCTGTATTTAGTGTAGCCAATCAAGGTTCGGGTTCTGTCACCAAGTTTCAGGTCTTGAGTGTTTCTGGTGCTAAAAATAATTATCGCGCTAAAGTTCGCGCACATGTGGTGAAGTTTGAATCTACTGTACAAGATCAACACATGCGCCGTATTGCAGTCTTGCCATTTCAAATGGCAGAAAAAAATAACCGCTTAGCCAGCGGTGCTTCTGCTTCTGACTTTAGTCAAGAATTATCAGATACTTTAGGTACTTATTTGGCACAGTCAGGGCAGTTAAGTGTTGTTGATCGTCATTACATAGATGAAATGCAATTTGAAAATGACTTCCTGTATTGGGATGGTGCACCGCATGAGTTAGCGCGTATTGGTCAAAAAGTAGGTGCTGATTATTTACTCGTGGGGCGTATTAACGATTTGTCAGTTGCTAGCGGTCAACAAATGTATGGGTTAAATGCTGGTGCAGAGCAGGTGCGTTTAACGTGGCGAGTGATTGAAGCGAATACCAGTAAGGTAGTTGCGGCAGGGACTTTTAATCGTACCTTATCGAACTTGATGACACAGAATCTTTTAAATAATAGTTTAAATGATAGTACTGCAGATAAGATTGCCCAAAGTTTAAATCCTGAAATTTTACAGGGTCTTAAACTACAACCTGTGCAATCTTCTAGCAGTCAATTTTATGATACCTCTCCAGGTTATGAAATGACACCTGGTTCAAGTGACCAACCTGTGAAATGGTAAATAATGATTAAGCTTGTTTTAGACCTAAATAAATCCCCCTGAAAATCAGGGGATTTATTTTTTAAGCCTGTTGAAACTTCAATTGGCGTAATTGTTTGGCGTGTTGCAAGGTAGTGTCATTAATTTCAACACCGCCTGTCATGCGTGCCAATTCTAAAATACGCGCATCTTCTTCTAATTCAACAATGGTACTGCTGGCAGGATCGGTCTGACGCTTTTTCACCAAAAGGTGCTGATCAGACTGTGCAGCTACTTGTGCTTGGTGGGTAATACATAAAATTTGAACGTGTTGCGCCAAACCTGCGAGCAAACGCCCCACAATTTCAGCAGTACCACCACTAATCCCGACATCAATTTCATCAAAAACCAAAACTTCAGCTTCGGTTTTTTCGGCATTCATGACTTGCATGACCAAGGCAATCCGCGATAATTCGCCACCAGAAGCCACGCGTGCCAATGGCTGTGCAGGAATACCTTTGTTGGCGGTAAACAATAATTGAATAAAACTTAACCCTTCCGCAGAAACTTGTTCTAAAGGTTCAAATTTAAATTCAAAATGTGCCTCAGGCAGTGCCAATTGTTTAACTTGCTCGGTTAGTTGTTTAGCGAGCGGTGCAGCTGCTTCACGACGGATATCATCTAAATGTTGTGCTTTGGCTAAGAAGTCCTGATGTGCCACTTCTACTTGTTCTGCCAAAGTTTCAGGATCTTCCAGTTCATGTAAAGCCGTGAGTTCGGCTTGCCAAGTATCGAACTCTTGTTTCAGTAATTCAGGCTGAGTGCGGTATTTACGTGCCAAACGATGAAAAACTTCCAGCTTCTGATTCAGTTCTTCCATGCGCTCTGGATCAAAGCTTTGACGATCAATAAACTGACGTAAATTGGCTGTCGCATCATCTAATTCACTTTGCGCATTTAACAATGAATTATAAATTTCCGATAATTGCTCACTGCGCCCCGCATGCGATTCCAAGCGGCGAATAATTGAAGCAATTTCCTGAGTGATGTTTTGCTCGGCTTCATCCAAGGCATTTAAGCTATAACTGCAATCCTGCATGATATGTTCATGATGGCTTAGGCGATCAAACTCTTGTTCAATCTCCTTATAATCGATTTGTACCAGTTCTTCGAGTTCTTCGAGCTGTAAGTTCAGGGTTTCGATGCGTTGCTTGCGGGTTACCTGTGCATCCAGCGCTGCCTGATGCTGTCGGATATTTTTTTGCCAGGTACTGTAAGCATCACGTACTGCTTGGGCAGGGGCATAAAAATTATAATAACGATCAAGCCAGTGTTTTGGATAAGGCGGTTCGAGCAATTGTTGCTGACTGTGCTGACTGTATAACTGTACCAGTAAGCGTCCAATTTCTTTCAGCTCTGCCAAACTGCTTGGACGACCATTAATCCATGCTTTGCTGCGCCCTGTGGCAAAAATTACCCGACGTAAATGGATTTCACCAGACTCATCATCTAATTCATGTTCTTTTAGCCATTGTGCTTCAGGGCTATTGTCCTGATAACTGAAACTCGCGGTCACATCGGCTTTATCTGAGCCAAAACGTACATAATTGGTATCGGTACGTTCACCTAAACAGGCAGAGAGCGCATCTAAAAGTAAGGATTTACCTGCACCTGTTTCCCCTGTCAGAACGTTAAAACCTGTTTCAATATCCAGTGCTAAGTGGTCGGCAAGGGCAAAGTTAATCAGTGTTAAATAAGTCAGCATAAACGCATCCAAGCTGCGAAAAGTGTCAGTGAAAGAGAGTCAAGTTTTGGAAATGCCATAACAAGGCTGTTATTTTCTTCTATTTAATTCTAGCTTAAATTGCAGCGCAAACAACAAAAAATGTACCCGATAAGCATCATATATAAAACACATGATCATTTGATCATTTCATTGGATGGTCATTAAATTGCAGTATATTCACTTGGGGAGTTTTCGGTGCTGCTTGATATGGTGGAACTTAAACGATATAGATACTATTCGTGATCTGTTTCACATTCAGATTTAGCACTTTAGTGGGGAAGAATCTAGAGCAGAGTACTTTGCATGCCTCTGGCATTGGCTTAGACTGTGCTGTCAGCGTGTTGCATGCTGCGTATTGAAACATTGTTCAATTTACGCAAAGCCCACTGTAAACACAGATTGATTAGTTCTGAGGACAGAATTAAACTACATCAGTCAAAAATATAAAAACGCGTTACCTGGAGAATACGCATGTCAGCTCAGTTTGATCATGTATCAGTTGTGAAAAAGTCGAATGTCTATTTTGGTGGGCAATGCATCAGTCACACGGTGCAATTTGAAGACGGTACCAAAAAAACCTTAGGGGTAATTTTACCGACTGAACAAGCCTTGACTTTCGAAACGCATGTACCTGAACGTATGGAAATTATTTCAGGTGAATGTCGTGTCAAAATTGCCGATAGCGAAGAAAGTGAATTATTCCGCGCGGGTCAATCGTTCTATGTGCCTGGCAATAGCCGTTTCAGCATCGAAACCGATGAAGTGCTCGATTACGTGTGCCACTTAGAAGGCTAATCAGCCGATAATAGGGTATTGAATTAAGATTTCATTTTTCTCCTGCTTGAGCACCCAATCAAGCGGAATTGAATCAAGAAATTTTCACCCGAATCGGTTAAACTAGATCTTATTGAAATCCTGTAAAGTCAGCTTTGCAGGATTTTTCGTTTTCGCTGGTTTATTGGTGCATTAATTAGAGGTCGTTCATGGCAAAACCTGAATATTATTATGGCGTTCACTCGGTGGAGTCATTATTGGAGCTTGAGCCAGAGCGCGTCTTAACTCTTTTTACCTTAAAAGGGCGTGATGATCAGCGTTTACAAAAGATTTTAGAACTTGCCGAACCATTTGGCATTAGTGTGCAAAAAGCCAGCCGTGACAGCTTGGAAAAACTGGCAGGTTTGCCTTTTCACCAAGGAGTGGTGGCTGCAGTACGCCCACATCCAACTCTGAATGAAAAAGACTTGGATGCCTTGTTGCAGGCTGATAGCAAGCCTTTACTTTTGGCGCTCGACCAAGTCACCGACCCGCATAACTTGGGTGCGTGTATCCGTACTGCCGCTGCGATGGGGGTTACTGCCGTGATTGTGCCGCGTGATCGTTCAGCAAGTTTGACCCCAACTGCACGCAAAGTAGCTGCAGGTGGTGCAGAAAAAGTCAAATTTATCCAAGTGACCAATTTGGCACGTACTTTGGCGCATTTGAAACAAGAGTTTAATGTGCGCGTGGTGGGTACGATGCTGGATGAAAAAGCTTTGCCAATTCAGCAATTTGACTTTACAGGCACAGCAGTATGCGTGGTGATGGGCGCAGAAGATACAGGTTTACGCCCAATTACCCAGTCACAATGTGATCAAACCGTATTTATTCCAATGGCAGGAAATCTGCAAAGTCTGAATGTCAGTGTTGCAACAGGTATGGCCTTGTATGAAGCTTGTCGTCAGCGTCAGGCTTAATTGCTGATTTTGTATTTGCTATTTTATTGATGCTTTCAACACCGTGATTCGTCTATCTCCCCAAAAGCAAGGTTATGCTTTGGTGCTTGTTACCATGTGCATTTGGGGTGGTTTTACCCTAACTGCTCGGCTGAATGCACAATGGCAGATCAGTGCTTGGGATATTACCGCCTTACGCTTTGCTTTGGCTTTTTGTATTTTAATGCCGATTCTTATCTGGAAAAAAGATACGGCATTTTTATGGAAAAAAGAGCCTTTTATTTTGGCAATGATTGGTGGAGTGGGCTATTGCCTGACTGCGTATAGTGCTTTTCATTATGTACCTGCTGCGCATGCTGCCATTTTTTTGAATGGCTGTATTCCTGTTTGTACCGCCATTGCTGCTTGGATGTTATTTCGAGTGCCTTTTGACCGCCATACATGGATCAGTATTGTAATTATGCTGACCGCCATTGCGGGTATGAGTGCGCTGATGTATCAAGAAACAGGTGTTGCCTTTGGACTTGGGGATGGACTGTTTTTTATCAGCGCTATTTGGTGGGGTGTGTTTACGGTTTTATTAAGACAATGGAAGCTTTCCGCTTGGCATGCTATGGCGGGTGTCGCAATTTGGTCGGCAATCGTCTATGTCCCGATTTACGTACTGTTTTTCCCGAAACAACTCAGCACACCTGAACCGATTCATTTATTGCTGCAAACTATTTTTCATGGAGTGTTTGTGGTGATCATCGCAACACTTAGCTATGTCGAGGCAATTAAGCGTTTGGGAGCATTCAAAACTGGCAGTATTGTGACCTTGGCGCCGTTTATCGCTGCGATTCTTGCTGTCCCTTTATTGGGTGAACCTTTGAGTTTAGCAATTTTATGTGGCTTGGTGGGTATGGGGATTGGTGCTTTGCAACCTTGGCGTTGGTGGGCCCGACCTGACAGCTTAAAA
Organism: Acinetobacter sp. YH01003; assembly: GCF_013420525.1. NCBI lineage: Bacteria > Pseudomonadati > Pseudomonadota > Gammaproteobacteria > Moraxellales > Moraxellaceae > Acinetobacter > Acinetobacter sp. YH01003. Next base: position 176,434 of record NZ_VOXY01000002.1, on the reverse strand, counting down.
GCTCAACTTGAACAGCAAAAACAACAGTCAGATTAATTTGCTTACTGCATCGCTCGCTTTAAATACTGCTGATGCAATACTTCAAGTTTGCTATACAAATGATCTAAATGCCCATCATTTAGCACAATGTCATCGGCTAGGCGTTGTTTTTCAGCACGTGGCATTTGTGCTTGAATAATTTTATGAATTTGCTCAACCGTTTGACCATCACGTTGTGAAGCACGGTGAATTTGTAGGGCTTCAGTAGCATCAATCAATAATGTATGTCGGGTCAATTGATGTTGATTGGTTTCAAACAAGAGTGGTGAAACCAAAACCACATAGGGACTGTCGGCAGTATCTAATTGTTGAATAATCGATTCACGAATTGCAGGGTGGGTGATTTTTTCAAGTGCTTGTCGTGCACTTGGTTCTTTGAAAATGTGTTCACGTAATGCGCGACGATCTAGTTCGCCATTTTCAAGTAAAACCCAATCGCCAAAGTGTTGTTGAATTTGCTTTAAGGTAGGCTGTCCTTTTTCAACCACTTCACGTGCAACAACATCCGCATCGACCACAACAATGCCTTGGGTCTCGAACCACGCACTGGCTGCAGACTTGCCACTGCCAATTCCTCCTGTTAGACCCAAAACAAAACGCATGTGCTGTCCTTATTGTCCCAAATATACTTTCATGATTTGCTCGCCCCATAAAAAGGCAATCCAGCCCGCAATGGCGATATACGGACCAAATGCAAAGGGTTGGTTTTCTTTACGTACTTTTAACAGAATAATGCCAATAATCGCCCCAACTAAGGACGATAGCAGCACAATCAGGGGTAACATCATCGGCCCCATCCATGCACCTAAAGCGGCAAGGAGCTTGAAGTCGCCATAGCCCATGCCTTCTTTGCCTGTGACGATTTTAAATAGGTAATACACCACCCATAGACATAGGAAGCCAATCACATAGCCCCAAATTGCCGAGGTTGGTGAGGTATAGATGGCATAGCTGTTGACTGCCAAACCCAGTGCAGCCAAAGGCAGGGTGTAACGGTCTGGCAAGAGTTGTGTATCAAAATCAATGAAGGTGAGTGCAATCAAGGTATAAGTGAGCAGCAAACCAAACAGCATTTGTACAGTTGGGCCAAATACCGCAAGCACAATCAGGGCGCAAACAGCGGTTAATACTTCAATCATTGGATAACGTACGCTGATCAGGTTTTGGCAGTTGCCACATTTACCGCGTAATACCAACCAACTCAGCACAGGAATATTTTGATACCAACGAATTGGGTTGTGACATTTGGGACAGGTCGATGCAGGTTTGCTGAGGGTGATTTTACTTTCATCAATAATGGCTTGTTCAGGATGTAATAACATTTGGCAGTCATTACGCCACTCCTGTTCCATCATTTTTGGGGTGCGGTAAATCACCACATTCAAAAAACTGCCAATACATAAACTAAAAAGTCCAACTGCGATATAGAGCGCAGTTGGATTTTGGATAAAGTACGCGATTAATTCTTGCATTAAACCACAGAACCCATTTGGAAGATTGGAAGGTACATGGCGACAACTAAACCACCCACTAAAATACCCAAGACAGACATAATCAACGGCTCCATCATTGAGGTTAAGCCATCTACTGCGTTGTCGACTTCGTTTTCATAGTGGGTTGCGACTTTATCCAGCATGGCATCTAGCGCACCTGATTCTTCACCAATGGCTACCATTTGCACTGCCATAGACGGGAATTTATTGGTGACACGCATGGCGAATTGTAGCTGTTGACCTGTCGCAACATCATCACGAATTTTCATCACGGCTTCTTCATAGACCACATTGTTGGTTGCCCCAGCGGTAGATTCCAAGGCATCAATTAAGGGTACACCAGCAGCAAAAGTAGTGGCTAAAGTACGGCTATAACGTGCAATAATCGCTTTATAGACCAAGTCACCAAAAATAGGCGCTTTCAGTGCCGCTTTGTCTAAGAAGTCACGGAATTTTTTACTGCGTTTTTTAGTTTCCAAGAAACCTGCAATGATGACCCCAATCACAATAATCAGAATAAACCAGTATTTCTGCATCCATTGTGACATGTTCACCACCATTTTAGTGAAGGCAGGCAAGTCCGCACCAAAAGAGCTAAACAACTCTTCAAACACAGGTACGACTTTCACCATCAAAATAATGGTCACAATCACGGCCACCACAATGACCGTTGCAGGGTATTTCATGGCTTTTTTAATTTTTTGTTTGAGTAACTCACTCTTTTCTTTATAGATCGCGACACGATCTAGCATGGTTTCTAGGGCACCCGATTGTTCACCAGATTCGACCAAAGAACAAAATAGGTTGTCAAAATATTGAGGATATTTACGCAATGCGCCAGCAAAGGTATTCCCGCCTTCCACTTCACCTTTAATGCCTAAAACCACTTCACGCATGGCGGGGTTTTCAAGACCTTCGGCAACAATCTCAAAGCTTTGTACCAAAGGCACACCTGCTTTCATCATAGTGGCAAGCTGACGCGTGAAAATAGTGATGTCTAAGGTCGACACCCGTTTTTTCATTAAGCCTTCAAGAATATTCTTTTTCTTTTGGCGAATCGTCTTGATGGTAATCCCTTGTTTACGCAATGTGACCTTTGCCAAGGCCATATTACGCGCTGGAATTTCCCCTTTTAACTTAGCCCCTTTGCGGTCAATCCCTTCATAAACGAAGGTGGGCATCATCTGTGCTTTTTTGACAGCCATGCGTATTTATCCTTATTTTAAATTTTACAACTATTCACTGGTCACACGATTGACTTCTTGCAATGAAGTCACCCCCTGCATGACCTTAAGTAACCCCGAACGACGCAGATTGTTAAACCCCGATTTTGCTGACGCATCAGCAATTTGGATGGCATTACCATCCTCCATAATAATTCTAGAAATTTCTGGTGTGACTTTCATCACTTCATAAACACCAACACGTCCTTTATAACCTTCACGGCATTCAGAACAGCCTACAGGTTGATAGACCTGAAATTCTGGATTGCTCAAATCGGCTTCAGTAAAGCCCATTTCCAATAAGCTTTGTTTTGGAATATCGGAAGGAGCTTTGCAATGCGGGCATAGGCGTCGTGCCAAACGCTGTGCAATGACGAGGTTTACCGAAGTTGCGATGTTAAAGGAAGGAACGCCCATATTGCGTAAACGCGTTAAAGTTTCTGGCGCACTGTTGGTGTGGAGGGTAGATAAAACCATGTGACCTGTTTGGGCTGCTTTAATTGCAATTTCTGCAGTTTCAAGGTCACGAATCTCACCCACCATGACAATATCAGGGTCTTGACGTAAGAAAGATTTCAGAGCGGCAGCGAAGGTTAAGCCCACTTTATTGTTGACGTTAACCTGGTTGATGCCTTCTAAGTTAATTTCCACAGGGTCTTCGGCAGTGGAAATGTTGGTATCTTCTCTGTTTAAGATATTTAAGCCTGTATATAGCGATACCGTTTTACCCGAACCCGTTGGACCTGTAATCAGTAACATGCCTTGCGGTTTTTCTAAGGCTTCCATGAACAATTCTTTTTGTTCTGGTTCATAGCCCAAAGCGTCAATCCCAAGCATCGCGCTAGATGGGTCAAGAATACGCAGTACGATTTTTTCACCGAACAAGGTTGGCAACGAGTTCACACGGAAGTCGATGGATTTATTTTTAGATAGTTTTAATTTAATACGACCATCTTGCGGGACACGCTTTTCAGAAATGTCCATTTGGGACATCACTTTTAAACGTGATGCCAAGCGGTTAGCTAACTGTAAGGGTGGGGTGGCAATTTGACGTAATACACCATCGACACGGTAACGCACTCGATAGGTTTTTTCATACGGTTCAAAGTGTAAGTCCGAAGCACCCATGCGAATTGCATCAATCAGTAATTTGTTGATGTATTTAACAATTGGGGATTCATCACCCTGCGGTTCATCTTCTGCAGCTTGTTCTGGTTCGCTGTTACCCTCTTCAAAGTTGAGATCGAAGTCATCATCTTCAAATTCAAAAGCAGACTCACTCGCAAAGTTTTGTTCAATCAGTTTTACCAATTTATCGTGTTCGACCACAATGGCTTCAATATTCATTTTACTGTTGAAACGAATGGCATCCATTGCTTCGATATTGGTCGGGTTACTGGTTGCAACATAAAGCAGATGATTGCGTTTAAAAATAGGCAATATGCAATATTTGCTGAACAGTTTTTCATCAATGCCTTCACGCACGATGAGCGCAGAGTCATACACGCTTAAATCAAAAATAGGTTCGCCAAACTCATTAGAAATTTTTTCAGCAATGATTAAAGGCGCGATATTTAGGTTTTGAATGAGATAGGGAACAATATCAACATTATCTTTTTGTGCGGCTTTAATGGCAGTTTGCATATTTTCAGCAGAAACGAGCCCATCTTCGACCAAACGTCGAATAAAACCTGTAAATCTAGGTGTAGCTTGTTGTACTGACATTCCCCAACGTCCTCAAAATCAAGATTGTTTATAATTAGTATCTTAAAATTATACTTTTGTTGCACAAAAATACCATATCTGAAAGTGCTGTCACCACCTAAGTATCGCCTAAAAGCATGAACCAGTTACATTAATCTGCTAAAAAAATTGTAAGTCCTGCCATGAAAAGATACTTCATGCAGCAGTTTGATGCAAAGCTTGTACAAAAAACTCAGCAGAAATGTGATTTGCGTGTAGAATGTGCGCGATTAAATGAATTGTTTTTGCAGGTTATTCTATGTCGGCTACGACGATTAAGCCTTGGGTGGTTGGCAATTGGAAGATGAATCCGATACATGCCGATGCTCAGCAACTTATTTCTGAATTTAAAACATTATTACAAGACAGCCCTGTAGAGGCTGAAAAGTGTCATTTGGGGATTGCACCTGTCACTTTGGCTTTAACTCAAATTCAAGCTGCATTGAGCGAAGCAGTACGTCCTGTCTATACCGTTGCACAAGACCTTTCCCGTATTGCGGGTTTGGGTGCATATACAGGCGAAGTCAGTGCAGAATTGCTAAAAGACAGTCAAATTGATTATGTATTGGTTGGGCATTCAGAACGTCGTGAACTTTTTGCAGACACACCAAGCATTTTGAATGAAAAAGTTAAAAATGCCTTGCAGGCAGGTTTGACAGTTATTTATTGTGTGGGTGAAAGTCTGCAACAACGTGAAAGCGGTCAGGCAGAGCAAGTTGTTTTGCAACAAATTTGTGATATTGCTGCTGTGGTTGACGCTGAGCAATGGCAACAGATAGTGATTGCGTATGAACCTATTTGGGCAATTGGTACAGGCAAGACCGCATCACCTGAAGATGCGCAAACCATGCATGCAAAAATCCGTGAAGGTTTAAGCCAAATCACCGCTTATGCGGTGACTCTACCGATTTTATATGGTGGTAGTGTAAAACCAGAAAATGCCGTAGAGTTAGCAGCCTGCCCAGACATTAATGGTGCTTTGGTCGGTGGTGCATCCTTAAATGCGGCATCGTTCCATCAAATTGCGCAAGCCTTTGCAAATACACAATAATGAGGAGTTCAGCATGCAAACATTTGTGCTGGTAGTACATATTATCTTAGCCATTTTAATGATTGGACTAATTTTGGTTCAGCATGGTAAAGGTGCAGATGCAGGCGCTTCTTTTGGTGGCGGTGGTGCGGCAACCGTATTTGGTGCGTCAGGCTCAGGTAACTTTTTAACCCGTTTAACGGCAATTTTAACAGCATTGTTTTTTGCAACCAGTTTAACTTTAGCGGTGTTTGCCAAGAAACAAACCACAGGTGCATATAGTTTGCAGACTGTACAAACGACTGCACCTGCACAGCCAGTATCGCCTGAAACTTCACCAACTGCGCCTAAAAGCGCTGAATAATTTTATTTAGCACTTTCTTTTTTCGCATGATGCGACTAGAATGCGTCACAGCTGCGGTGGTGGTGGAATTGGTAGACACGCTACCTTGAGGTGGTAGTGCTTTCGGGCGTGGGGGTTCAAGTCCCCCCTTCCGCACCAACTTATAATCCAGAAAACATAAGTTGGTGTTAAGCAGCAAATCTGTTGATGCGGGATGGAGCAGTCTGGTAGCTCGTCGGGCTCATAACCCGAAGGTCGTTGGTTCAAATCCAGCTCCCGCTACCAATCAATCCTAAGCTTATCGTGAATTAAGCGTAGGCAACTTAAATTATTTTAGGTTGAGATAAGTATTTACATGTTGTTGCGGGATGGAGCAGTCTGGTAGCTCGTCGGGCTCATAACCCGAAGGTCGTTGGTTCAAATCCAGCTCCCGCTACCAAGATTTAAGAGTGTAATAAGCCTTAAGCTTGTTAGACTTAACTGATTAAGGTGCAACTTAGTCAGGCAAACATGCTAAGTTTGATTGAAAACTTATTCATTTTTGTATATAATTTTTGCACGTTGATGCGGGATGGAGCAGTCTGGTAGCTCGTCGGGCTCATAACCCGAAGGTCGTTGGTTCAAATCCAGCTCCCGCTACCATTTTTGAAAGTATGGTAACGCTGTTTATTGATAAGTCGCTACTCAAGCATGACTTTAAATTACTAGCGAAGATACTTGGTTCAGACCCAGTTTCCATTACCAAATTTCTTAAGAGGCTCACAACAAGGTGGGCCTTTTTGCACAGTGGACATTGGTTTTGCTGTGTAAGAATAGGGGCGATTACGCCCTTTTTTATTGGCTATCGTGTAGTGTCGATACAAGCCGTGCGCGGCCTAAAGTCAAAGTGTCATGTTTCACTACTACTATAGTTTGTATGAATGTGTAGTGGTCAAATAAGACCATTGAACCGCAGCAGAATGACGAGAGTAAATGAAGCTATCAAATAAAACTCAAGCACTTCAGGACTTAATTGCGCCAGCAGTGCAAGCATGTGATGTGGATCTTTGGGGAATCGAATTTATTCCACAAGGTAAGCGTTCTTTATTGCGTATTTATATCGACAAAGCGGTCGATGAAAATGCTGAACCTGTCTTAAATGAAGATGGTGAGTTAGAGCAAGGCCGTGGTATTGGTGTGCAAGACTGCGTGCGTGTGACTCAGCAAGTCGGCGCAATGTTGGATGTGCATGATCCAATTTCAGGTGAATATGCACTTGAAGTGTCCTCTCCTGGTTGGGATCGTCCGTTTTTTCAACTTGAGCAGTTGCCTGCTTATATTGGGCAAACTGTCGCGTTACGTTTGATCAGTGCTGTAGATAACCGTCGTAAATTTCAAGCGAAATTGGTTGCGGTAGATCTAGAAAATGAAACCATTCAGGTTGAAGTTGAAAAGCAGCAAGTATTGGAGATTGACAGTCACAATATTGATAAAGCAAACCTGATCTACCAAGATTAATCAAATTAATAAGAATCTGAACGAATAGGTGACTTATGGCACGTGAAATTCTTACCGTCGTTGAAACGGTTAGTAACGAAAAAGGTGTAAGTCGTGAGGCAATTTTTGAGGCGCTTGAACAGGCTCTTGTTGCTGCGACGAAAAAGAAATTCTACGAAGGCACAAACTCAGAAGAAGCACGTTTGCGTGTGGAAATTGATCGTAAAACAGGTGACTACCGCACTTTCCGTCAATGGGAAGTTGTGGCAGATGAAGATCATGAAATGCCTGCATGCCAAGATGCGATTTCTGATCTAGACCCTGCACAATGGTCAATTGGCGATATTCGCGAACTTGAAGTTGAGTCAATTGACTTCGGTCGTATTGCTGCGCAAATTGCCAAGCAAGTGATTGTGCAAAAAATTCGTGAAGCAGAACGCGCGTTGGTTGCAGATGCTTATGAAGCTAAAGTAGGCGAGCTGATTTACGGTGAAGTGAAAAAGCAAACCAAAGATGGCTTTATTATTGATTTGGGCGACAATGCAGAAGCATATTTGGCGCGTGAAGAAATGATCGCCAAAGAAATTTTGCGTCCTAAGCAGCGTGTGAATGCAATTTTGTACAGCGTGAACCGTGAAGGTCGTGGTGCACAATTGTTGTTGTCACGTGCCAAGCCTGAAATGCTGATTGCATTGATGAAAAAAGAAATTCCAGAAATTTCTGAAGAAATCATCGAAATTAAAGCAGCAGCGCGTCAGCCGGGTGTACGTGCAAAAATTGCAGTAAAAACCAACGACCATCGTATTGACCCTGTAGGTGCATGTATTGGTATGCGTGGTACACGTATCCAAGCGGTACAGCAAGAGTTAAATGGTGAGCGTATTGATGTTGTGGTGTGGTCTGATGATCCAGCACAATATATCGCCAGTGCTTTAGAGCCAGCCGATGTATCGGGTATTGTGATTGATGAAGAAGAACGTACTGCCGACATTATTTTCGCAACCAGCGATCAGTTGGCACGTGCAATTGGTTCACAAGGTCAAAACGTACGTTTAGCCTCTGAACTCACAGGTTACAAGCTGAACATGATGCTTGAAGAAGAGTATCACGCACGTCAGCAAAATGAAGCGCAACAATACTTGGACTTGTTTGTTTCACGTCTAGACATTGCTGAAGATTTGGCGATGGCATTGGTAGAAATGGGCTTCACTTCATTAGAAGAAATTGCGTATGTTCCTGCGGAAACATTTGACGAAATTGATTTAGATGAAGAACTTGTTGAAATGTTACAAGGCCGTGCCAAAGAAGTGGCTTTGGCAGAAGCATTGCAACAGCAAGAAAATATCCAAGATCCGAGTGAAGAACTTCTAGCAATGGAAGGCATGACACAAGAGATCGCTTATGCGCTTGCCGCTCGTGGTGTCATTACAGTTGATGATTTAGCTGACCAAGCGACTGACGATATCGAAGATATAGAAGGTTTAGGTACAGAAAAAGCGGGTCAATTGATTATGAAAGCGCGCGAATCATGGTTTAACTAGGAGGTAATATATGACGGACAAGTCGATTAAAGAGTTAGCGCTCAGTGTAGGTCGTCCAGTTGAGAAACTCCTGGAACAGGTTCGTGACGCAGGTTTACCACAGCGTAACGCTGACGATATTATTTCCACGGAACAACAAAGTACCCTAGTGAACCATTTAAAAAAGGTTCACGGTCAAGAGGGTAAAGCAGGACAAATCACGTTGAAACGTAAAACCACCAGTACCGCTAAAGTGGCAAGTACTTCGGGCAAAGCGAAAACGATTAATGTAGAAGTTCGCAAGAAGCATACATTTGTAAAGCCAGATCCTGAACAGATTAAAGCGGAAGCACTGGCAAAAGCACAGGCGGAAGCAGCTGAAAAAGCGCAAGCAGAACAGCAAGCACGTGACGTGGCAGAAAAGAGCAAAGCGAAAGCAGACGCGCCTCAAGCAGGTGCCGCAAAAGCGAAACAAGCTTTAGATGCAATGCGTGCAGCAGCGAAGCAAGAAACAGCCAAGCAAGAAGTTGCGAAAGCTGCGGTTGTGGTGAAACGTAAGTCAACCAACAAGCCAATTGTGAAGCAAGCAGTGAAGGTCACTGAAACGCCTGAGCAAAAGAAAGCACGTGAAGCGCAAGCAGCTCAGTTGAAAGCGACTGAAGAAGCAGCACGTCGTAAAGCGGCTGAAGAAGCGCAGCAACGTACGCTTGAGCAAATGCGTCAGATGGCATCTAAATACTCAAATGAAGATGCAACAGCTACTATTCGCGTGGTAGATGATTCTCCATTGGCGGCTGGTCTTGTGGGTCAGGCTTATGAAGATTCATTTGCCAAAGAAGACCGTGAAATCAAGCGTGGTACCAGCACCACCAATACACGTTCACCGAAAAAAGGTGGTCGTCGTGGTCAGGAAGAACAGTCTTTCAGCCAAAACTCACATAAACGCGGTTTGAAAACGAGCCAAGCCAACAAGCACGGCTTTGAAAAACCAGTTAAAAAACAAGTTTATGATGTTGAAATTGGTGCAACGATTGTGGTTGCGGACTTGGCTGCAAAAATGGCAGTTAAAGTACGCGAAGTTATTAAATCACTCATGAAAATGGGTGAGTTAGTTACGCAAAACCAAGCGATTGAGCAAGAAGTTGCAGCACTTGTAGTTGAGGAAATGGGCCACAACCCAGTTCTAGTATCTGATACGCAAGCTGAAGATAACTTACTTGAAGCTGCTGAAGAGGCACGTGGTGTTCAAACGACACGTCCACCAGTGGTGACCATCATGGGTCACGTTGACCATGGTAAGACATCATTACTTGACCGTATTCGTCGTGCCAAAGTGGCTGCAGGCGAAGCGGGTGGTATTACCCAGCACATTGGTGCATACCACGTACAAACCGATAAAGGCATTATCACCTTCTTAGATACACCGGGACACGCAGCGTTTACTGCAATGCGTTCACGTGGTGCGAAAGCGACAGATATCGTGGTATTGGTCGTTGCGGCAGATGATGGTGTGATGCCACAAACTGCAGAAGCCATTGACCATGCGCGTGCAGCGGGTACGCCAATTATTGTTGCCATTAACAAAATGGACAAAGAATCGGCTGATCCAGACCGCGTATTGAATGAATTGACCACCAAAGAAATCGTACCTGAACAATGGGGCGGTGACGTACCTGTTGCAATGGTTTCGGCGCATTCAGGTCAAGGTATTGATGAACTTCTTGACTTAATTTCAATTCAAGCAGAAATGATGGAATTGAAAGCATCTGAAGAAGGTGCAGCGCAAGGTGTGGTGATTGAAGCGCGTGTAGATAAAGGTCGCGGTGCAGTGACGTCAATTCTGGTACAAAACGGTACTTTGAATGTAGGTGACTTGGTACTTGCAGGTTCATCTTATGGTCGCGTACGTGCCATGACTGATGAAAACGGTAAGCGTATTAAATCTGCAGGTCCTTCAATTCCAGTTGAAATTTTAGGTTTACCTGAAGCGCCAATGGCAGGTGACGAAGTTCTTGTTGTAAATGACGAGAAGAAAGCACGTGAAGTTGCCGATGCGCGTATGGATCGTGAGCGTCAAAAACGTCTTGAGCGTCAAAGCGCAATGCGTCTTGAAAACATCATGGCATCAATGGGCAAAAAAGACGTTCCATTTGTCAATGTGGTATTGAAGACCGATGTACGAGGTACTTTGGAAGCCTTGATTGTTGCATTGGGCGAGTTGTCTACCGATGAAGTACGTGTACGTGTGATTGGTTCAGGCGTAGGTGCGATCACTGAGTCTGACGTTACGCTTGCAGAATCTTCAGAAGCTGTATTACTGGGCTTTAACGTACGTGCTGACAATACTGCGCGTCAAAAAGCCGATGCCGATGGTATTGACATTCGTTACTACAGCATCATCTATCAATTAATTGATGATGTGAAAGATGCGATGAGCGGTAAGCTTGCACCTGAACACCGTGAAACTATTTTGGGTGTTGCAGAAGTGCGTGAAGTGTTCCACTCAAGTAAGTTCGGTGCAGCTGCAGGTTGTATGGTACTTGAAGGCGTACTTCACCGTAACAAACCAATTCGCGTATTACGTGATGATGTGGTGGTATTCCAAGGTGAGCTTGAGTCACTTCGTCGTTATAAAGACGTGGTGGAAGAAGTTCGCGCAGGTATGGAATGTGGTCTTGCAGTAAAAGGCTATAAAGACATCAAACCACTTGATAAGATTGAAGTGTACGATGTTCAATTGATTAAACGGAGTCTTTAATGGCGGGTAGTCAACGTCTGAAGCGTATGGCGGATACAGTACAGCGTGAGCTGTCAGAACTGATTCGCCAAGAGCTGAAAGATCCACGCTTAGGTGGTCTTGTGACCATCTCTGCAGTGAAGGTGAGCCCAGACTTAGGATATGCGGAAGTGTACGTGACCGTCATGGGACGTGAATTAGGCGATGAGCAAAGCGAAACGGCAAATAAAGAAACCTTGGATGTGTTGAATAAAGCATCAGGCTTCTTGCGCCATGAGTTAAGCCGTCGTATTAAGACACGTATTACCCCGCGTTTGCGTTTTCACTACGATAAAACCAATGCCTATGGTAACTATATGTTTGGTTTGATTGCAGAAGCGGTAAAAGATTTACCTCCTGCAGCACCTAAGCAAGATGAAGAATAAATCAGTGATGATAAAAAATGCCACCTTCGGGTGGCATTTTTTTGTCTATCATGTTTGAGCTTTTGCAATGTAAGCAAGGTTATATCCGATACGATGCTTTTCTTTAATGCCTGACTAATATTCTAGACCAAATCATCATGGGACTTTTTTTCATAACGACGTAAATTACGACGTTGGCGTTGCCACGGTAATGGACGGTCTAAGGTTTCAGGCACATTGCCACTCATCGAACGTAAACGTAAATGCAGTGCTGCCTGTGCCATTAAATTGGCAGAAACAGGCGCGGTAATAAACGCAAATAGGGTGATTAATACTTCTGCAAAGCCAAATCGTCCTTCAAATGCCGCATAAATAATGGCTGCAATTAAGAAACTGCCTAGTCCTAAAGTGCTGGATTTTGTAGGGGCATGCAGTCGCATAAATAAGTCGGGTAGGCGAACCATGCCAATGCCGCCCACCAACATGAAAAATGCGCCAATAATTAAAAAGAATGACACTAAAATTTCCATGAGTAATTGCATGTTCATTCTCCTTAATCAATCACATGACCACTGGTGAAGTAACGCGCCAGTGCTGCAGTAGACACAAAGCCTAGCATCGCTACCAATAACGCACCTTCAAATAATGAGGTACTGGTCCAATAGATACCCAGAACCACCACCAAGCAGGTCGCATTTAAAAACAAGGTATCCAAGGCCAACAGGCGGTCTACAATTGAAGGGCCAATAATCAGGCGATATAGGCACATAAACATGGACAGCGTAATCGCAACCATGCAGATTCCAAGTGCATAAGGCAGAATCATCATTGCTTTTCTCCTGACTGTGCACCAAAAATTTCAATCAGCGGTTTTTCATAACGATTTTTGATGTCTTGAATATCTACACTTTCATCTGCAGTGTTTAAGGCATGCACCAAAATATCGCCACGGTCTTGGTCAATACCTGCTGTAACCGTGCCTGGTGTGGTGGTAATGATCATCGCCAAAATACTGTTGACCTGTTCGTGTTGTGTTTCGAGAGGGACACGGAACCATTTTGGCTGCATACGGTCTGTTGGGCCAAGTACCAGTTTTGCGACACGAATATTACAAATCATAATATCCCAGACCACCACGAAGAATAAGCGAATGGCTGCAGTCCAGTTGATGTCTGGTGTACGCGCAATAAAGGGCTGGATCAGTTTGGGAATCAAGAGCGCCAAGACCAGTGCCATCAACAGATTCCCTGCAGAAACACTATGCGCCAACATCAGCCAACTCAGTGCCACCAAGACAGATACAAACGGGTGTGGCAGCAGGTTATCCCAAAACGAAGTTTTTGGTCTCGTTTTTTGCATGTTTAGGGCTCCGCAGGTTTGAGTTGAGTATCGCTAGGTTGCTGTGCTTCCTCACGATTTTGCTGTTGAATCTGACGTTGTTTATAGTCAGAAATATGCTCGCCTTCCAAGGTGTTTGGATCAATCACATAGGGAATTAAATGTGCATTGGTGTCAATTGCTTCGCCACCGTACTTGGTTTCAGGTAAGTACAATGGATCATAAGGTTGTACGCTAATCACATTTGCAGCACGGTCTTTTTTCAGAATCAGTGCTTCATAGGCCGCATTATGTTGAATCTGCTGTGCAGTATTCAGCATATATTGTTGAATTGGATTGGCAAATACCACGTACAGCACTAAACCCGTTAGGAGAAAATAAATGACACGGTCATTACGGGGCGGTGCAATCGCAGGTAGTGCCTGATATTCATAATAGGCTTCAGTTTGCGCATCATCTTCAGGTTTGGTCGCGCGCCAAAATAAAATAAAGCCGACACGGGTGAATGCAATAATACTCAGCAAGCTGACCAAGAGAATAATGCCAATAATCCAGCCTTGATGTGCCATATTGGCGGTGGCTTGCAAAATAAAGACCTTGCCCAAAAAGCCACTAAACGGTGGCAAACCTGCCATCATTAAGGCGATCATGAAGTATGTGATTGCCAGTACTTTGTGTTGCTTCATTTGCGGGGCAATATTGAAGTGATCTTTAAATGCGCCACGTTGTGAGGTAATCCAGCCACACAGCAAATAGAAAGCCGCTGCAATTAAGGTACTGTGTACTAAGTAATACAGTGCGGCTGACCATGCCTGTGTGTTCAGCATCGAAATGGCGATCAGGATCGTACCAATCGAAGACAGCACCATAAAACCGACAAAACGACGTAAGCGCTCTGCACCAATTGCGCCAATGACCCCATACAGTGAGGTAATTAGACCAATCGGCAGCAACCAGTCTTGTAGGATTTTATGGCTCAGTGCATCATCAAATATGGTTCCATTAACCCGCAAAATGGCATACACACCCACTTTGGTCATGATGGTGAATAAGGCTGCCACAGGGGTTGTCGCCACGGCATAGGTTTTAGGAAGCCAGAAACCGACAGGAAGCATAGCGGCTTTAATACCAAATACCACAAATAGCAGTAAGCCACCTGCCACCGCAATTTTATGTGCATCAGCATCGAGTAGCGGAATAAGACGTGCCACATCGGTCATGTTTAAACTGCCGACACTGCCGTAAATCATCCCCAAACCAATTAGGAACAGGGCAGAGGCCAACAGGTTGATGGTGACGTAATGAATCCCGAGTTGAAAACGTGCTTTGCCTTGACCGTGCAATAACAACACATACGAGGCGAGCAACAAGATTTCAAAAAATACGAACAGGTTAAATAAGTCGCCTGTGAGGAATGCACCGCAAAGTCCCATGAGTAGGAAATGCACCATGGTATGAAAATAGCGACCACGTTCATCCCATTTTTTGCTGGAAAACCACAGTAATGGCAAGGCAAGTGAATAAGTCAGTACCAACATGAGGGCAGACAGTTGATCTAGCACTAAAATAATGCCAAACGGGGCGGCCCATTCGCTCAAATTATAAATAATAATTTGCCCACTGCTGACTTGAATTAAATAGCTAATTGCAGTGACTAAACCGAGTGTGGCAGAAAGATAGCTAATGCCACGACGCCATGGCTGACGCCAGTCATGTGAGAGTGAACCAAAGCCCGGATTGCCTAATAGCACTAAAATAAATGCGGTAAAGGTTGGAATCAGGATGCTAAAAATAGGTGAATGCTGTAGCCAAAATTGGAGGAAATCAGTCATTATGGCTCATCCTCACGTGGGTCAAGCAGTGGATGTTCTTCTTTGGCATCGACGTGGTCTGTCCCTGTTTCATAACGGCTACGCAGCGCCAATTGCACAATAAATGCGGTGGTGGCAAAACCAATCACAATTGCGGTTAATACCAAGGCTTGTGGTAATGGGTCGGTGACTTTTGAAGCTTCAGTCAAAATTGCAGGTGCATTGAGCTGAATACGCCCCATGCTGAATAAGAAAATATTGACGGCATAACCAATCATCGCCAAGCCCAAAACCACAGGAAAGGTACGGGCACGTAAAATTAAATAGATTCCTGTCGCGACTAACATTCCAATGGCAGACGCAATTAAAAACTCAATACTAATCATTGCATTACTCCTTTGGAAGTGGGCCAGACATGCCTGAGTGACGTGAGTCGCCCAAGACAGAAATCATCAACATTACCGCACCAACCACCGTGACATACACGCCTACATCAAATAAGGCAGCCGAAGCGAGGTGCATTTCACCAATAATCGGAGGATTGACATAAATATGTGCGCTGGTGAGGAATGGACGTCCCCAGAACCATGCGGCAAGTCCTGTCAGACCTGCAATACTTAAACCCACGCCAATCCAGATTTCGTATAAACGTCCAGATTTAGCTTTGAGCATTTGTTCGGTGTGGTCTTGACCAAGCGCAATGTATTGGATGATCAACGCCATTGCGGTAATTAAGCCCGCAATAAAGCCACCGCCTGGTAAGTTATGACCGCGCAAGAAAATATACAGGCTGACCACAAGGGCGATAGGTAAAATCCATGAGGCGGTAATCCGCAGCATCAACGGTGAAGGATTAAAGCGATAGGTTAAACCTTGGGTCATGATAGTGCCGTGCGCACGCATACCATCCATTAAACACAGCGTACCAATCGCAGCAATGCCCAAGACGGTAATTTCACCAAAGGTATCGAAACCACGGAAGTCCACCAAAATGACGTTGACCACGTTGGTTCCGCCACCGAGTGGAATGGATTGCTGATTAAAGAACCATGAAATTGAATTGTGGTCGCGAGTCATAACCAGCCACGCAATCCAGCCGATACCAATGCCGCCACCAATCGCAATGAAGGCATCTCGCCAACGACGTGAACGGCTAGATTCATACGGGGTCAATTGTGGGAGCAGCGATAGACTCATCAGCAATAAAACAGTGGTGACGACATCAACCGTGATTTGAGTTTGTGCCAAGTCGGGAGCAGACAGTCCGACAAACATCATGGTGACGACCAAGCCAACTGCACCGCTGATTAAGACAGCTTTGATGCGCTCATGGTGGAACCACAGCATCATCCAGCAGGCAGAGAACAGCAATAACCATAAAACAATGGCAATCATAGGCGCATGTGTGAGTTCACGTGTGCCAGTTGTTAATCCCTGATTGAATAATGGTAGCGCGACCATGAATACCGTAAAAGCAATGATCCACACCAAATAGCTTTGCAGTGAACCATTTTCGGTTTTACGTTTGATTTTGCGTGAAACTTGTAGCAAATGTTTTAAGAATAATTCAAACAGCAGTTTGCCTTGGAATTGACCTAAATGTGGGTCGAGGTCAATTTCACGGATTTTTCCACCTTTGGCGAGCGAGAAATAGAAAATGATCCCGCCAAGCAGTGCAATAACACTCATCAGCAGGGGAAGATTAAAGCCATGCCAAATTGCCAGATGTGTGCCTTCAAACTGCGACAGTTGGGTACTGGCACGAGTCGTGCTATTGACAATATGCTCGACCAATAAGGCAGGCATCAAGCCGACTAAAATACATAAAACAGCCAATAAAGTTGCGGGTGCACGCATGCCAAACGGAGGTTCGTGAGCTTCTTTGTTTGGGACATCTTTACCAATTGGACCATCAAAGAAAACGCCGTGTACCAAACGTATTGAATAGGCCACTGCAAAAATACCCGCCAGTGTCGCAACAATTGCAGAAACCAACAGTACAGGGCCAGATAAGTTTGCTACCAGTTCAGTGAAGAACATTTCTTTGGACAAAAAGCCGTTGGTCAACGGTACGCCAGCCATAGAGGCCGCGGTAATCATAGTGAGGGTGGCGGTAAAGGGTAATAGTTGCCATAAGCCACTAAGTTTGCGTAAATCACGTGTGCCTGATTCGTGGTCGATAATTCCTGCAATCATAAACAGGGCCGCTTTAAAGGTGGCGTGGTTGATGATGTGGAAAATTGCAGCAGCTACTGCTAACGGTGAACCAATGCCGAGTAAGCACATGATCAGACCTAAATGACTGATGGTGGAATACGCCAATAAGCCTTTTAAATCTTCTTTGAAAATGGCAAAGAATGCTGCCATACACAGGGTAAATAGACCAATAAAGGTGACTAGGTTGTGATATAACGCTGCGCCTGCAAAAATTGGCAATAAGCGCGCCAGCAAGAAAATCCCTGCTTTGACCATCGTTGCCGAATGTAGATAGGCAGAAACAGGCGTGGGTGCAGCCATGGCATTGGGTAGCCAGAAGTGAAACGGAAATTGCGCACTTTTGGTAAATGCACCCAATAAAATCAGCAATAAAGTTGGTACAAATAAATGATGACTTTGAATTTGTTCAGTCATCATTAAGATTTGGTCAATTTGATAGGTGCCTGTGATTTGCGCCAATAACACAAAACCACCGAGCATGGCGAGTCCGCCCATGCCTGTAATGGTCAGTGCCATACGTGAGCCGCGTTGTGCTGCCTCGTAATTGCTCCAATAACCCACCAATAAGAAAGAGGAAATACTGGTCAGTTCCCAAAAAGTCAGCAACAAAATCAGGTTATTGGAGAGCGAAATTCCCAACATGGCAGCCATAAACAGCATGAGGAGAACATAGAGTTTACTGAGCGAGTTTTGTGGACTTAAATAATAATAGGCATAAATAAAAATGAGTGTGCCGATCCCCGTGATCAGCAAGGAGAATAATAAACCAAGCGCATCTAGACGAAAGCTTAAATCAATCCCCAACTGTGGCAGCCAAGACCATGTTTGAATGATCGTTTCGCCATTAAAGACTGCTTTTGCTTGAGTCAGGAGCAGAATAAGACTGCTCAGACTGACGCCAATCGCCCCTAAAGCCGTTACCCCGCGTGAAAATTGTTTCAGCCACGAGACAAGGGTTGTGCCCAGTACTAACGGTAACAATATAATAATCGGTAGCACACTCATATCCATTGTCGTGAATAGGTTGAAAACCTAAAGGATGAATCTTATCTTCCAAGGATTACAGGACAGCAACACACCATCCAAAAGATTCAATCTTGAAAGCCAATCAGTCGTGTCAGTAAACACGTAGTCTATTGTTTTGATGAGCGTATTGTCGCAACTTAAACTCAAAACAAGATCATGCAAAAATAATTTTACATGGCTAGGCGGCTCAAGCAGCAAAAAATATGCTGATCTTTCGCTGACGATGCAGCGAATAAGGTTGTGCTTGGTTTGGTTAAAGCTGTGTTAAAAATATTTAGATGCGTCAATCTACAACCTAGTTGAACTATGGATGAAGTTGATCTGCATCTGCTGCATTTTTACAGCATTCACCGTGTTTGAAAGGTCAATAGACACTATTCAAGGTATAAAAAAAGTTGTATTGCGCAACTTTAAAAACTACAGCAAAATCGGATTTTACTATAAAAGTTCAAAATTAATCTGATTTTATTACATGAATAAAACAACATCAATTTTTTTTGCATACAGCAAAGTCATTATATACCGTCTGTTATATGCGGGATAAAGTATTTCCTTGCTTTTTGGCCAAGTATGCCTTGAAAGACTTCGGCAATTAAGATTCAGGCAATTGATCAGGTGTTGGCTCACTATCCAATTGCTGTAAGCGTTGCAGCAATTCCTGTTTTTGTTCGGCAGTTAAATGGTTTTGAATCTGCTGCAAAATTTCAGCCGTGCCTAATTGTGTTGGGTTTTGTTCTTGTAGGCTGACGTCTTCTGTCGTGTGAGTGGTTTCTAGCACATCAGCATAAATTTCTGCAAACTGCGGTTGTAAACTTTGCCATGCGATGGGATGCAGCTGTTGATGTTCCAGTTTTAAACATTGAAAGCGTTCCGCTTGTTCCAAAAGTTCGCTGCGGTTGCCTGTGGCAATAATTTGTAAGCGCGGAAAAGCTTGATGTAAACGGGTCAGTATTTGTGCGGCCTGTTGTTGATCGAGCTGATGATCAATCTGGTCAATCAACAAAATACCATCTCCCTCGCGACACGGATACAAACTGTTTGGGTTTAGCAAACAGAGGCGACGTACAATATCGCCTAC
The DNA here is from genome assembly GCF_013420525.1 of Acinetobacter sp. YH01003. Lineage (NCBI taxonomy): Bacteria > Pseudomonadati > Pseudomonadota > Gammaproteobacteria > Moraxellales > Moraxellaceae > Acinetobacter > Acinetobacter sp. YH01003. Next base: position 156,956 of record NZ_VOXY01000002.1, on the reverse strand, counting down.
CAGAGCAATCCAGTTGCGCTGACTGTTCGACAATTGCTGATACAGCATATCTTTGCCCTGACAGCGCACCATGAGTTGTAATTTAGGCAGATGTTGTAGATATAGGTCTTCAATTTCAGGCAGCACGATTTGTAAGGCATCTTTCAGTGCTTGTAAACTCGGTGCATGCATTTGGGTATAGGCATGCAATAAGGACTGATTCAGGGTTTGTGCGAGTTCGCTTTGTTGTTGCTGATATAGCTTGTGTAAAAGCTGCGCACTTTGGGCATTTTCAATATCGGAAATTTCCCGCAACCATTCAAAAAAACGAGTAAATGTCGTGAATGGAATCGCAGCAATTTCGTAGGCATGTCCAGGTTGTAAAATCAGCGGATTATTTTTATTGAGTAAATTAACTTCATTCACGAAGCGTTCTGCAGGGTAGTAGGCAATCAGCGGTAGACCTTGCATCGGGTCATGTTTAATGGCGTGTTGATAGAGCTGCACCATTTTTTCAAGCTTGGCGGTTTCTGCTTTGCTTACTCCTACGCCGCTACTATTCAGGGTTTTATATAATTGCCAGTCACAATGTTGGGTGCTTTCAATTTGCGTGTTGCTTGATTCTGCCAAACTGCCTATTTCTGCTGGAATCTCCACACACACATCAATTTTTGCTTGTAAGCGCGTTTGCATAATATCTTGATCTTGCATGACCAAGCCCGCAGTGCGTAAATCTTTATAACGTGCAGCAAACCAGGTTAGTGCCTGATAACTAAAGCGTAATAGCGAAGTCTTCCCCGCACTTTGGTCTCCTAAAATAAGGGTGATGGGAAGATCGTGATAATTGAGTTCGAGTTTTAGGTCTGCAAAATGGGTGATGTGTCTGAAATGAACCGATGTAATTTTCATAGCGCACCTGCTGCAATTACCCCACCGCTTTGCGTAACGATGTCGGCATTTTTATTTTCAGTTGTTGTACCAAATCGTAAATATGATGAATATTTAAACTGACTTTAGCACGTGTGCATGCCACATACAGTAATCTTAATTCTTCATCGCTAATTTTATGCTCTTTGTCGTTCAGTTTAAATTGGTAGTCGTCTTCAATATGTACCCGATTCCATTCTAAACCTTTGGCTTTATGCGCTGTCGAAATAATATAGTCGGCTTGGTCAATTGGGGTGATTTTTGCCAACGCCCGTTTGAGTGGATTAGTACCATGATCATCCACCAGTTTGACCAAAGGTTTAATGTCGCTGCCATCGTTGGTTTCACAATATTCATGTACATCATGCCAAGAGTTAAACCATGCCAGTTCCGGAACGTCGGTCACACGTTTGCCTTGTTTGAGCATCGCGGCAGCATCCACAAAACGGTTTAAGCGCACATGGTCGGCTTGCAGACTGACTTTATCGCCATGCACTAAACCTGCCAGTAGCAGTTCCATGGCACGGGCGTTGGTACGGCATAAAATCGCATCACGCATTTTGGTATGCGGTTTGTTGACCACTTTGGAATGTAATTCTGGATTGCCCAAGAGTGGCACGGTTTCATTCAGCCCACCTAAAATGGCATTGGCGGTCAGGGCAATTTCTTCACCAAAACGGAACGATGTGGTCAGTCGTGATTCAGGCAAAGGTAATTGCTGCATGGCATTGATTGCACCACGCCAAGCATAGATTTGCTGATGCGCATCGCCCACATAAATCACTTGAGTATTACGTTGCTTGAGTAAAATGCCCAGCATGAGCGGGTCGGCATCTTGAGCTTCGTCAAACAGCACATAATCGGCAGGAATGTTGGGTTCAGACAAGGCCCAAAGTTTCAGATAAATATCGTGTCCAATGCCTGCCTGATGATTCGGGTCAATTGACTCCAACCAGCGTCGTTCTACCGCAGGATAAAGATGCTTTTGTAAGGTGTCGATGTCATCTGGATGCAACCAACTGGGTGCTTGTAAATGTCGTGGGGCAGGGTATTGCGAACTGGTCGAGCAGAAATGACTCACGGCATTGGCCACCAAACTGGCTAAACGACTTGGCATCAACACATATTTTTCATAGCGTCCGCCCATCATACGTCTAAGGGTAATCGGTTCTAAACGATACTCTTTGGCAATAAAACTTGGACTTAAACGGGGTAGGCGTAATTTGTCGGTGACTCCACGTGGAACGCTGCGATATGCAAGCGAGTGAAATGTACGACAATCGACCTGACGATGAAATTTACTTTGTGCTTCTGCGGCAATGGCTTTGTTAAATGCCAAGTACATGCCACGCCGTTCTGGCATGGCATCACTGATCATTTGTAAGGTCGTGGTTTTACCTGTACCTGCATAGGCAATCACTTTAAAAGATTTGCCCAGACGTGCATTATCTATAGCAGTGGCTTGCTCATAGGTCGGGCGAGGCTTGGTGATTACAGACACAGATCAGGGTTGGCTTTTCGCGTTAATGGCTACGGTTGGCTTTTTCAACCAAGCCTGATAAACCTTGACGACGAGCCAATTCATTCAGTACCACTTGCGGTTCAATATCGAAATAACCCAACATGACAATGCTGTGGAACCATAAATCGGCCACTTCATAAATCAGGTCATTTTTGTTGTTGGCATTGGCTTCGGTGTTGAAATCTTTGGCGGCAATAATTGCTTCCACGGTTTCTTCACCGACTTTTTCCAAAATTTTATTCAAGCCTTTATGGTATAGCTTGGCTACATAAGATGAGTCAGGATTAGCGGTTTTGCGCTCGCTCATCATTTGCCCTAAATAAGCCAAAACTTCAACCTGTTCAGCTTGTGCCTTTGATTGGCTCATGGCTAAGGTGTGAGCATTGGCGGCTTGTTCACCATAAATTTGATTCGGGTCTTTCAGCTGTGCATCTACAATTTCCCAACCATTGGCGGTGAGTTTGCGATAGAAACAAGATTCACGCCCTGTGTGGCAAGCAATTCCACCATGTTGTTCAATTTGCAGGATAATCACATCGGCATCGCAGTCCAGACGAATCTCGTGCACAGTTTGAAAGTGTCCAGATTCTTCACCCTTGTGCCACAATTTATTGCGTGAACGTGAAAAATACACCGCCTGATTTTTTTCGGCAGTCAGTGCCAAGGCTTCACGGTTCATCCACGCCACCATCAACACACGTCCTGTTTGATGATGCTGTGCAATGGCAGGCACTAATCCTTGTTCGTTAAATTTTACTTCATCGAGCCATTGCAAGTTATTCATGAGTTGTTCACCAAAATTAATTTAAATTGTATGGACGCTATTTTCTGAGCGCACGATTTTGCATCGTCCCTATAGTGTACGTGATTCAAGACAATTTACCTAAATTATCTTGCCAGATTTGTACTGTCAAAGCGTTTGCATAAATTGAGGGAAGTTTTGTTTTTCCACCATTTCCAGAAATTCATCGCCCAAACGCTGACTTTCTGCCACCGATTGTTTCCATAAGCGAATGCGCTGTGCCTGATCTAAACCTTTTAAGGTGAAGTCTTTACGATCGGGCAAACGGCCTAAAGGCAAGCTGCTTAAATATTCTGCCGAAGGTGATAGCAAGAGTGTCCGGGCCTGATTTTCAGGATTGGCTTTACGATGCTTCAACATTTTATCAAACCAGCCAGGGGTAATGCTGTCGGTAAAGTGTGGGTACAGCACAATGCCCTGACTTTGGTAAGGTAAATCTAGATGGTAGTCAATTAAGCCACCATCCCGATAACTGCCCACGGGCGCATCAGGAATGTCACGAATAGCAGACATCACCCCGGGAATAGACGCTGAGGCGAGCAGCCACGGTGCGACATTCTGCTCATTCAGGGCTTGGTAATGGGTGACAAAATCATCCTCTACCATAAACTGCTGACCTTGCGCAGGTTGGCTGATGACGCGTTGCATAAATAAGCGGTTATGTTTGCGCGCAATGGCATTGCTACCAATAATTCCAGCCACAGATGCTAGCAAAGGCAAGGCTTGGTCACTTTGGAAAATATGTTGAGCTTTGACGGAAATGACCGTGAGGTGATAGTCAGGATGCTGAATCAGTTGTTGTTGCTGTCCCTGAATCAGTTCAAACAGCATATTTTGACAAATCTCAGCGACTTCTTGGCGCGACATTTTTTTATGAAAATACAAGTTGGTATATAAATCGGACAGGCGTTCAGTGCCTTGTTTTGCGCCCCACGCCAAAATACTGGCAAAGCGCCAACTGCCAATTGAAGAACCGACCACAGTACGACGCTTTGGGGCTTGGGCAAAAAACTCGCCAAAAATAGCTTGGTCTAAGCCTTGAATGCCAATACCTTTGGGGCCGCCTGCTGCACCTGGAATAATATCGACGTGTTGGGCATGTAAGCCTTCTTGTTCAATCAGTTGGCGTGCCAGATGTCCTGCGCGAATACTGAGTGCAGGGGCACGTTTATGCAAAAGCTGAGTCATGCTTGATCTATAACGCTACAAATGTGCATTAATTGTAGGCGTGGTGATTTTTGCAACAATGGCGAGAGGCATCATTTGGTGACTGATGAGTCATGCGGTAGTTTTTAGGATGAGTTAGAGAAAATCAGCGTGATAAAAAAGCCTGCTTTAAAACAGGCTTTCTAATTTTTTTATCGTCTAATCAGTTTGTTATCAAGCAATGTGGCTTTATTTAGCTATACGCCAAATCGCCAAGAAACTTGCCAACGCGATTAAAACAATAGAGACATACCACGGTGCAATAATCGCAATGGAGAGGAAAATGGCCATAATGCTGCCAAAAATCCAGCTGCGTTTTTGCTGATGTTCCATTTGTAGACGCATGCTTTGTAATTCATGCAATTGTTTGGAATGCCAAGCCGATTGGTTTTTTAAACCATTTAAACTGTCAATCATTAAACTTGGTAAGTCTTGCGCACCCAGTAACAGGTCGGGAATTTGCTGCCCAATTTCTTTGACATTTTTGACTGGATTCATATTGGCTTTAATCCAATCCGTTAAAATTGGTTTTGCCAGTTTCCAGATATCCAGTTCTGGATATAAGTCTGTGCCCAAGCCTTCAACATGCACCAATGTTTTCAGGAGTAGCATCAATTGCGGTGGAATTTCCAAATGGAAACGACGTGCAATATCCATGACCTGAATCAGAATGCCTGCAAAGTCCAATTCGTGCATCGGTTTAGACACCATTGGCCCGACAGTACGGCGCATTTCACGGGCGAGAGCATCTTGATCTGTGCCCGGTGGAATCCAGCCAGCTTGGTGTACCACTTGAATCAGCTGCATAAAGTTGCTGTTCATCACCGCCAGCAACATACGTGCTACGGTCATTTGGTCATGCTTGGACAGCTCGCCCATAATCGCACAATCTAGCGCAATAAAACGCGGATTATTCGGATTGATGGTTTCCACAAAGACGTTGCCAGGATGCATATCGGCATGGAAAAAGTTGTCACGGAACACTTGGGTAAAGAAAATCGTGAGGCCTTTTTCTGCCAAATCGGCACGATTCATCCCCAAACGATCAAAGGTTGCCGTGTCGGAAATTGGCACACCTGTAATGCGCTCTGCCACCATCACATCTTTACTGTCCATATAGACTTCAGGCACGTACATCATGCTTGAGCCTGTAAAGTAGTGACGCATGCGGCGGGTGTTATCCGCTTCTAAGGTCAAATCCAGTTCGTTGAGAATAATTTGACGATAGTCCTGAATAATTTCAGATAAATGTAGAGCGCGTGCCGCTTCCAGACGTTTTTCCAGTGCTGCACCGAGCCATTCCAGAATTTCAAAATCTTGTAGAATTTGCTGGCGAATATCGGGACGGGTGACTTTAACGACGACTTCACGACCATCATGCAAGGCAGCGGTATGGACTTGCGCAATGGAGGCTGCTGCTAAAGGTTGCTCATCAAAACGGGCAAACAGGGTGTTGATGTCTGCCTTGAGCGATTGCTGAATTCGCATTTGTGCCACGTCAGAACCGAATGGTTTGACACGGTCTTGTAGCAACACCAATTGCTGTAAAACTTCAGGCGGAATCAGGTCACGACGCGTAGACAGCAATTGCCCAAGTTTAATTGCCAATGGTCCCATTTCTTCTAAAGCTTCTTTGAGCTTCAGCGGGTTTTTACGTTCTTTACTTGACCAAGCCGCAGGGTGCATGCGAATAAAACTGAGCGCATGACGTGCCTTTTCTGGTAGTTCTTCCGCAGGAAACAACGTGTCGAGTCTATAGTGCGCGGCAATGCGCCAAAGTTCGAGTAAACGTGAAACGTGCGGAATCATAAAGACTTATTCCCTAGGGTTGAGTGGAGTTTAAGGTGTCAGAAGCGGTATCTGGCTGTGCATCAAGCTGCGCTTGTAGCTGTTGAATTTTGGCTTCGGCGCGGTCTAAATTTTGTTGAAAAATGCGCGTGTCTTGTTGTAAGTCATCCATTTGCCAGCGTGGGGCAAATAGACCACTGTCTTCTTTTAGGGCATCTTCAGCAAAGAACAAATGGCTGTGTAGACTGCGTTTTAAATGCTTGGGTGCAAGCTGAATTTTGCCAACTTCATGAGCCAAAGCAGGACCAATCCAAGGGCTTAAATGTGCGGCCAAGTCTAGTTCAGCCTGCTGCATAATGCGCTGAATATCTTGTAAAAGATGATAGTCACCTTGTAGGGGAATATTGCCCACTTCATCGGATAGCAACAGTTTGAGCAATTGCACCACATTTTTAACATGCAAAGTGGTCGTTGCGGGGCTGATATTTTGCGCTTGATCAAACGGGCGTTGCTCAAAAATAGAAGGCTGCTCGCTGTGACCTGTTGCAGTAGGTTCTAAACGAACTTTGTTGTCATCAAAAAAGACATCTACAGAAAGCTGTGGCGAATCGAGCACCACACGCAACATTTTGCCGTGTAGTTGGTTGAGCTGGATGCGAGTAATCGCATCCAAATCAATAACATGATGAATCAGTTTCTCAACTGCACCAAGGGCGAGAATTGACCACATTGCGGTACGCCTTAGAGTTTAAAACCACGGTGAACGGCAACAATACCACCAGTCAGGTTGTGGTAATCACAGTTTTGGAAGCCTGCCTGTTCCATCATGCCTTTTAAAGTGCGTTGATCTGGGTGCATACGAATAGATTCAGCCAAGTATTTGTAGCTTTCTGAGTCGTTTGCGACAATTTTACCCATCAATGGCAATGCTGTGAATGAATATAAATCGTAGAGTTTTGAGAACGGTTCAAATACTGGTTTTGAAAATTCTAAAATCAATAAACGACCACCCGGCTTGAGTACGCGGTACATCGCTGCCAAAGCTGCATCTTTATCGGTCACGTTACGTAAACCAAATGAAATAGTCAGTAAGTCAAAGCTGTTGTCTTCAAATGGTTCTAAAGTTTCGGCATTCGCCAACACGAAATCGACATTGGTACAGCCTGCATCAATTAGACGGTCACGGCCAACATTCAGCATAGATTCGTTAATATCTGACAGTACCACATGACCTGTAGGGCCAACTTCACGGCTAAAGACTTTGGCTAAGTCACCCGTACCGCCTGCAATGTCCAGTACGCGCTGACCACGACGTACACCTGACATATTAATCGCAAAGCGTTTCCATAAGCGGTGAATACCAAATGACATTAAGTCGTTCATAATGTCGTATTTGCTTGCAACCGAGTGGAAGACTTCTGCGACTTTCTGGGCTTTATCTTCACTGCTGACGGTTTGGTAGCCGAAGTGTGTGGTTGCACCGACATTGCCTGTGTTGGCACCGCGCGGCAAATTATATTTTGGCACTGAACCCGTAACAGGTGTATCCGTTAATTTTTGTTCTAAAGATTGTTGCTGACCTTGTGGAGCGCCTTGCGGTAGAGGTTCGGTTAAGAATGGACTCACTTTGTCTGTTGGTTGTGCCGACTCGGGAGTAGCGGTAGGCGTTTGATTTTCATTCGACATTGGAGTCACTCCTCAGGATAAAAAGGCTTAAGGCTGCAGTGTATGCATGATGACAGATTCTAAGCACTTGTACAGTAATCATCATGCAATTGTTATGAATAATATACAGAAAAAACCAAAGATAGCGTAAGTGTGCTGAATAAGTGTTGGTTATTTCACACATTGGGATTATGAAAATGGATGTAAATCACCTGCATGTACTTTGGCAATAATTTCCCGTTCTGTGGTAGTAAATTGCTTCACAAATTTCTCTGCGGACTTTAATGGTTTCATGGCTAAAAAGCCATCTTGCATAAACTCATACATAATTTGAAAACTGTATTTTTGCGCCGCGCCTTTACACATTTTAAAAGCGGTATAGACCACAAAAGAGCGCATATATTTATCTAGGTTTTTACCCAGTTCATCCAACATATTTAATTGTTTTAAGCGTGCTTCGCCCTGATCGAGCTTTAAATAAGTCAGACGCATCATCTCATCATTTAAAGGCATATTTTCAGAATAGTCCTGTAGCAATTGTATCGCGACTTGTTCATCTAACTGCACTGCCAAAATCGCCAGACTTACCCCAGAAGTCCCTGTTTTTATTGCATTTTCAGGGATGATTTTTTCAGCTTTGTGTGCATATTTCAGTAGGCGAGCAATTTGACCTGCCAAAGCGTCAAAATCTGGACCGCCATATAAGCGGTTTAAAAAATATTCGGCCATCAAGACATTGTGCTTTTCGGCAAACTGTGTGGCATGGGTGCGTTGCATACGCTGTTTTTGCCATGCTTGAACATCTTGTAAGCGTTGAAAAAGCATAGGATTTTTATGATATTTAAATTGATAATACAGTTCTAACAGCTCATCTAAAGCAGCAAGTTTAGACATAGGGTGTCTCATTATTGAGTTGAATGGGCAAATCTTAATGTGAGTTTGATCTCGTCGCTATGACAAATTACACAGAATTCCAAACGGCAAAGGTCAGTGTGTGAGATTAATCTACAAAAATAAGCGAAAAGTTGTTAAAAAATGGGTCGATATTCGTATACTGATCAAAGTCTGTCGCTCATTCTAATATCGTAAATATAGATGAATGATCAGCAGAGCTTAAATAACACAACAATAGGGTAGATGATGTCACAAGCACATACTGAATTTAAACTCATGGAAGAAGAACAACTTTCAGTCGAGCTAATTGAAGCCCAATATGCTTTAAAAAACACCAAAGGTGAAAAAAATGCCAAAAGTTTGCTGATTTTAGTGAGCGGCATTGAATTGGCGGGTAAGGGTGAATCGGTTAAACAATTAAGAGAATGGGTCGATCCGCGTTATTTAAGGGTAAAAGCCGATGCGCCGCACCCGTTTAATCCCAAACAGACACTTTGGCAGCCTTATGCACGTTTTATTCCTGCCGAAGGTCAAATTATGGTGATGTTTGGCAATTGGTATAGTGACTTATTAAGCACAGCCATGCATGTGTCTAAACGAATTGATGACACCATGTTTGATAACTATGTCGAAAAAATGCGTGCCTATGAAGAAGACTTAAAAAATAACCATGTGGATGTCATTAAAATCTGGTTCGATTTATCGTGGAAATCACTACAAAAACGACTAGATGATATGGAACCGAGCGAAGTGCATTGGCATAAATTGCACGGCTTGGATTGGCGCAATAAAAAGCAATATGACAGCTTGCAAAAGCTGCGCCAACGCTTTACCGATGACTGGATTATGATTGATTGCGAAGATGAAACCATCCGCGATCAACAATTTGCACAGCATATTTTACGTGCTTTAGAGCATTGTCCTGTGCATCCGACCAGTTCGGGCATCACTTGGCAAGCTGCAGAAATTCCAGAAGTTTTGCTTAATCCTGTATCTGAATCGGTCAATGAGGATGACTATAAAGCAGAGTTAAAGAAACTCACGAAAAAAGTGGCAGATGCACTGCGTTTAGATAACCGTAATGTCAGCATTGTTTTTGAAGGAATGGACGCAGCAGGCAAAGGCGGCGCGATTAAACGGATTGTAAAAAAACTGGATCCGCGTGAATACGAAATTTACACCATTAGTGCACCTGAAGCCTTTGAAATCAGTCGTCCTTATTTGTGGCGTTTTTGGACGAAAATTCTGCCTGAAGAAAAAATCAATATTTTTGACCGTTCTTGGTATGGGCGGGTATTGGTAGAACGTGTAGAAGGTTTGATTAGCCCACTGGAATGGCAGCGTTCTTATGACGAAATCAACCGTTTTGAAAAAGACTTAAATGATCATCAAACTGTCGTCATCAAATTTTGGTTAGCCATTAGTAAAGATGAGCAGGAGCTGCGTTTTAAAGCACGTCAGGAAACCGCACATAAGCGTTTTAAAATTACAGATGAAGACTGGCGCAACCGTAGCCGTTGGGATGATTATTTGGTGGCAGCGGCAGATATGCTGCAACGTACCAGTACCGAATATGCACCGTGGCACATCATTCCGAGTAATGACAAAAATGCAGCACGTTTGGAAATTTTAAGAACCATCTTGAAACAACTCAAGGCAGAATAATCTGCCTCGAGGATGCAAAGACTGCGTGTTAAGTTAGCTGAATTTGAGCCTGTTTAGTTTAAAAATTAAGCATTCACAACTTTGGCTTGTTTAAGCTGAATGCTTTTTGCCAGTTTATAGCTTTCTTCAACATGCGTTTCGGCAATTTTTTTCATAATAAAATAACCCAAACCTGCTGCCACCATTTGTCCACCCAATGGAATAAACTTGGTGACTTGTTTGGTGATGTACTTGGCTGCGACATTATTCAGGGATTTTTTTACTGCAGTACGCGCCACGACTAAGCCTGAAAATTCCACACCGCGTTTACGCAATTCGCTCCAGTGGACTTTTCGGGTTTCAGGATCATACACGCTGACTTGCTCAGGAGATAAGCCAAAACGTGCATTAATTTCTGGAATCAGTTGCGACAAGATGCCCACATCAATGACAACGTCTAAGAACGGCACAGGAATGACGGCTGCACCTGCAGAAAAATAGGCACGTTTTTTGACCAGTTCTAGGCATTCTGCACGAATCATTTCCAAGTCTAGGCTTGGATCAATACTGTCTGGAATTGTCTCTCTTTTTATCATAAGTACAACCTTAAAATGGCGGATAATCGTATGCTGTTTGGTAAATTAAACCACTTTATTCAAAGCACTTTTTGAATAAAGTAGGCAATAAAAGTATGCTTGTAAAGTGGCATACACCGTTGTAAGTGTATAGCCAATAATCTTTATTCTTTTGTTGTGCTTGAGGCAAATGATAGATCAACGGCCTTCTAGTACATTTAATACATTCTTATTCAAAATAAATTAAAGGATACCTTATGGCGATTCATGTCATACAAAGCCAACGTATAGAAGTTTTAGTCAATGAAATGCTGAAAACCATACGTCAACCGACATCGAATCCGCTTCAGGTGCTACAAACCCAGCATTTTATTGTGCCTTCAGTGGCAGTAGAAAAGTGGCTGACGGAAAAAATAGCCGAGCAAAAAGGCATTAGTGCCAATACTGAATTTCATCATCGTATTCGTGCCTTTCAATGGGCCGCTTATCAGGCAGTTTTAGACGATAAAGATCGGGTGCGTCAGGCAAATATTCCGCGTATTGTGATGCAATGGCGTGTGTTTTATGACTTACAACCGTGGATACAACACGAACAAAACCCACTTCCTGCCGAGCATGCTTTACATCGTTTGATTCAGCGAATTTATGACAGCGCAGAGCAATTGTCACAGGGTTTAGAAAAGCAGCTCAAAAAGCAAAACATGCTGTATTGGGTGGCAGATAAAGTTTCACGTTTATTTAGCAATTACATGGTTTATCGTGGTTTTTGCCAAAAAGGCTGCGAGGGTGTCTGCCAATGTCAAAGCAATTGGTTAGCGGTTTGGGGACAACAGAAACGCCTGAACTTAAAGCAGCAAATTTATATCCCTAAAAACTTTGAGAGCGAAGAAGAAAAACAAGCGGCATTGGAAATAGCCGCATTTACTCAAGAGCAAGCCGAAGAATTAGAGCAATGGCAAAGTTGGTTGTGGTTGCATATTTTTCATGCAGATTTTGAAAAAATGCAGGAGATTGATCTGCAATTTTGGCAAGCTTTGGGCGAGCCTGAAAATCCAAATTCGTGTATTAACAAATTACCCAAACAGTTGGTGATTTTTACCTTATTGGATTTGCCGCCAAGTCAGTTGCTGTTTATCCGCCGTTTGGCGCAGTATATGGATATTTTTATTCTGCATTACAACCCATCGCAAGAATATTGGGCAGACATGGTCGATCCTAAGTGGAAATTAAACATGGATGCGCGAATCAAAAGTCGTTTTATTCGTGAGATGGAAAGTCAAAATAAAACTGTAAGCGATGATGATATTGCTGCGTATATCAAAAAATATAATGGTGAATTTAATGCCGATATGCGCGAGTCACATCATCCCTTGCTGACACGCTTTGGTAAGCAGGCACGCGATCACTTTTCTTTATTGGCGGCGTTGTCAAGTGGTGATGAAGGCGAGTGGTATGATCTTTTCCCTGAAGAAGAGCCGCAACATTTACTTGGCAAAATTCAATCGGATGTATTGAATTTGGTTGAGCCAGTCGCGCAGGCGTATGACTTAGACCCTGCCGATGAGTCATTGCAAATTCATGTGTGTCATTCAAGTTTACGTCAGCTTGAGGTACTTAAAGATCGTTTAATTGCATGGCTAGGACAAGATGACAGCCGCCAAGCCAGTGATATTTTGGTGTTGAGTCCGAAACTCAAAGAACAAGAATCTTTAATTCGCAGCGTATTTGCTGCACCGCCAAGTGAACGTGATCTCTATCAGAAAGGACAACAAAAATCACAGCAGAATCAAGCCGCTTTAGGGCATCAACTCAGTCAAGATAGTGTGTATTTGCCTATTCAAATTGCAGGCATCAGCTCTTTAGACATTCATAATGCTTGGCGTGCGGTGGTTGGGCGTATAGCGCTAGTACAAGGACGTTTTAGCTTTGAGGAGTTTGGCGACTGGTTGAGTTTGGCTGCCACACAACAGCGTTATGCCTTGAATTTAAACAATATTGAGCGCATGAATGAGTTGTTGGCCAATGCAGGTTTTAAACGTGGTTTAGATGCCGAGCATTTAAAACGCAGCCTGAGTGCAGATGATCAAGATTATCGGTTCAGCTTAAAGTTTGCTTTAGATCGTTTGGCTTTGGGCGTTGCAGTGCCAGAGCATTGCGTGGTTCAGCACACTTTAAGTTATGCCGATGTGCAAAGTAGCGATTTTGAATTGATTTTTAAACTGGTTCAAATTTATCAGGATTTTGCACAGCGCCGTGATTGGCTAATTCAGCATGAATTGGGGCAAGCCAAAACGGTGGAATATTGGCTTAAACAACTGATGCAAGACCTGAGTGAGTTTCAGGATGCAGGGGTAGATGTGTTGGCATCGGTGTTTAGTTTGGTGCAAAAACATGACCGTATGCTGACCTTAGCCAGTTATTTTGATGTGCAGTCGGGTCAAGATTTGCGTCATTTAAGCTTACCGCTGGATTATATTCTGCAAGAAATTTCAGCCCAGCTCGAAACCCAACTCGAACAAGCCAGTCCATCGGGCGCCATTACCTTTAGCCAAATTGGTGCAATTCGTCCACTGCCGTATAAGCTGATTGTGATGCTGAATTTGGACAATGGCGTGTTCCCAAGTCGTGACCAGCAATTGGCTTTTGATTTGATGCAATTATTAAAACCACAACTGGGAGATCGTTCACGCATTGAGGATGATCAAGGGGCATTTTTAGATAGTTTATTGTTGGCGCAAGACAGTGTTTGGTTATTTTATAACGGTTTTGATGTCAGTGATGGCGAGGTGCGCGATCCATCCGTGGTGGTGCAGGAATTTGTGCAGCATTTGGAGTTGATTGTGAAACATCCCGATGAAGCTAGCGATTCACGCTTAAATTTGAATGGTGTCGAGATTCCCGCACAATTGAAATCTCTTTATCACTTACATAGTTTGCAACCTTTTGATCAACTGCGTTTTGCCGAAAGCCGTGAAGTTCGCTTTAAAGATCAATGGTATCGGGTTGCCAAACAAATGCAGCAAGAAACCACACCACGCGAAGCATGGTTTGGTGAATATCCATTATTGCCACAAGACGTGGTGGTACTCGACAGTATGCAATGGATTCGAGATGTATGTTTCCCTGCACGTGCCTATTTAAAAGCGATTGGAGTCGAAAATTTACAATCCGACACTGCTGCAATGAACCACGAGCCGCTGATTTTAAATGGCTTGGAAAAATATAGTGTGCGTGATTTTTTACTGCAACATGGCGAGCAAGATGCAGAAAGCTTGTTGCAAGATACCTTGCCTGTGGGTAAAACCTTAAATGCCACGTTTCAAACGGGACTGCAAGAACAGCAATATTTACGTGACACACTCCAGCAATTTGCAGACGAGGCAACCACAACAACGCAACAGCTTTGGAAAATGAATCCGCATCTGCATATCCGTATTCAAGTGCCTGAACAGCCGACAAAGCTTTGGTGTAGCGTGGTGGCAGCGAGTGCCAGACCAAAAAAATATGCCGAAGTATGGTTGGAATATCTGTTCTGGGTGGCTTATCAGAACACAGAACAGCAAGATTTAGAGCGGATTGTGGTGTGTAAAGATGCGGTGATTCATTTTGCCAATATCCATGCACAGCAAGCACACGAGTATTTAGCCCAGTGGTTTGAGTTCTGGAAACACGCACAGCAATATCCTGTGTTATTGCCTGCGGCTTTGGTTTTAAAAATGAAAGATAAAAAAGAATTTGAAATTCAGTGGGATGAAGCTCAGTCCGATCAAGTTTTGAATATGGAAAGCTTCGTAAAACATTGGCATGACGGTGCTAGGAGGAGCTTTATTGATGAAAGTGAGAAAAATCACCCAGACTGGTCATTTATTTTTCAAGACAGTGAAACTGAACCGTTGTTGATTGAGGCATTTCAGCAATATAGCCATCGACTGTATCAGCCCATCATTGAAAATTATGAATCTGCGAAAAATCTTCAAAAACAAGGGGAATCTGCGTGAACTCATCTAGCCTATTCCCAATTTGTTATGACCCAATTCAAGAGATGCAATTTAAAGGCTTGCATTGGATTGAAGCATCGGCAGGTACAGGAAAAACCTATACTTTATCTAGTTTGATGGTGCGGATTTTCCTGAAAGATTATTTGCCTAATCAAGTGATTGCGACCACATTTACCCGTGCCGCCGCAGCCGAGCTAAAAAGTCGTATTCGTGCACGCTTGCTTGAAACCCAACAATATATCGACCAGTGTTTAAATCAGTCTTTAGATCAACGCGCCCTTGCAGAGAAAATTGCACAACTACAAGATCCTTTACTCAAACATATTTTGCAGAAATATCGTTTAAAACTGGACTATGCCAGTTCACGTTTGAAGTTGGTGAGTGCGCAACTGGATGAGCTATTTGTAGGAACATTAGATAGCTTTAGCCAAAAATTATTGCGTGAATTTTCCTTTGAAAGTGGCAAAATTGAGCGCGCCAATATTACTGACCAAGCATCGGTCTATACCGAACAATTGGTGCATGATGTGCTGCGTGAATGGATTCAGGCACAGCCTCAGCATGTTGTGGACTATATGCTGTTATGTGGGCGGTTGAAATCGGCAGCCGATTATGAGGGTTTGGTCAATACCAGTTTAAATTTTGCATCGGCAGAGATTCAAGGCATAGATCAGGCACAGTTGGAGGTTCAGGATTTAGCAGAGGCGTTGCAGAATTTAGCCAGTATCACCATGACGCAAATTGAAGAATTAAAAGAATATTATGATGGTGAATATAGCTTTAATTTTTCCGATTATGTCGCGGGGAGTGATAAGAAGGGGTTGCAGCCACTATTTACAGTGACTTTGCCAAAACTGATTGAAAAAATTAAGCACAGCCCTTTAGAACATTATTTTAATTCACATCTTGCCGCATTGTTTAATGCGGTCTTTGCACTATATTTGAACCAAGACGGTAAGCTCAGAAAATCAATTTTTAACAAAGCGAAAGCACCATGTACGCAAGAGGTGCAAGATGCTTTTTTTGATCATCCTGTGATCCGAAAAATCAAAGCAGTGGTGGATGCCAAACTTAATTTTGAGCATCAAATTGAATTGGTGGAGACCAATTTAAAATTCTATTTGGTACAACACGTCAAACAGCGTTTACCGCAACTTTTACAGCAAAAAGGGGAAACCACTTTTGCCCAACAAATTCGCAGTTTAGCCGAAGCTTTGCAGGGAGAACGCGGGCAGCGTTTTGCACAGTTTGTGCATACGCGTTATCCACTGATTTTGGTGGATGAATTTCAGGACACCAACCAAGACCAAGATGACATGCTGGCGCAAATTTGGCGCAATCCAAAGTGGTATGCGCGCGGTTGCATGATTATGGTGGGCGATCCTAAACAGGCAATTTATGGTTTCCGCGGTGGCGATATGCTGACCTACAACAATGCCCGTGACGACGTGCTGAAAAAGCAAGGTCGCATTTACTCGCTCAGACAAAATCATCGTTCAGTGAAAGAGCTGGTCAGTGTGGTGGATGAGTTATTTAAACGCCAACCCGCTTTTGGTGAAAAAGTGATTTATGATCCTGTCATTGCAGGTTCACGTCCTCATCCTGCCTTAATGGATCGGCAACAGGCCAATCCCGCACCGCTGCGTTGGGTAACGGTGGAACATGATCAGGATGAGTCCATTCAAATTGCACGAAAAATTCGCGAGTTATTAAATCAAGGCATTGCAGGCGATTTATATTTTGATCACTCTTCAGGCAAAGTCGCTTTACAAGCCGATGATATTGCCATTTTATCGACCAGTCATCAAAAGCTTGATCAAGCCCAATACGAGCTTGAACGGATTGGAATTCAGGTCAATAGAAGTAGTCAGCGCAGTGTTTTTACAGGCTTTTTAGCCAAAGATGTGGCGGCAATTTTAACTGCAATTTTACATCCTTATGATGAAGCCAAGGTCAAGCGTGCCTTACTGACACGTTTATTGGGTTATAACCTGCAACAGTTGATTGAACTTGAGCAACAGGGGTTAGGTCAGTTTATTTATGACTTCGACTGCATTCGGGAAATGTGGGTCAATAAAGGCTTTTTAACCGCATGGAATTACTGCCTGAACTTATTTAAAATTTGGGAAAATTTGGTGGCAAAACGCAGTTTTGACAATGAACGGCATGTGGTGAATTTACGCCATTTAACCGAATTGCTGAGTCGTCAAAGTGAACGCCATCAAGGGGCTTACATGCTGTATTACTGGTATTTACAGCAAGTTGAATCACCTGCCAAACGCGATTGGGAAATTGAACGAAAACTTTCTAATGCGGCAGGCGTGAAATTGATGACCATTCACCAGTCCAAAGGCTTGGAGTTTAAAGTGGTCTTTTTGATGTCGGCAGATCAGCCACCTATATCTGACAAGTCTGCTTTGGTGTTTGCAACGCAGGAAGAGCAAGGCATTGAGCAACGTATCATTGCCATTAAACATAAAGACATAGATGCCACAGCAATGCAGCAGCACAGTGAGCGCCGTTTGGCAGAGTTGAATCGGCTTTGGTATGTGGCACTCACCCGCGCCAGTTATCGGGTCTATGCGATGCTAAAACAGCCTACGCCTGCAAAAGAAGGTAAAAAAGAGGCTGCACCAAAATCTGCTGGTTTAAATGTTTGGCGTTTACAAGCGCCAAGTTCAGCAGAAATTGCAGCAGCGTGGAGCTGTGATGAAGCACCTCTGACACAATTGGCGGCAGCATTACAACTCGAACAAGTGCAAGAAATTAAGATTGAAGCCGCAGATTTTCCGCAGCGTCGTTTTTATCCACGGACCAAAACCAGTTTTAGTGGCTTGGCACAACATTTACCTGCCGCCATGCGTAGCGATACTTTGGCATTGGCAAGCGAGGAGCAGGCTGCCGCTGCCGATGAAATCAATCAGGAACCTGTCGAAGCGGAACAGGAAATTGTACAGGTGGCTCAACCGATTGCATGGATCAAAGCTAATTTTCAGCGTGGTACTCAAGCGGGGAGTTTTTTACATAAACTCTTTGAATACATCGACTTTAAAGCCAGTTATAACGACATTTTTGAAGAAGTCAAACGCCGTTTTCATAACGACAAAGAGTTTAATTCAGATGTGTTATTGGTAGATTTGATTGCAAAACTCGACACTGCCAAAGGCAGCGCGACTGTGCAGGAAGCAGATATTTTTGCGCACATGACCGAGTGGCTGAAGGATGTGTTGAATACTCCTTTGCACGATACTTTCCAGCTTTCCGCCTTATCTACTGCACATTATTTATCAGAGTTTCCATTCTATTTGGCGTTGGCAGATCAGCGCTTATTTATTCAAGCAATTCAGCAATTGTTTGAAGATGCGGGACATCCTATTCAAGATTTAAATGAAGCCGCTACTGCGCGTTATCTGACAGGCTCAATTGACTTGGTTTATTTTGATGGGCAGTGTTATCACATTGCCGACTATAAGAGTAATTATTTGGGTGCCGATCAGCGCGATTATGAAAAAACCAACCTTGAACACAACATGACCCAATCGAGTTATTGGTTACAAGCGGCCTTGTATTTGGTGGCGTTGCACCGTTATTTGGGCAGTCGTTTGCAAGATTATGATATTCGGCAACATTTGGGTGGAGCCAGTTATTTGTATTTGCGTGGTATGCAGGGGCAAGCAGGGCAAGGGGTTTGTCATTGGCGGCCAGATGCGGAATTTATTCTGCAACTAGATCAAATATTGGGTTACTTTGAACTTAAAAAATAACGCTAAGTCAGCTTATCGACTTAATAAAACAATTGCTTATCCTGTGGATAACTTTGAGGATAACTGTGTGGAAAACAAGCATATTCACTTAAATTCAGCTCAAACGCCAATGCAGGCGTGGATGGATTACCTATGTCAGCCGCCATTTAGCAATGTCACTTTTGATGCTTCAGCGCAAATTTTGATGCAACAGGTACTCGATGCTATTCAGCAAGGGGATAGCTGTATTCCTGCAACCGCAGAACAAGTGGCGGCATTGCAACATTTGCACATGAACTTGCAGCGTAGCGCTTTAAATCCTGATCCACAAATTGCACCGTTTGTATTTGATGGGCAGCGTTTGTATTTGTATCGCTACTGGAAACTGGAACATCAGGTTGCTAGCGATATTTTACGGATTCAGGCGCAGCCGCCTTTGTCCTTTGAATTACAAGCCGAACAGCTTAATTTATTGCAAGATCCACAGCAGCAAAAAGCGTTACAGACTGCGGCAACTCAAAGTTTAAGTATTATCACTGGTGGGCCAGGTACAGGAAAAACCTATACTTTGGCGCATATTGTTGCGGTGCTTAATCAAGCTTTGCCAAATATTCGGATTGCGATGGCTGCACCAACAGGCAAAGCGGCACAGCGGATGGATGAAGCTTTGCAAAATGCCTTGAATAGTCAAGCTTTACAAATGTTTAATGTCGATGCTTTACGTCAATTACGACCCGTGACTTTGCATCGTTTATTGGGCTTAGGCAATACAGGCAAGCCACGTTTTCACGCTAAACAACCTCTACCTTATGACGTGATTGTGGTCGATGAAGCGTCGATGCTGGATTTAAGCCTGTCACAGATGTTATTGGCTGCCATTCCTGCGCAGGCACGTTTAATTCTGTTGGGCGATGCCAATCAATTGGCTTCAGTCGATGTCGGTACAGTATTGGCCGATTTACAGCAAGTGCCTGAACTCGCAAATAACCGTGTCAATTTAGTGACCACACGTCGTTTTGCTGAAGGTGCAAAAATTGGCGCAATGGCGAAGTTTATTCAGCAAGAACATTCTCCTGCACAGGTTTTGGCTGAATTTGAACAGCAAGTCGTGGCAGCAGGTAAATTAAAGCCAATTCAATTTAAGCAAGTCGAAATAGATGCCCTACAACTGCAATATTTACCTCAGCAAAATGGGCAAATTTCAGCGGAAAATTTAGCGCATTATTATGATCAGCTGATGTATGGTTATCAGGCTTATGTAGCGGTATTAAAAGCACATACTTTGGGCTTGGAACAATCAAGTACAGCATTTCAAGCGCATGTTGAGAATGTGGTGAATGTATTTGATGATTACCGTATTTTAACCGCAATTCGTCATGGTCATTTGGGTTTACAACAACTGAATTTGCAGATTGAAAAACGCTTGTTGCAACAGTTAAAACAAACCAAACATGGCGATTGGTATGCAGGACGCCCCGTCATGATGACCTATAACGATTATCAACTGGGGTTGTCGAATGGTGATATTGGCATCTGTTTTATGCGAGAGCAGAATGATCAGCGCCAGTTTGAAGTATATTTTCCAAGTTTAAATAAGTGGGTGCCTGCAACACGCTTACCTAAAAATATTGAAACCGCATTTGTACTTACTATTCATAAATCGCAAGGTTCTGAATTTACTCATACAGCTGTGGTGTTGGATGCTGCGGCAAAAAACTTGCTGAGTAAGGAGCTGATCTACACTGCCATTACCCGTGCTAAAAAAGTCGTAAGTTTGTTGGTTGATGCGCAAGCTTTGCAGCAAGCTTTGATGATTCGTACCCGTCGCAGCAGTGGTTTATTAGCCAGAATTAATGACGTTTTAGATTGTTAAGAAAAACTGAATAAGTGGCGGCTTTGTACGAAATGGCTTACATTGATTCGAGAAATTTGCGCATAGAGATTTCAAGATCTTTTTGAGAAGATGACTTCACATAAAAAGCTCAATAGGGATAGTTGAGCATAATCGCAGAATAATAACGATAAATGTCGAATGACAGCGAACTGACAGGACGTGAGTGAGAAGAGGAAACTTACAGCCGCTAAGCCTTGTAGTTTTGGGAGAGACTACAGGGCTTTTTTATGCCTGTAAGTTTGGGTGATTTGCAAAATGCTGACAATGCTTACCTGTTGTAAGAAAAAGCTTACAAATAGATACGAGAAATACGACTTCTTTCACTTTACTATTGTGGCAAAATCTACCACACAAGGACGTGAAAGCAAGAACAGGAATGTTCAGAGAATAAGACGCGAAAACGCGCAAATAACCACAATAAACAAAACAATAAGAATAATAAGACAAGAAACTACAGCGCAAAAACAGCCCGAGCTATGCTCGGGCTGTTTTATTTTAACGGCAAAATATTCCAGTAGATGAAAAGTGGTTGGCAAAATATTACATATTATCAATCATATACAATTGTATATTTATTTTCCGTAGGTACTTTATACCTAACATGATGTGTACACCCTCAGCATAAATCATACTTTTATTGGGACATCTCAAAATTAAAAGCGCTTGTTTGTCGTTCTGTTTTGCAATCGGCACGTTTTTGCCTTAAAATAATGCCCTTGCTGTAGTGATGCACGGCAGTCAATTGAGTAATCAATTGATCGGTATCAAATCTTTTTATTAAGCATCTCGGAGAAATCGAATGGCTTTAACAAACGCAGATCGCGCAGAGATCATTGCTAAATTTGCTCGTGCTGAAAACGACACTGGTTCACCAGAAGTTCAAGTAGCACTTTTAACTGCTCAAATCAATGACTTACAAGGTCACTTCAAAGAGCACAAACACGACCACCATAGCCGTCGCGGTCTAATCCGTATGGTTAACCAACGTCGTAAGTTACTTGACTACCTTAAAGGCAAAGATGTGACTCGTTACAGCGCATTGATTGCTGCTTTAGGTTTACGTCGTTAATTCGATTTAAGCTTTTATTTTCGGACTATTGCATGTTGAATGCTGTATTACTGAAAACTAAAGTATATCTAGCCTTGGCTAGATCAGTGGAAGGGGCGAATGATTCGCTCCTTCTTTGTGTTTAAAAATCGTGTTTCATTCGAGTGAGGTCGGCTTCTAAGCTTTGTCATTTACCTAAACAATTGTATTGTGAATGCCAAACCTTAGGGGTCTCCACGAGAATAATTGTTCACAAGAACTAGGAAAAAATAAAACATGTCGATGTTTAATATTATTCGTAAAGAATTCCAATTTGGTCAGCACCAAGTTGTACTTGAAACTGGTCGTGTAGCGCGTCAAGCCAACACGGTAATGATTACTATGGGTGGCGTGACTGTATTGGTTGCAGTGGTTGCTCAACCAACAGCAAAAGCGGGTCAAGATTTCTTCCCACTGACTGTTAACTATCAAGAAAAACAATATGCTGCAGGTCGTATCCCAGGTGGTTATGGTAAGCGTGAAGGCCGTGCTTCTGAAGCAGAAACTTTAATTTCACGTTTAATTGACCGTCCAATTCGTCCGTTGTTCCCAGAAGGTTACTACAACGAAATTCAAGTTACTGCGACTGTTGTATCTTCTGACAAAACCATGGAAGCTGACATTGCTGCAATGTTAGGTACGTCTGCTGCACTTGCAATTGCAGGTACACCGTTCCGTGGCCCAATTGGTGCGGCGCGTGTGGGTTTAATCAACGGCGAATACGTGCTTAACCCGAACTTTGAACAAATGGCGCAATCTGACCTTGACCTTGTGGTTGCAGGTACAGAATCTGCTGTATTGATGGTTGAATCTGAAGCAAAAGAACTTTCAGAAGACCAAATGTTAGGCGCAGTGCTTTACGGTCATGACGAAATGCAAATCGCGATTCAAGCGATCAAAGAATTTGCTGCGGCTGCAGGTGCAACTGAGTCAACTTGGACTGCTCCAGAGAAAAACGAAGACCTTCGTGCAAAACTAAAAGAAGCGTTTGAAGCAAAAATTTCTGAAGCGTACACCATTGCGATCAAACAAGACCGTTATGCTGCATTAGATGCACTTCAAGCAGAAGCAGTTGCGCAATTCGTTCCTGAAAATGACGAAACTGGCATTGCAGATGACTTGAACGAACTCTTTGAAGATCTTAAATACCGTACCGTACGTGACAACATCTTGTCTGGTAAACCACGTATTGATGGTCGTGACACCAAAACCGTTCGTGCGCTTGACGTACAGGTTGGCGTTCTAGACCGTGCGCACGGTTCTGCATTGTTTACCCGTGGTGAAACTCAGGCTTTGGTTACCACCACTTTAGGTAATACACGTGATGCCTTAATGGTTGATACCTTATCGGGTACTAAAACTGACAACTTCATGTTGCACTACAACTTCCCTGCATATTCAGTAGGTGAAACAGGTCGTGAATCTGGCCCTAAACGTCGTGAAATTGGTCATGGTCGTTTGGCACGTCGTGGTGTGCAAGCAGTTCTTCCTGCAGCAGATCGCTTCCCGTATGTGATTCGTATCGTATCGGACATCACTGAATCGAACGGTTCATCTTCTATGGCGTCTGTTTGTGGTGCATCGTTATCACTTATGGATGCAGGTGTTCCATTGAAAGCACCAGTTGCGGGTATCGCAATGGGCTTAGTGAAAGAAGGCGAGCGTTTCGCTGTACTTTCTGACATTTTGGGTGATGAAGACCACCTTGGCGACATGGACTTTAAAGTTGCGGGTTCTGCCAACGGTATTACTGCATTGCAAATGGACATCAAGATTGAAGGCATCACTGAAGAAATCATGGAAGTTGCATTAAACCAAGCTTATGCAGGTCGTATGCATATCTTAAATGCAATGAACCAAGTGATTTCACGTGCGCGTCCAGAAATTTCAATGCATGCACCAACTTTCCAAGTGATTAACATCAACCCAGACAAGATTCGTGACGTGATTGGTAAAGGTGGTGCTACCATCCGCCAAATTACTGAAGAAACTAAAGCGGCAATTGATATTGAAGACAACGGTACAGTGCGCGTATTTGGTGAAACCAAAGCTGCTGCACAAGCTGCTGTTGCAAAAATTCAGGCTTTAACTGCTGAAATCGAGCCGGGTACAATTTACACAGGTAAAGTAATCCGTATTGTTGAATTCGGTGCGTTCGTAAATATCCTTCCGGGTACTGACGGTTTACTTCACATTTCTCAAATTTCAAATGAGCGTATTGCCAACGTTGCAGACGTGTTGAAAGAAGGTCAGGAAGTGAAAGTACAGGTTGCTGATGTAGACAACCGTGGTCGTATCAAATTAACTATGAAAGATATCGAACAAGCGTAATGCTGTGTTGATGATCTGAAATGGTCAAAAAACCCGTATTCAATCTGAATGCGGGTTTTTTTATGCTAAAAATTTTGTTGCATCGTACAAACCATCTTTGTTGTATGAAAAGCGGCATAAATTACAGCATGTATTTGAAAAGAAGCCTGATCCATGCTTAAACTGAGTACATCTTAAAATCTCAAAAAACCGTACAAGAAAACTGAAATAGAGTGCCCGTTCTATGCAAAGTTATTATTTTTATCTGCATACCAATCATAAAACCAATATTTATGTGCAAAAACAGCCAATTGAAGGGCTTGAGCCTGAATTTATCTGGATTGATTGCACCCGTGATGATGTGCTTAACCGTGCAGAACAGTGGCAACAAGAGATTTTTCAGTACAGTCAATTATCGCTCAATGAATATCATGTGCGCGATATTTTAAATATAGAGCATCCATGTGCGTTTGATACTTTAGATGATTATGACTTATTGATTTTCCGTAAACTGATCACACCCGAAGACCGTATTGCAACAGGGCAACAAGTCGGGGAGAAACATGAACGGATTTTTGGACTGGCCACTACGCCGATGAGCTTTATTATGACACCGCAGATTTTGATTAGTGTGCGGGAACAGGGCAATAAAGTCATGGAAAGCTATTTGTCACGTGTGGAAGCAGCGGTACAACGCCCGATTGAAGAACAGAATAAAGCACGCAAACTGGCAGCAACACCATTAGATTTAACGTTGCGTTTACTGAATTTGGTAGCGGATGATTACTTGGATATTCGCATGCCGCTAACCCGCCGTGTGGAATATTGGCAACAAGAGTTGTTGCAGGGACATCGTCGTTTTACCCGTTGGCATCAATTGCTGCAAGAAAATATGGCGTTTCAGCAAGTTGAAAATTTATGTGAAGAGCAAATAGAAGCCTTGCAGGAATTGCGTGATGAAATTGTCGATAACTACCCACATTTACGTGGCAAAAAACGTAGTGAACGGCAGGATATTATTTTGGTACGTTTGGATGATTTGACCAGTCACATTGAACGAATTCAAAAGCATACCATTCGCTTACGCTCTGCAGTGCAAACCGCAATTGATCTGCATTTTTCTGCTATTGCCAACCAGACCAATGAAAACATGCGGATTTTAGCCATCATTACCGCAGTTTTTGCACCTTTGACTTTATTTACAGGGGTGTATGGTATGAACTTTGAGTTTATGCCGGGGCTGAAACACGCACAGGCCTTTTGGATCATGCTTGGGGTAATGGTGATGACTACTTTGTTGTTGCTGTATTATTTTTATCGTAGGCACCTTGTCGGTCTGGGTGAAAAAAGTGTGATTGATATGTTGGCACAGCAACATAATGACCAACCCATGAATTTATTTTGGTTTTTAGACTATGAACCCATTAAGCAAACCGTGAAAGGCACCATTAAAGAAGTTGAAAAACTGACTAAACTTAAATGATCTAGAAGATAAACTTACGGATGTGGTGATGGATTGAGTCCTGCATCCAATGCGGATTCACAAGATAATGTATTGATTTAAAAGTTGTCCACAGACCTCAAAAGTTATCCATAGGACTGATAAGCTTATCCACAGATTGAACCAGATAGGCAGACACTTAGCTCAAGATGGCAGTTTTTTGAATGCTGTTTTCAGACTTGAATACGCCATCTTGTTTTGCTTTTTGTCTTTTCTTGCTGTGTCCTGCATTTGATCGTATGAGGATTTGCAGTTCAGACTTGTATGTATTTTTAAGCCAATTGATCATTTTGTGCATTACGCAGCAAGTGATACATTTCATCTTTTAGTCTTAATTTTTTGCGTTTCAGCGCTTCAATGTCATCATTAATTTGATGCACAGGATCAAGCTCTAACTGGCTGATTTCACGGTCTAGCTGTTCGTGATCTTCAAAAATTTTTGAAAAATGTGGATTGCTGTCGCGTAATCCCTGAATTAAATCACGAAACTCAGGAAACATATTTTTAATCTTCTTGTTGCAGTCTTTAGTTTTCATTGTGTAGATCATTCTCATCAAAAAAATTTACGGGCATAGAAAGAAAAACGCTCTAGCAAGGTGATGAATCACACAGCTAGAGCGTGAGGATTAACTATGTTGAAAATTCAGATGTTTAACTTCTTTACGTAATTTTTGTACTTCATCAATCAGGTCAAGCATCATGGCGACAGCTGAAAAACTGGCATCAAAATCACGTTGCAACCGATAGGCTTGGCGTGCACGGCTGACATCTTCACCAAAAAATTGGTGGATACGTTCGGCAGGGCGGGAAGGCAGGATGTCATATTCTAAAAGTTGTAAGACCCATTCAGGGCTTTGCCCACACGCTTCGGCAAATTTTTTTAAATCTAACTGGGTAAATTCTTCAATAATTTCTGTGTGCTGTCCGTCTGAAGTGATTTCACGATATAAAATGGTGGTCATGGCATACTCCTTCTGATCGAATTCAAACGAGTTGGCTCGTCTGAAATGAGGGATTGCTTTACATCAATAATTGGTGGATATCCAATAAGCGATTCTCTTGAATTTAGCCTGTGTACTCTGTAATAGAATCTTTTATTTGTATTCCTTTGGTGAAATTCAGCCAATCCTTTGCTGTGCTCACGCCTGTTATATTGATGTGCCAATTTGGCTTGTGTGTATAGATGTTCTATAGATATTAGTCTATTTTTTGTTCAATTTCATTCTTTATTTTAATATTTTGGATTGAACGGTAACACAGTGTTTAAAACGATTGTTTCAAAATTTGGCAATAAA
The DNA here is from genome assembly GCF_013420525.1 of Acinetobacter sp. YH01003. Taxonomy (NCBI): domain Bacteria; kingdom Pseudomonadati; phylum Pseudomonadota; class Gammaproteobacteria; order Moraxellales; family Moraxellaceae; genus Acinetobacter; species Acinetobacter sp. YH01003. The sequence continues at coordinate 130,126 of NZ_VOXY01000002.1, read as the reverse complement.
AAGGGTTCTTAAAAAGAACCCTGTAAATCAATGTTTTAGCTTTTAAAATTAGTATTTTACCCAAGTCACGCTGCGACCAATCACCGAAACACCCACATAGCCACGTAAGGTAAGGCGCTTACCGTTAGCGCTTAAACGTGCTTTGCCTTTATAAACTTTACCGCCAATAGGGTCTAAAACATGGCCTTGGTTAAATTCACGTGGGTTTTTGGTATCTTGTTTAAAGCCCCAAATAAATGGCAAGCCAATAAAAGGCTTGTTCTTTAAGTTACCTGGACAATTGCTACAAATCACCATTTTTTCTGCACCCGGAATATTACGGGTTTCCACGATAATGCCTTCATAAGTGCCATCTGGCTTTTTGCGAATTTCGACATCGGCACGTGAATAACCTGTGCGATCATCAATGGTTTTCCATTTACCGACCAGTAGATCGCTTTCTGCAAAGCCAACACTTGAGAGGGTTGTTAAAACGAAACCCGCAAAAATCCCTCTGAAATTTATTTTCATGAACAGCATCCCCAAAATTGTTATTTTAAAAAATAGAGTAAAAATTCTATTTCGGGTTTTATAGCAAGAATGTAATAAACAAGCAAATTGAGCAGTGTGAGATGTCAGGCAGGAAAAGATATAAGTGTTATGGAGTTGGTAATTTAAATCTAATCATTCCGATAAAAGTGTGCAGAACACAGCTTTTATCGCATTGGTGAGGAATAAAATCAGTATTTCACCCACGTCATTTTGCGGCTGGCATTGGTGGCAAGGTCTACATTATAAAGGGTTAAATGTTTGCCATTGCTGCTTAAACGTGCACGAGTTTTATATTGTTTACCTGTGCGCGGGTCTAAATAGTCACCTTCATAAAATTCAATTTGATTGCTTGGCGTAGCTTTTAAGTGACTTAATGGCACAAAACCTAACAGTGGCTTATCTTTATTTTTACCCGTACAGAGTGTGCAATTTTCCAAACGCGGTGCGCCAGGAACCGCACGTAGTTCTATAATCGTAGCGGCATACGCACCTTGTTTATCTTTACTCATGACTACGTCAGACAATGAAAAACCTGTGCGGTAGTCTAATGTTTTCCATTTGCCCAAAAGTGGGTCTGCATTGGCTGCATAAGCTAAACTTGAACAGCAAATCGCGCTGATGAATGCTAAACGAGAAAAGAACAGGGTGTTCATAAAATCAATATCCCAGAGAAGAAGCAGCCTAAAATATATAAAGGCATAAAAAAAATATGGGATTATTTATACCCAATTTACGCGGTATTTTCTAGTAATTGCATGAAAGTTTTGTGAAATTAATCACATGAAAAGTAATAAAATAATAGGTTTTGACGATGGTCATCACGTAAATAAAAAATGAGCAGAATGTACTGCTCATTTTTTATGAATTTTCAGCATTGCATCACATATTAATCATGGTATTCACCATGCCATTTAACTGAGATGTTCTCCAAATAAACCTAAGGCTTCTTCGGCACTAAAGCTATATTGTGTGCTGCAGAATTGACAATCCATAGTAATAGGGTTCTGATGTTCCAAAGTTTCACGTACCGCAGCAACACCAATTTGCATTAAGGCATTGGCACAGCGTTCTTTGGAGCAAGTGCAACCAAAACGTAAGGCTTCCACTTCAGGCAAACGCACTTGTTCTTCATTGTATAAACGGTACAAAATTTCATTGACGTCTAAATCAGTCAATTCTTCCGCTTTTAAGGTTTCAGTCAGCATGGTCACACGCGGCCATAAATCTTCATCGACCCGTTGTTGTTCTTCTTCACTGTTACGCGGCAACAATTGAATCAGCAAACCGCCCGCACGTTCGGCATTGCTTGCCAACACAATACGAGTTGGAATTTGTGCCGATAAGTCGTAATACTGCATTAAACATTCAGCTAAATTGGCTTTGTCCAAAGGCACAATACCTTGATAACGCTCACCAAATTCAGGCTCGATATTAATAAACAGTACAGGACTGACCAAACTTTTCAGGACGGTACTGCTGTCTTCAGCGCTTAAAAAGCGCGGGTCTTGTTCGTAGTCTGCCAACGCACGCACTTCACCCAAGTGGTTACATTCCGCCATGGCCCATTTAAATGTGCCAGATGCCTGAATTTGTAAGCTAATACGCCCTTTAATTTTTAGGGTACTGGCCAGTAGGGCAGTGGCGCAAAGCATTTCTCCCAACAACACTTGTACCGCAGGCACATAATCACGTTGTTTCAAAATGGTTTGCAAAGCTTCTTCGAGATGAACTACTTCACCACGAACAGGGCTATCTTCAATAAAAAAGCGTTGGCGTAAATCAGACATAAAATTCTCCATAACCCTGTTTTAATGGTGGCAATATTGTAAAACACAAGTCAGTTTGCTGCATCACGTGTTACATCAATATGACTGCTATGCAAGCCGCGTTTTAAATCGACACCCAAGGGCATTTCACGGTTTTGTGCATCACTTTCAAACAGGTGTTCCAGTTCTGCCAAAGCGTTACGATGGGTTTCATATACTTTTTGTTCATCGGTATAAATGTGCTGCTGTTGTGCCAAGAGTTGTTCATCATAATCACGGAACAACTCAATGCTTTTATAGGCATCTTTTTCATTAATGCCCAAATCGCGCAAAGCCTGATAGGCCATGCCTAAAGAGGATAAATACGTTTCACGCCAAATATAGGTAACGCCTAAATCGCGCAATAAGTGCACATGATGACGATCACGAGCGCGTACCAGTAATTTTAGCGCTGGATAATTCAGGCGAATATGCCGTGCCACGTTCATTGAGTCTTCAATATCATCAATGGCTAGAATAAAGATTTTGGCATGCTCGATGCCTGCGGCACGTAAAATTTCAGGTTGAGTGGCATCGCCATAATAGACTTTACCGCCGTAATTCCGCACAAAATCAATTTTATCCATATTGCTGTCGATGGCAGTAAAGTGCAGATGCTGCAAGTACGCCACACGGGCAATAATTTGTCCAAAACGACCAAAACCCGCAATAATCATGGGGTGATGTGTATCGGGAATTTCGTCATATTCAGGCGATTTTTCACGTTCTAAGCGAGGAATAATTTGACTGCTCATCAACCAATATAAAATTGGGGTCAACACCATCGACAAAGTCACAATTAAGGTCAGTGGTTGCAGCATGGCCTGGCTGAGCACACTTTCACTTTGTGCGACACTGAGCACCACAAAGGCAAACTCACCGCCTTGTGCCAAGCAAGTCGCCAATAACAAACTATTGCGCCAAGAATATTGGAAATAACGGGCAATGGCCGTGAGGCTAATCAGTTTGATGAGCAGGAGCAGCAATGCACCGCCTACAATCAGCCAAGGGGTATTCATTAAGATTGCCAGTTCGGTGCTCATCCCGACGGTCATAAAAAATAAGCCTAGCAATAAGCCTTTGAATGGGGCAATACTGGCTTCTAACTCATGTCTAAATTCGGAATCTGCCAACAATACGCCTGTTAAAAATGCACCTAAGGTGGTGCTAATGCCCAGCACATCCATAATGCTGACCACGCCAAGTACAATGAATAAACCGACAGCAGTGATCAGTTCATGTGCGCCACTTTTAGCCACAAAACGAAAAAATGGACGCATGAGATAACGGCTAAATAAGAACAAACCGCTAAAGGTCGCCATGATTGCAGCAAAATAAGCAATGCCATGATGAGTCGATTCTGCACCTGCTAACATGGGAATGATGGCAATTAAAGGAATGGCGGCAATATCTTGAAACAGCAGAATGGAAAAGGATTGTTGTCCATAACTGCTGTTGAGTTGCTGCTTTTCTTGCAACATTTGTAGCACAAAGGCTGTAGAGGAAAGTGCCAGTGCAAAACCTATCACCACACTTGAGGCAATGCCTTGCTGTAAGGCAAAAAAAGCCAAGATTGCAAGTAGAATACCCGTGATGCCGACCTGTAAACTACCCAAAACAAAAATGGGCTTGCGCATTTCCCACAGCCGTTGTGGACGCAGTTCTAAGCCAATAATAAACATCAGGAACACCACACCATATTCTGCCAGTTCCTGAATATCATCGGGGTCGCTGGCAATATTGAATACGCTAGGCCCTAGCAAAATGCCTGTAAACAAATAGCCCAATACGGTCGCAATACCAAAGCGTTTTAGTAAGGGAACCAAAACCAATGAAGCGCCTAGAAAAATGGTTATTTGTAACAATAAGGACATGTGGTCATCCAAAGTTTAAAGCGGTGGATTATTGAAATAAGTGCTGATACAGCTAAGTTTCAATTTACAGTATTAGCTAAATTCTTGCGGATCTATATCTAAACTTAGTTTCATGCTGGATGGCTTTTCATGCAACATATTTTGCCACCAGTTCCTGATATAAAAATGTAAGCGTGCCCGATCTTTAGACAACAACACCATGTGTGCATGGAAACGTCCTGCTTTACGTTCCATTGGCGCAGGAATCGGCCCCCAAATTTCAATTAATTGTTCTGAATGTTCTCTAAGCCATTGTGCATGTTGTTGTAAAAATTGCTGGTTTAATTCCTGACTTTTAGATTCACAGCGAATCAAAGCACTGTAACGATAAGGCGGTAATTGTGCAGCTTTGCGTTCTTTTAAACTTTGTTTGGCGAACTTGCGGTAATCTCCCTCGACCAATGTGGTGAGAAGTGGATGATCAGGACGCACACTTTGCAAATAAACATCACCTTTATGCTCACCACGCCCTGCACGTCCCGCCACTTGCACAATCAGTTGAGCCGTGCGTTCAGGTGCGCGAATATCCACACTAAGTAAGCCTGAATCAATATCTAAAATTGCCACCAATGTCACATACGGAAAATGATGCCCTTTGGCCAGCATTTGCGTGCCCAATAAAATCAGTGGTTCGCTGCGTTGAATACGGTCATAAATTTTTTGCCAACTGCCAACACGACTGGTTGAGTCACGATCTACCCGAATCACATCTACATTGGGAAACAGCTCGTTTAAACTGTCTTCGACTTTGGCAGTGCCCATGCCAATTGGTTTGAGTTCTGCATGGTTGCAGGCAGGGCATTGCTCAGGTTTACGATGAATCGTACCGCAGTGGTGGCAATGCAAATGTGTATAAGGTTGATGATGCAAGGTAAAGTTGGCATCACAATTCGGGCATTTGGCTTGCCATGCACAGCTCTCACAAATCAATACGGGTGCATAGCCGCGTCGGTTTAAAAACACCAAAACTTGTTCTTTTTTAGCCAAGCGTTTTTTGATTTCATCAATCAATTGTTGGCTAATACCGTGCTGTTTTTTGGCAATTTTTAAATCAATTAGGTGGATTTTGGGCATGAGTGCCGTGCCCGCGCGTTGATTTAATTCCAGACATTGCATTTTGCCTTGATCGACTAGTGCATAGCTGTCAATGCTTGGAGTTGCCGAACCTAAAATAACAGGGCAATTTTCCAGATGGGCACGATAGAGCGCAACATCACGGGCATGGTAGCGAAAACCTTCCTGCTGTTTAAAAGACAGGTCGTGTTCTTCATCTAAAATAATCAAGCCTAAATTTGGCAATGGGGTATAAATCGCAGAACGTGTACCTAAAATAATCGAGGCTTTGCCCGTTTGTGCGGCTTGCCACGCCTGCAAACGCTTGGAATCATTTAAACCTGAATGTAAGAGGGCGATGTGGCAGTGAAAACGCGATTGGAAACGGCTAATGGTTTGTGGCGTTAGACCAATTTCAGGTACTAACACCAACACTTGTTTGCCCTGTTTTAGTACCTCATGCATGATGTGTAAGTACACTTCAGTTTTACCGCTACCCGTTAAACCATCCAGTAAAAATGCCTTATATTGCTGCCGTACTTTAAGTACGCTGTCGATGGCTTTTTTCTGATCTGGATTAGGGGTTAAAGGCATTTGCGCCAAAGTCACTGGCATTGGGCTAAAATCTTGGGCTTCCAAAACACATGCGCAAATTTCTTTATTCGCCAAGGCTTTTAGGGTTGCTGTTTCAATGCCTGCCAAATTTAAAATATTTTCAGAAGTTCCCGAAGGATGCAGCTTTAAAATTTTATAGGCTTCTTGTTGTTTTTCTGAGCGTGTAATTTTAGCTTCGGCATGTGCATCCAACAATTTCCAAGTACGTGCCAATAAATTATAGGGTTTGGCTTGGCGCAATAAGCTAGGTAAGGCACTTTGCATCACTTCACCAATCGGGAATTGATAATATTGTGCCGACCATGTCAACAAAGTTAAAACTTTAGGGTCTAAAATCGCTTGCTCATCTAACAGTTCGCTAATGGCTTTGAGTTTAAAACGTGGATCAATTGGGGTGTCGAGTGCCAGTTTTTCGACAATAATTCCGACCAAGTTTTGCCGACCAAAAGAAACCAAGACCCGCGCGCCCACTTCTGCTTGCTGATATTGTGCTGCACTGAGCATATAATCGAAGCAGTCGTAAAGATATACGGGTACAGCCACTCGAATACGATAAACAGGCTGTGGGTCTAAAGTGGAATCTGGCATAGAAAAAGTCGTATCGTCCTGTGAAAAATGGCTTCGTGCTCGACTTTGGCATGTGTTAGAGTGAGCACAGAATTTATATCTAAGAATATGAATGATTTTAGTGGTCAGACGCAACTGCGTTGCAAGAAATTTTGGAAAATTAGAGCATTACAATGCCAGCATATCAATTTACTGCCATTGACGCTTCAGGGAAGCAGCAAAAAGGTGTTTTAGAGGGTGATTCTGCACGACAAATCCGTCAGCAATTACGTGACAAAGAATGGATTCCTGTCAGTGTCGATACCGTTGAACAAAAAGATAAACACAGTGGCAAACAATGGTTTCAGAAAAAAATCACCGCCTATGATTTGGCTTTGCTGACCCGTCAGTTATCGGTTTTGGTGGCTGCTGCGATTCCTTTGGAAGAAGCCGTTCGCGCTGTGGGTAAACAAAGTGAAAAAGCCCATGTGCAAAATTTGCTGATGTCGGTGCGTTCCAAAGTTTTGGAAGGTTATTCACTGGCCAATGCTTTACAACAATCGGGGCGTTTTCCAGACTTATATATTGCCACCATTGCCGCAGGCGAGCGTTCGGGGCATTTGGATTTAATTCTGGAACAATTGGCAGATTACACCGAAAACCGCTTTGCCATGCAGAAAAAAATTCAAGGGGCGATGATTTATCCCATCATTTTAATGCTGATGTCTTTTGCGATTGTGATGGGTTTAATGACTTATGTCGTACCCGATATTGTTAAAACCTTTGATCAGAGCAAAGATGCCTTGCCGTGGATCACCGTGGCATTAATGAAAGCCAGTGACTTTATTCGTGTTGCATGGCCGTTTTTACTGGTGGTTTCTGTGGTCGGAGTATTGTTGTTGGCGCGTTTTTTACGCACCACCGCAGGGCATTATGCCTTTGACCGTTTAACCTTAAAGTTGCCGTTATTTGCAAAATTATCACGTGGGATTAATGCTGCGCGTTTTGCCAGTACCTTGTCTATTTTGACTCAGTCGGGTGTGCCTTTGGTAGATGCGCTAAAAATTGGTGCTGCGGTCAGTAACAACTGGGTCATTCGAGATGCGGTCAATTTGGCGGCAGAAAAAGTCACCGAAGGTGGCAACTTGGCGACGCAATTGGAGCGTAGTGGTTATTTCCCACCGATGATGGTACAAATGATCAAAAGTGGTGAAGCTTCGGGCGAGTTAGACCGTATGCTGTCACGTGCTTCAGACATGCAAGACCGTGAAGTGACTACGCTTATTTCCACTCTTTTGGCACTATTAGAACCGTTGATGTTGGTACTGATGGCGAGTATTGTATTGGTGATTGTGATTGCGGTCATGCTGCCAATTGTGAATATGAACAATATGATTTAAATCAATTTAAAGCATGGTTCTTCAGACTGAACCGAAAATAAATGTCGAATTGATATCAATAAATGAGAGAGATTGAATGAAACAGAAGCAATCGAGCAAACAGTCAGGTTTTACCCTGATTGAAGTCATGGTGGTGATTGTAATTTTAGGTGTGTTGGCGGCTTTAATCGTACCGAATGTAATGGGACGTGGTGAAAAAGCCAAAGTCGATACCACGGTAATTACCTTAAAAGGTGTGGCAGGTGCACTCGATCAATACAAACTTGATAATCAAAAATATCCCTCTATGCAAGATGGTGGTTTAGATGCCTTGGTGAATCAGCCTGCTTCGGCTAAAAACTGGTTACCAGGCGGTTATGTGAAAGGGGGCTATCCGAAAGACAGTTGGGATAATGACATTCAATATGTGATTCCGGGTTCAGAAGGTCGTCCGTTTGACTTGTATTCTTTTGGTGCAGATGGTCAGCAGGGCGGTGAAGGCACTGATGCCGATATTTATTATCAGCCTTAATGGAAATGGAAGATGGGCTGAGTCTGTATATCGTGATTTAGTGATTAACTCAGTCAATTTCCATAAAAAACCGAGCAGTTAATGCTCGGTTTTTTTAAGAGTGGTCATTTCTAAGCACTATTGAACAGTACTATTAACGACGTGATTTAAACGACACATCCACCTGACGTGGTCGATAAATCCACCCCATAATTAACAACAGCAATGAGAAAATCAGCACAGGCCAATCGCTGAGTTGGGTATACAGTGTTTGACCTTGCATGGCAGGCAGATCACCACGCAGCACAAATTCCTGATCCATTGGCGCTTGTTTGACAATATGCCCATGATGGTCAATAAATGCGGTCACACCTGTATTGGTGGCACGAACAAACCAGCGTCCATTTTCTTTGGCGCGCATTTGTACCATTTGTAAATGTTGCAATGGCCCTGCAGTACCCGTAAACCAAGCATCATTGGATACTGTTACCAAAAAGTCACTTTGGCTAGCATTGCGGCGGGTCAGGTTCGGATAAGCCACCTCATAACAAATGGCTGCCCCCAAATGATGCTGTTTAATTGCAAGCGGTTTTTGCTCAGACGCTCCACGTGAAAAACCACTCATGGATGGGTCATTTTGCATCGCAGGTAGTACCCAACTCAGTAAGCCTGAAAGCGGAATATATTCACCAAAAGGCACCAGACGCTGCTTTTTATACAAGCCTTCAGCCGCATCTCCCGTTGCCATAATGCTGTTGTAATACATTGGATGTTGCTGCACTTGTGATTCAGGCAAGTCCCAATACGGAATACCTGTCACCCACGAACTGCCCGTTTTTTCAGCCTGTGTTTTCATGGCATCCAAAAACGGTTCAATATCGGTCTGGAACATTGGAATGGATGATTCAGGCCAAACAATAATGTCGCGTCCCCATTCAGTTCGGGTCAAGCGGGTATAAATTTCCAAGGTCTTAATTTGGTATTCGGTGAGCCACTTTAAGTCTTGAGGAATGTTGCCTTGAATCAGAGAAACCGAGAGTGGCTTTTCAGATTTTGCAGTTACAAAACTGAGTTGTGCTGCACCCCATGCACCCAAAAGTAAAATTGCCGATGGAATCAGCCAGAAGATACGCTTTTTAAGGACTTCAACCAACGCACAGGCCAGCAAGATGACCACAAAAGACACCCCGAAAATACCAAACAACGGTGCATAGCTATCCAAAAAGCGTTCGGTGAAGGCATAACCTGCAAACAGCCATGGAAAACCTGTAAAGACCCAAGTTTTCGCCCATTCAAAAAATACCCATAGCGGTGCAAAAGTCAGTGGTGTTTCAGGGAAAAACCGACGATATAACCACGTTTGTACGGCAGTAAACAAACCCATCAACAGCGCCATAATGACAATCATCAGCACGCTTAAAAAGGCATTGGTGTCGCCATAGACGTGAATGGATGTATAGAGCCAAAATGCTCCGACAAACCACAACCCAATCCCGTAAGACCAACCAATCAAAAAGGCCTGTTTCGGGGTGCGTTTGCTTAAAGTCGCATACAGCAAAGCAGGTGAAAGTAAGGCAATCCACCAGTAATGATAGGGAGCAAGTGCCAAACTAAACACTGCACCTGCCAATAGGGCAATGATTAATGGATAAATTAAGGGCAGTTGTTGATGTTCTGCAGGATTAGACAGCTTGGAAAAAAAAGTCCTCATTGACGTACGGCTCGAATCAGATGAATAGTGCGGGCATCTGCTTCAAGAATGGTAAACTCCCAGTTGCCAATCACAATCACTTGTCCTTGCAAATCACTCACCAAACCAATTTCCTGAAGCAATAAACCGCCCACAGTTTCTACTTCATCGTCAGAAAAATCTGCATCTAAAACATTATTAAAATGTTCGATTGGTGTAAGTGCTTGTACTAACCAAGTATTTGCCGTTTTTGGGTCGTGATCGGGGATGATGTATTCTGCTTCTTCGTCAATATTGTCGTGTTCATCTTCAATTTCACCGACAATTTCTTCTAAAATATCTTCTAAAGTAACCAAGCCCGAAGTGGTGCCATACTCATCAATCACCACTGCAATATGGGTTTGGGTGTTTTTGAGCATACGCAATACTTGGTCTGAACGAGCACTTTCAGGCACAAATAACGGCTGACGCATTAAGGCGCGAATATCGACTTTGGTTCTTTGTTCGGTCAGTAAAGGCAATAAATCTTTTGCCAATAAAATCCCCACCACGTTGTCGGGTTGGTCAGATGAGAACACAGGAAAACGTGAATGTGCCGATTCGACCAGTACATGCAAAATGTCGAGTAGCTCATCATCTTCTTGTAAGCTAATCATGGCGGTACGTGGGGTCATGACTTCACGGATTTTGGTGGCAGGTAAATCCAGAACACCTTCGAGCATTGCCACCGTATCGGGTTCTAAAAAACGACGTGAATCTTGTACTAATTTTAGCAATTCATCGCGGGTTTCTGGTGCAGTGCCTAACCATTTTCTTAGGCCACGCATACCCCACGATGGGCCTGATTCCTCGTGCATGATCTTTCCTAAAGACTCTTTATATCTAAAAAACTTAGCTTAATCATACCTTAGAAAATACAGTTGTCTATTGCTAATCTTGGGAGAAAATGACGGCAATTACGTCACGAGATGTGTTGCTGTGCGTAGCGGGAACACATAAAACAAGGCTGCGCTTTATGCTAAACTAGCCCGATGTTTTAATATCGAGTCTGTGCATGTCTGAACTTCCTGTCACACCTAGTATTCAACTGAATACCCGCGGTTTGCGTTGCCCTGAACCTGTGATGATGCTGCATCAAGCCATTCGCAAATCTAAGTCTGGCGATGTGGTTGAAGTGTTTGCAACTGACAATTCGACGTCTTGGGATATTCCAAAATTTTGCATGCATTTGGGGCATGAGTTGTTATTGCAAGAAGAACGCTTAGATGAGCAGGGCAATAAAGAATTTCATTATTTGGTGAAAAAAGGCTAATAGGCAAAAATTAGCCTCAGCACTTTTAGAACACTATAATTTAAACACGATAAAATAGTCATGTGATCCATATAGGCATATTTCATTTGCAATTCATGCAAGTTGAAATATGCCTTTTGTGTTTTTAGCCATGACGTTCAACTTTATTTTTAATTTTTCATCAATTTTGCATCAATCCAACCTGCTTCACAGTTTGAGTTAAAAAATGGCGAAACGATCCACGAGTTGCGTTATCTGCTACACATTTTTTAAGGGACTTTTCAACTTTTCTGCATTTATAGGGCAAGTTGTGTGCTTGTGCAAAATCTAACAAAGCTCTGTGTGTTGTATAAGAAATAATTTTTAGAGTGTGAGTTTAGTCTATTGTTTAGTTATTGATTTTTAACAAAATTATTTTAAATATTTTTTAATATATGGAAAAATTAGCCTATAATGCGATCAGTTTATTGAGTTCGATTGCAGAACATTTGGGGATAAAATTAAGCAGATTTGGGGTTTTGCTTGGTTTGAATGTTATATGGCAGTGTTTATGTTTTATAAGGCTGAAAAAGCTGATTAAGCTGTCGCATTAAAGTAGTCAAGTTAAGAAAAATAATTTTGGGGGACTTAACTGATTGTCTTTATCTTAAAAAAATATGCCATTTAGACTGAGCAAAATCTGCTTAATTTTTTACGTGATCAATCATCAATAAATCTTGCGTTATCATCATTTTGATTGAGTACGGTATGATTTTAGATAAAAAGCAAAACTTTTCTTTAAAGCCACTGAGTGTGGCGTGTTTATTGACCATGAGTATCTCAGGCTGTTCATCGGGTTCAGGCTCTCAGTCAAGCACGGTTCAAGTCACTGATGTGTTGGGGGCAGAAAATGTCAGCCAAGAAGATCAACCGACTACAAATGAAGGCATTGGCAGCGGAGTAGAGCAACCTGTCGCACCATCTGCACCCATTACCGATCAACCTCCTGTGAATTTAGAGCTAGATCATGGCGATGCATCATCCAATGGCGGTGGTTTGAGTGGTGGCAGTACAGATCATGGCAATACATCACCAACTGAAGATTCACTTTTAGACAGCAATGATGCTACCGTTTTAGAAAATAATGATGTCAATCAGCCTAATACGATACCTACACTTGAATCACCTCCGTCAGAAGCAGAGCAACCTGTCGATGTGGTAGCTCCACCTGCAGTAGAGCCTGCTTTAACCGACACCGTTTTGGTCGATAGTGCAATTCAAGATATTGAAGCACCACAAGATACCTCTGACATCGAGATGGGCAGTGCGATTCAAGAACCTGAACCTTCACAAAACATTTTAGAAGTCGAAACAGACAGTGCATTTCTTGAAACGAAGGCAATTTAACCATCACAGGCAACTATTCGATGCAGATTGCTGCAGATCAGCAGCAACATGCGGGTTTTAAAGCACGTTTTGGCAATTTGCTGACGGTAACGGGAACCGCCAATTTGGCAGGGACTTTGAACCTGTTTGATGAAGTGCCACTTGATCAGCCACTTATTACTGCACAAGGTTCACAAACTACCGTATTACGTGCGCAACAAGGCGTACAGCGTGAGTTCGATGCTTATCGCTCAAGCAATCCATTATTTGAGTTGACACAAGTTAGTTATCGTCCTGAACTGAATGCAACGGGCGAGCCTGTACGTGCGGCAGATACAATCAATACCGATGTGGTGATTACGGCAAAGCGTAAATCGACTGAAACGGTGGCGGCTCTTGCTGCTGAACTTGAAGGACGTACTCAGGTTGCCCGTAATTTAGATGTAGTTTTAGCAAGTCTTGATCAGAAACAACAGTTAGAAACGCTGGAAGATGCTGAAAAAGTTTTTGCCAATCGCTTATTTAACAATTTTGCTCAAACTATACGTTATAGCAATGCTGCTGAAAGTACAGTTTCTACGCAGGCATTGAATCAACTGTTTCATCAACTTGATCCAAGTTTTTATGCCAATACCGTTTTAAATGTCGCAGAAGAAAGCAGCAAGCAAGAACGTCAGTTTGCACAGCGTTTGGCAACCGCACAACCCAAACAGCTTTGGTTTTCGGGTGATTACCAAAGTTATGATATGGATTATGTCGGCTTAAATAGTGAGCGCCGTAGTCATCATCAAGGTGTTGGTGTGGCAACAAAACTGGCAGGGATGACCTTGGCAGCGCAGGCCGATTTCAGTCAACTGAACTTAGATGATGCCGTACAAACAGGCTCAAAAAATAGCAGTCAGAGCAAAGCCTATGCACTAACTATGGGGACAGCACAGCAGCTTAATCGTGATTTAAGTGTCGCGGCATGGTTAAAAGGCATGCAGGTGGATGTTGACGCGCAGCGTGGTCATGCTCAAGCACAAAAAATACAGTTTGATGGACAAATGTATGCCGCAGGTTTGCGTCTAGATTATAGCTATCCACTCAGTCAAAAAATGCAGATTCAACCGTATTTAGACGCTTCGTTCCAACATTATGTTCATGCCGAACAAACTCAGCAGGATGGTGTCAACAGCTTAGATGATTTGGTGATGCAGCGCTGGAATTTTGGTGCAGGTTTGCAAGCCAATTACCAGTTGAATCCAGCATGGCAATTGCAAGGCAGCTTGTATTACAGCCAACCGATTCAGGAAAAAGCATATTTAGATACCCATTATGTAGGCACAGCGGAGAAACTGAAGTTTGATGCATGGCATGCCGATCAAGGTCAATATCATGCTGCCTTAGGTTCACAACTTCACTTTGGACAACATAGTTTTATCAATTTGAATTATGAATATAGCGGGCGATCACATAGCGACAGTCATCGGGTACAGTTGGCGGTAACGACTCGATTCTAATTGATCGTTTTATTCATGAGAAAGTCATGAAAAAGCGTAGATTTGCGTATGAATGAGAAGTTTGAATCTTGATTGAAACAGCCATGTAGATAAATCTGCATGGCTGTTTTTTAGATCACAGTCAAATGGACTGAGTTTTAGACCGCATAGCGACTCATTAAAGTCAGTGGTGCTTTGGACTGTAAATAATCGGCAGGAATAAATACGATATTGGCAGCGTGTTGCTGTGCTGCATCAATAATATGGTTGATCACATCGTCTGTGGCTTGTGCGCTGTCAGGTGCGTGCGCTTGATCTAGATAAATTCGTTGCTGGTCGGTATCGACCCAACCCGTCTGCATGTAGCCTTGTTGAACATATAAAGTATCGACATTATTTTGCAACACTGCCTGATAAATTTGCTGCAGATCGGTCACAACACGGTCACTGGCATAGAGTTCATCCAGTTGCTGCGCATGTTGCTGATGCAATTGTTGTTGATGGCTTTTTAGCTCGGTCTGAATACTGTCAATAATGTGTTGTGCGCTGCCTTGTTCTAGCTGAGTGACGTTATCTACACTGAAAATAATGGCATTGGGTTGGTCGCAAATAGATTCATAAAAACTGATATTGCGTCGATCACCCACAATGACCAAGCCCAATGGCTCACTGGCACGTACAGTTTGCACATTTTTATCGACACGGTTTAAAAACTCTTTGAGTAAACGGTCTTCATTGGCGGCTGTGGCACGTTCTGCACCGCTGGTGCTATATAAGTTATCATTTTGAACAGGAAATGCACCATGTGGCAGTCGTTCATTCAAGTCGCTGTCATCTACAGAAAACTCATGGATTACACGATCATTGGAGGCCTTAATCAGACGTCCAATTTCACGACTGATCACTACCACATAGTATTGCACTGCATAAGATAGCTCACGAATAAAATCACGCACTGAAAATTGTTGATCAATCACAATACGTTCTTGGGTAGGGAATGGCAGACGCAGTACTTGTGCACTGTCGGCTGTGGCAAAAATAGCCAGACTGTCTAAATGGTAGTTGGGATTCAAATCTTTGGTTTGATGATGAATCTGTTCTAAAATTTGTGCCACCAGACGTTTGTCATAGTCTGCCAACAGGCGTTCTTCGAGTTGTTTAAGTTGGTTTTTAAGAGCAATCACATCTTGCTGATTGTCTGGAAAGGTACGATGTGTGGGTAGAAATAAGCTGACTGCAGGTTGTGCCTGCACATTTTTAAGTTGGTTGAGGGTGTCTGTTAAATTAAGCATGTTGGAATTCCTCTTCTAATGAAAATAAGAAGAACAACCAAATGCTTGAGCAAGATAAAACTCAAAGTACTGCTTTATACTCCACTCAAGTCAGTTTTAGTCAGCATCTACAACATTTTGCTACCGTGCTAAGTGCTGCATAAAATGCCGAATAGCATTGTATAAAAGCTGACAAAACAACATTTTCGGTTGTTCAAGTCTGAAAAAAACGAAATAAAAAACTAAAAATAGAAAAGATAAAAAATAAGCAAAAACAGCATAACAAGGAAAGTTATTCAATCGCCTGCTTTTGAATAGAGAAATACCTGAAAAATGTAAGGGATTATGAGACCTTGGTCATTTTGTAAACTGTGTATAAAAAAAGCAGTGCCGAGGCACTGCTTTTGGGTTTCTCAATTGCGATTCGCAATTACATATTCGGGTAATTCGGACCACCGCCACCTTCAGGTGTTACCCAAGTGATGTTCTGTGATGGGTCTTTAATGTCACAAGTCTTACAGTGAACACAGTTGGCTGCGTTAATCTGGAAGCGTTTTGAACCATCATCATTTTCCATGATTTCATAAACACCCGCAGGGCAGTAGCGCTGTGCAGGCTCATCCCATTTAGGTAAGTTTACGTTCACTGGAATAGAGGTATCTGTCAACTTTAAGTGTGCTGGCTGATTTTCTTCATGTACGGTATTCGATACGAACACTGAAGATAAACGGTCAAAAGTCAGCTTGCCATCTGGTTTTGGATAGTTCGGTTTAAAGCTGGTTGCATCTACAGTTTTGAGTGCGCTGAAATCAGGCACTAAATCATGCAAAGTAAATGGTACTTTAAACACGTTCTGGTCGATAAAGTTAAACGCACCACCCATCCATTGACCAAACTTATGCATTGCAGGGCCAAAGTTACGTGCGCTATAAAGTTCTTCTTTCAGCCAGCTGTTGTTGAATTTTTCAGTGTAAGCCGTTAGCTCTTTCACAAAGAAATCTTCGCCTTCAGTTACGCGAGCAATCGCCAAGTCACCGCCTTTTGCGACACCTGCAGCAATCGCTTCAAATACTGCTTCACCGCAAAGCATGCCAGACTTCATGGCGGTATGAGAGCCTTTGATTTTGGCAAAGTTTAAGAAGCCTGCATCATCACCAATTAAAGAACCACCTGGGAAGGTGAATTTTGGCAATGAGTTAAAGCCACCTTTGGTCACAGCACGTGCACCATAAGAAATACGCTTGCCGTCTTCTAGATACTGTTTAATTAGAGGGTGAGTTTTCCAGCGCTGCATTTCCATAAATGGATACATGTGTGGGTTGGTATACGACAAGTCCACAATCATACCCAAAGTCACTTGGTTGTTTTCTGCGTGGTATAACCACCAACCGCCTGAAGAACCTGTTTCACTTAATGGCCAGCCTGCACCGTGCATGACTAAACCTGGTTTGTGTTTTGCAGGGTCAATTTCCCAAAGTTCTTTAATACCAATCCCGTAGTGTTGCGGATCGGCATCTTTATCCAAATTGAATTGTTGGATTAAACGCTTACCTAAATGACCACGACAGCCTTCTGCGAAAATGGTGTATTTGGCATGTAGTTCATAACCCGGTGTGAAGTTATGCGTTGGCTCGCCATCTTTACCAATGCCCATGTCACCAGTTTGGATGCCTTTAACCGTACCATCGGCATGGTAAAGAATTTCAGATGCCGCAAAGCCAGGGAAAATAGAAACTTCTAATTCTTCGGCTTTTTGACCTAACCAACGCACCACGTTGCCTAACGAGATCACGTAGTTACCATCGTTATGCATGGTTTTAGGCACCATCCAATGCGGTGCTTGCTGAGCTTTTTCAGGTGACATCAAGAAGAAAGTTTTATCTTCAGTCACAGGCACATTTAAAGGCGCACCTTCTTCTTTCCAGTTAGGAAATAACTCGTTGATGGCGCGAGGCTCAAGAATTGCACCCGAAAGGATATGCGCACCAACTTCAGAGCCTTTTTCGACCACACAAACGGACAGATCATTTAAATTGTTTTCAATTGCAAGTTGACGAATTTTGATCGCAGCAGAAAGACCCGCAGGGCCTGCGCCTACGATGACTACGTCAAACTCCATCGATTCACGTTCGATGTGTTCCATGTAGGACTCCTCATATAATTGAAGGTGGCAACCGCATCAAGCAACGGTGCTGCCATGAGTATTTTTAGTTGCCAGACACAAATTTAATCGTGTCTTTTACAGTATGGGTAAGTATTGTGAGCTAGTATAGTTTTAAACCGAGTCTTAGCCAATTGGCTGAATCGTATTATTTTTCCGTCAGTAAGGTACTGCAGCATGAAGCATGACGATAATTCAATCAAACCGACAGAAAATGTAGCTACGGCTGATAATAAAAATTTAATGCACATTGCACAATATATAAAAACTGGACAGTCAGGTCACAAAAGATCAATCCCTCCTTTGGAGCAATGGCATCCAAAGCATTGTGGAGCAATGGATTTGCTGGTCAAAGCCAATGGAGAATGGTGGCACGAAGGTCAATTGATCAAACGTCAGGCATTGGTTGATCTGTTTTCTAGTGTGTTATGGAAAGAGCAGGGCAAGTTTTATTTAAAAACCCCAGTGGAACAAATTGAAATCCAGGTAGAAGATGAGCCTTTGTTCATCAATCAGGTTGATGTGGTCGAAATCGGACAGCAAAATTATATTCAACTTATCACTACACATCAGGATATTGTGATTGTTGATGCCGAGCATCCTATTTTTATGCGTGAATATGCAGGTGAGCTGCGTCCTTATGTGCATGTGCGTTTTGGTATTAATGCCCTGATTCAGCGTGCGGCTTTTTTACATTTGGTGGAATTGGGCGAGCTGAGTGAAAATGCGCAGGGCGAAACGATTTTATCGTTGAAAAGTGGTGATTTGCACTTGCATTTAAGCAGCTGAGGTTTAAGCTTTATTCATCCCATTTTGTATTGCTGAATCTCTTGCTATGACAGCCATTCATCCTGTTTCTCCCTTAAATCAAGCCATGCCAAAAGCACAAGCCAGTGCGCCAATTGGTATTTTTGATTCGGGCATAGGAGGCTTGTCAGTTGCCATTGAAATTGCAGAATATTTGCCCAATGAGCGCATCCTTTATTATGCCGATACTGCACATGTGCCGTATGGCCCACGTGATGATCAAAATATTCGAGAACTCACTGCAGCTGCAATCGAATGGTTATATCGACAAGGTTGTAAAGTTGCGGTCGTGGCGTGTAATACTGCTTCTGCTTTTAGTCTAGATTATCTGCGCGATCATTACGGCGAAGATTTTCCCATTATTGGTTTAGTGCCTGCTTTAAAGCCTGCCGTATTAAATAGCCAAAGCAAAACTGTGGCTGTACTTGCGACGCCTGCGACTTTTCGCGGACAACTTATTAAAGATGTGATGCAGCGTTTTGCGATTCCTGCTCAAGTGCAAGTCTTGAATGTCACCAATCTAGATTTAGTGCCTTTTGTTGAGCAAGGGGCGCAAATGAGTGAGGCATGTTTAAGTTCCTTACAGCAGAGTTTGCAACCTGTGGTCGATCAGGGCGCGGACTATTTGGTGCTCGGTTGTACCCATTATCCTTTCCTAAAACCTGCGATTGAGTCCATTTTTGGTCAGAAACTGACATTAATTGACTCAGGAATTGCCGTTGCGCGTCAAACTTCCCGCATTTTAATTAAAAATGAGTTATTATTTGAACAAAGTTTGGCAGATACTTTACAAATTGCGTGTTATGTCAGCGGGAACAATGCAGAACAATTAAAGCCCGTGTTGCAGCATCTTATTCCAGGCAATATTTCTTGGAGTATCGCAAATGTGAGTACTGTGGACTGACTTTAAGATAATTTTTTTATGATTGGGGAAAGGCATTACAAGTAGACGGTGACCGACTTGTAATGGCAATAGGAGAGGGGAAACCAATGCTCGATAAGCGCTATCAGGTCTTTATCTCGACGTCTGGGGCAGATATGCAGCCAGAACGAGTGATCTTGGCACAAACATTGGTGGGAATGGGTTTTTTTTCGTGGGGTTTAGAACAACGTACCCCACTCAGCACTGCATTTGCACGCCGTCAAATTGATGATTGTGATTATGTGGTGATTCTATTGGGCAGCCAGTACGGTGAGCAATCGGTGTCGGGCGTGGGGTATATGCATTTAGAGTATATTTATGCAGTCACCAAGCAAAAGCCGATCATTGTATTTATGCACGAAGACCCAGATTCACGTGATTCATCTTTACATGATGAAAAACCTGAATTGCGTGAAAAATTCAAAGAGTTCCGTAAATTATTACAACAAGAAGTCGATCAGGTGTTTAGCTACCGCACTCTGCGTGATTTAGAGCTTGCTGTCCGCTTTAATATGTCGCAAATGCTAGAACGTTATCCGACTTCTGGTTGGGTGCGCCCGCAAAATACACAAGCTTTGCATGATGAAATTGAACGTTTAAAAAGTAAGTTACGTCAGCTGGAAACCGATGTGGGACAGCGCGAAGCAGACCCGTTTCTAAGCGTATCTAAAGTGTCGATGAATGAATCATATCGTTTTGAATATCGCATGCATGCCTATCAGGATGGTAACTTTAGAGAGCTGAAAGTTGAGCGAAGTTTAAGTTGGGCGCAGTTGTTGGCAATTTTAGGCAATACTTTTATTCATCCAACCCCTGAAGAATATTTTTCGAAACGCATGAATGAATATTTGAATGAAACTGGTTTGGAGGATGCACGTCGGATCATGCCACGTGCGCATGCAGTTGCACGTGCCCAAATCAATATTCGGGCCTTGCATCAGATTAAAATGCAAATGCGTCAAAATGACTGGATTGTGCAGGCGGGGCGTGATGATCGTCAGCGGATGTTGTGGCAAACCACGGCAAAAGCGCAAAAACTTTTAGAGAGCAATTTGCTAGATACCGATCGGGTTTATTCATTTAAAACACCGTATTAATCTCTCAATACAGAGTGAAAAAACTGTTAAAGTAGTCGGGCTCAATCATCAGACACGAGGGCTGAATGTTGTCTACAGCAAAACCCAAAGTAACCGTTCTTTTAGCCAATTTAGGTACGCCTGATGAACCGACTGCAGCAGCGGTTCGCCGTTTTTTAAAGCAGTTTTTATCCGATCAACGGGTGATTGAAATTCCAAAACCGATTTGGCAAATTATTTTGAACTTATTCATTTTACCATTTCGTCCTAAGCGTGTTGCACATGCTTATGCCATGGTCTGGCAGCAAGATTCACCGATGCGGGAAATTTTGTTGCAACAGGTTGATGCTTTAAAACAGCAGTTATTGCCGCTATATCCTGAGTTTGAATTGAATATTCTACCGGTAATGACCTATGGCAATCCGGGTATTCAACAGGCTTTGGCAGCTTTGAGTCAAAATCCTCAAGATCACGTGATTTTGTTCCCTTTATTTCCACAATATTCGGCAACTTCGACTGCACCTTTATATGATGCCGTTGCCAAATGGGTGCCACAGCAGCGTAATTTGCCGGGCTTATCCATCATTCGTGATTATTATCAGCATCCTTTATACATTCAGGCGTTGGCGCAAAGTGTGCGTGAATTTCAAGCCGAGCATGGTGTGGCAGAAAAATTATTGATGTCGTTTCATGGCATTCCACAGCCGTATGCCGATAAGGGTGATCCGTATGCAGAGCGTTGTCGGATCACGGCCAAATTGCTTGCCGATGCTTTAAATTTAAATGATGATCAGTGGGCAATTAGCTTCCAGTCACGTTTTGGCAAACAAGAATGGGTCAAACCCTATACCGATGTCTTACTTGAAGAATGGGGACAGCAGGGCGTGAAGTCGGTGCAAATTATGAGTCCTGCTTTTTCTGCAGATTGTTTGGAAACGCTAGAAGAATTGGCAATTCAAAACGCAGAATTGTTTTTACAAGCAGGTGGCAAAGAATATGCCTATATTCCTGCACTGAATACCCGTGCCGATCATTTGGATTTGCTCAAACATTTACTTCAAGCTAATCTTGATGCTGTAAAGCTTAACCTAAGCCATTAATTTTTGAGGTTCGCCACCATGTTGCAAGTCAAAATTGTTCCCGTCACCGCTTTTCAGCAAAACTGCTCGATTGTGTGGGATGCAGAAAGCAAAGAAGCAATTTTGATTGATGCAGGCGGTGAGCCTGAAAAGCTGAAAGCCGAAGTTGAAGCGTTGGGTTTAACGGTGAAAGCTTTGTGGCTCACTCATGGACATTTAGACCATGCGGGGGCTGTTGGTGCGTTGCAACATTACTGGAATGTTCCTGTGATTGGTCCACAGAAAGAAGATGCTTTTTGGTTAGATCAACTGCAAGAAGTGTCTGCACGTTATGGTTTTCCTATCCCTGAACAAGTCACGGTTACACAGTGGTTAGAGGGTGGTGAAGTGCTGCAATTGGGTCAAGAAAGCTTTGAAGTGCGTTATGCACCAGGGCATACCCCAGGCCATGTGATGTTTTATAATGCAAAATATGGCGTCTTGTGGACAGGCGATGTGCTATTTAAAGGCTCGATTGGACGCACCGATTTTCCACGTGGGAATCATCAACAATTATTAGATTCAATTCAGCGCGAGTGTTTTAGTTTGCCTGATGACACCCAGTTTATTTCGGGGCATGGGCCAATCAGCACCATTGGTTTTGAAAAACAGCATAACCCGTTTGTAGCAGGGCAAGCAGGTTAAAAGCAGTGTGTATTTATGCTTTAAGAAAAAGTCAGCAGTCGCTGACTTTTTTATTTGCGAAAGGGATTATTCAGCATTTGTTTGCTTTCAATTGCAAACAGCATTGTGAAAATTGTCAGTAAGATGCCTATGCACAGCATGAGTAAATCATGCGCGTACAGTCCAAAGCCTAAACTGCTGGTAGAGAGTAAAATACACAGCATTACAATTCCTTTTAACATGATTTCCATGGTGAAATGTTCCTAGGTTATTTTTTGCTTTCTTTATTGTTATGTGCAGTGACGGAGTCACGAATAGTGCAAAGTATAACCTGTGCTAATTCTGCTGAAAGCAATTATAGAACAACTAAATTTTGAATAATTTTTCTAAAAATGTGAAAAATTCCATGAAACTGTGTGTAGTTTTAGGCAATATTTGGCGTGGAAATTTATTGCTTATTCCTCAGAGTTTTCTGCTTGCGGAGCATCTTGGGTGGGTAAACGATACTCGTCATTTGCCCATGCGCCTAAATCAATGAGCTTGCAACGCTCAGAACAAAAAGGACGAAATGGATTGTTTTCCCATTGCGAAGGTTCACCACAACGAGGGCAAGGAAAAGTGCGTGGCATGATCAACTCCAAATGAAAAATGCAGGATTGGATTAGGCAAATAGCACCTGACTTGATAGACTTGTGCCGAATTTTGTAAGTTTGATCTGATTATGCCAATTCGTCAATTTCAAGCACAGCGTATGCATGCCCCTCGTGATTTTCAAGCCATTGCCAATGAATCGGTTTGTGTGGAAATTGGGGCCGGAAAAGGTAAACACGCCCTATTGTTTAGCGGGCAGCATCCTGAGCACAAGTTGATTGCAATTGAGCGCACCCGTGAAAAATTTTTGGCGATGCAAAAACAGCATCAGCTTGAAGGTCAGCACAACTTACAAATTGTGCATGCCGATGCCATTCCATGGATTGTGCATGCTTTATTTCCTGCTCAAGTTGAGCAATTCTTTATTTTATATCCGAATCCAGAACCACATAATGCCACCCAGCGTTGGTTGAATATGCCATTTTTTGAGTTTTTATTGTCGCGTTTAAAAGCAGGCGGCAGTATTACTTTGGTAAGTAATATTCCTGAATATATTGCAGAAGCACAGCAACAGCTGATTGAAGTGTGGAAATTGCCATTTATTCAGCAGGATGTTCCAGTAGATTCAGCACGCACTCATTTTGAAATCAAATATTTAGCACGTGGTGAGCGTTGTCAGGAACTGCTGATCACCAAACCTGCGGCTTATACAACCCGTTTTGATGATTTTCAGCCTTTGCAAGGACAGCAGCCGACTTTAACACCTGCTGCAGTTGAGGCGAAAGTTTCTGCAGACTCAAGTGCAACAACTGAGTAAACAGGCATGAAACAGCGCATTGCAATTATAGGAGCAGGGCCAGCAGGGCTAATGGCTGCCGAAGTGCTGAGTCAGTATGCCTATGATGTGCATGTCTATGAGCAGAAACCTTCAGCGGCACGTAAGTTTTTGATGGCAGGTAAAACGGGGCTGAATATTTCACATGCCGAACCGATTGCACAATTTATTCAGCGTTATGATCGGGCGGAATGGTTGGCGCCGTGGATTCAACAATGGGATGCGGCTTGGATTCAAAACTGGATGCAGGGTTTAGGTATTCAGTCTTATGTAGGTTCATCGGGGCGAATTTTTCCACAAGAAATGAAAGCCGCACCTTTGCTACGCGCATGGTTAAAACGCTTGGTTGATGCAGGCGTGCAGTTTCATTATCGGCATCAGGTATGTGATTTAAAGAACAATCAACTCAGTATTCAAAATCTAAGTACAGGTCACATTGAACAACAGCAATTTGCCGCCATTGTGATGGCATGTGGGGCAGTGTCGTGGTCGAAATTGGGTAGTGATGGTGCATGGCAGCGTTGGTTATCTGCCAATGAAATTCAGCCTTTCCAAGCCAGCAATGCAGGAGTGGAATGTCACTGGTCTAACTATATGCAGCCAGTTTTTGGGCAACCTTTAAAACGTGTGCAAGCATGGGTGAAAGGTACTGAACCAAGCATGGGCGATATTGTGATTAGCCATTATGGTTTGGAAAGTGGCTTAATTTATAAGCAAGGGCGAGCATTGCGACAGTTGCAGCACGCTCGACAACCGCTGCAGTTACAACTCGATTTGCTACCCGATTTAACCGTTGAGCAACTCTGCCAAAAGTTGCAACTTTCCAAAAAACAGTCTGTAAGCAATATTTGGCGTAAGGCAGGTTTGGATGCCGTGAAGTCTGCAGTCGTGCGTGAGTTGGTGGATAAAGCCCTTTGGCAGCAACCTATGCAATTGGCGCAGCAGATTAAAAATTTAACGGTGCCTTTAAAGGGTTTTCGTCCTATTGAAGAAGCAATTAGCTGTGCGGGCGGAGTCAAACGTGAGGTTTTATCTGCACAATTGCAGTTAAATTCCAATCCACACGTTTTTCTCTGTGGTGAAATGCTGGATTGGGATGCGCCAACGGGCGGCTATTTGCTGACAGCCTGTTTTGCTACAGGACGCGCTGCCGCTGAAGGAGTGCATCAGTATTTACAGCAGCGTCCGTAAAACACGTTATTCATCAAGTTGTGGATATTGCCCACGCCAATGTTCTAGTTGTTGCTGCGCCTGTAGCAAGTCTGCTAAGCCTTGCTGACGTTGTTCTTTACTGACAGGATAAGGTGCAGAAGTTGTATTTTGAGTTGCTAGATATTGCGCTTGCTGTTCCCAATAATGACTCATTAGGCCTTGAATATAACGCCCTTGCGGTGTCTTTAAATCCAGTTCTTTGAGCATACTCAAGGCAGATTGAATGTTGTCCTGCAGGCGATTTTGTGCAAATGCAGCATCGAGTTGTTGGCTTTCATGCAAGCGTTCTAACTCATCTTCCAAATCATTGCTCATTTGGTCATGGCGTTGTTCATAATCCATCAGCAATTGAATATCATGCGGGTCATCCGCAGTCATTTCAAAGGGCTGAATCGCGGCTTGCTCGACCTGAGTTTGCATGATTTGATCTTCAGGGCTGAGTTTGTCTGCATGTTCTACTTTGCTGCGCTCGCAAGCGCTGAGGGAGAACGCCAAAAAAATTGTTAAGGGAGCAATCGCGTGTTTAAAGGTTATTTGCATTTATTTGCTCCCTCTCATTCAACTTTTTGATAGACATACAAATGTGTACAATAGGGAAATTCAATTTCATCTTGCACATGCTTATTCGTATATTCTAATACTAATTGTTCAAATTGTGTTTTGAGTTGTTGTTGCTGTTCAGTTGGCATTGCAGCAATGAAACTGGTCGAAAGCAAACGCTTAGACACGACTTGTTCAACTGTACCAACATGCGTGTGATGAAATTTCTGCTCGTGAGTAAGTTGGAATAAATCTGTATCGGCAAATACCTGACGCCAGTCCTGATTGTGAAAACGCGGTGTATCGCCCTCAAAAGGCAAAATCATCTTTGCCAGTGCATTGACCCAATTGACTGAAATATCACGTTGATTCCAAATTAACAGCAAATGACCTTGCGGTTTTAAGATTCGGTGAATTTCCTTTAAACTTTGCAGATTGGCAAACCAATGAAAAGATTGCGCACAGCTCACCAAATCTGCACATTGATCGTGCAGTGGTAATTGCTCACTTCGTGCTTGAATTGTCTTAACTTGTGGGTAAAGTTGTTCTAATTCGGCTAACATGCTGGCAATCGGATCTACCGCTATAAGCTGAGTTGTCAGTTTGAGCAAATGTGGCAGGAACTTTCCTGTGCCAGAACCCAAGTCTACAATATTGCTATTAAGTGGAACTTGGAGCTGATCTTGCAGGAAAACATCGACTTCTTGCGGGTAACTGGGACGAACTTGTTGATATAGGTTTGCCCCTAAAGCAAAACCTTGTTGTGCGGCAGGATGTAGAGATTGTGTCATATTTTGCGATTTTTAATCTGCTGTGCATCTATAAAATAACATATTCACTTTTGGACTTGCGTACAGGGTATTCAAGTTTAAAGTAACGGTTTAATTCAGCGCCTTGGCGCCGGTGTGGGAATGGACAAACACATAATTTTTGAAGACGGACATATCCGCGCTATTTTCATGAAAGGCTCATCTCAGGAGCTGATTTTTTCTTTTGGCGATTTAATTACACGGGCCAAAGGAACGTCTATTAATGCCGAAAAATCACTGGAAAAGTTTCATTTTAATGTGATTGGGGTCATGCCTAAGGAAAAATCATGGTTTCCTGAAGCTTCTATGCGTGCCATGTTGGCAGCCATTCAAGACCTGATTGCCTCGTTTAAAATTCGCGTGGGCTATGGCGGCTCAATGGGTGGCTATGCGGCAATTAAATATTCCAATTTGCTGGATTTAAACCGCATTGTGGCTTTGGTGCCGCAATATTCAATTGACCCTGAAGATATTCATGACCCACGCTATAACATGTTTTATCATGCAGACTTAAATGCCAATATGCGCATTCAAGCGCAAGATGTATCGGCACAGCGTGAATATATTGTGGTCTATGACCAATATTATGCTGAAGATCGTGGGCATTATTTAAAAATTCAGCCTTTAATTCCGCATTTACATACCTTACATTTGCCATTTACAGGGCATGATGCAATTGCGATTTTAGCCAACTCTGAATTACTGAATGACTTTTTAACCCATCCTTTTGATGCGCCGTTCTTTTACCAAAAAATTCGCAAGGTGAAAAAGAACAGCAAGTTTTACTATCGTAAAGTGATTGAAAATGTCTTGCCGAATCATCGTTGGTCTTTAGGTCGTATTTTAAAATACAATAACTTACAGCTAGACAGTAACTTTTTTGATGCCAAGTTAAAACAAAACCTGATTCGCTCTTTGCTTAGTAATAAACAGGTCGATCAGCACGATTTAAACAAACTTGGCTTACAAATTCAGTTGCCGTATGAAAATCGTAATGTCTTGCTCGACCATTTTGGTCATGGTTTGGTGTTTAACATCATCAGCCAAAAAATTGAGAGCTATGCCGCACATGCGATTGCCTTAAACCATAAATTCCTGATTCCAATTTATGCAAAGGGCAGTGGTTTGGTGCAAATTTATCTGAACGATGAACGCTATTTAATTAGTATGAATGATCGTCATGTCATGAAACTATGCAAGGAACAAGATGCACTTGCTGCAGGCATGCACCCACTAA
Organism: Acinetobacter sp. YH01003; assembly: GCF_013420525.1. Lineage (NCBI taxonomy): Bacteria > Pseudomonadati > Pseudomonadota > Gammaproteobacteria > Moraxellales > Moraxellaceae > Acinetobacter > Acinetobacter sp. YH01003. The sequence continues at coordinate 102,743 of NZ_VOXY01000002.1, read as the reverse complement.
TATTGAAAAAATATAGCGACTATTTTGTGTTGAGCTATAAAGATTTGAACCTGAGCAGTGATGAGTTTGGCGGCAACGACTTTGTGGAAGATTTGCCAGATACTGCCAAATTTACCCTAGAACTGGAACAGTAAGCTGCAAAGTTTGATCCATTATTTAGATGGTTTAAATTTTAGACACTTGTATTGTTTTGCCATTGGGCTAAGATGATCTTAAAACATGGTTTTGTTGATCATTCCAAGGGTAGTATGTATGACCAAGTTGTTGATGCCTGCTGTGCTTGTTTTATTGTTCAGTTTAATTGTATCTGCAACGGCTTTTGTCGATGCGCCAGAGCCTAAAGCCTATTTATTCTTTGCTTTAGCTGTGTTGGTATTACTTGGGCTTAGCCTATATGTGTTCCGACAAATACAAAACTCTATTCGTTTTCACATGAATAAGCCTGCAGAATAATTGCAGGCTTTTTTATAATTTTAAAGCAAATCATCAATCCAATATTTTTATAGTTTAATCACTTTAATTTCTTCTTCAGATTCGTCACTTGGGGCAGCCTGAGTCTGTGCTTCCTGTGTCTGTGGCGTTGTAGTGGTTGGCGCAGGCGTTACATTTTGTGATGGTGTACTTAATGGCGCTTGATAGATCGGCACGGCTTGATCACTTTGCCCTGTAATCACTTCTTTGGTTTCCTGAATTTTATTATTGACCTGACCCGCCAGTTGCTGCCCTGTTTGCTTGGCTTGCGCTGCACCCTGACTGCCCAATTGTTTGGCGTTGTCTAAAGCTTGATGTGCCGATGGGCGAATTTTTTCAATACCTTTTTCGGTTACTTCACCGACTTTTTGTGCTGCCTGAATCACACCTTCCTGAGTTTTATATGCCCAAACATGTAAGAGGTTTGGATTGTCTGCATAAGGCTGAATTGGTTTATTACTTTGAGTTTGTGCAGCACTACTTTGTGCCCACACCGAAGCACTACTGAACAATAGTCCAATACAAATGCTGATATTGATCTTTTTCATTGTGCTGTGCCTCTTAGGATGCCGAATACTGGTCGTTGAAAGGTTTTGAATGGAATGTACTGCATTGTATAAAGCCTAGATGATCTGCAGTGTTTATTTTTCGCAAGTATGATGTATTTTTAGGTGAAATTTACAGTGTTTGAGACTTTAAAGTGCTTGAAACTATGGCAGAGTTTCAGACTTAAAGAAGAAGACCCACATAAAATTGTGGGTCTTGTTACTCTGGAGAGTTGTTAAAGCAGGGCAGCAATGGCTACACTGCTTTTATCATCTTAGTTTGAAATATCAAGCGATGCTGTATTTATATTGAAAGTCCAACAATCTTGCTACATCAAGATACATTCAAAGCTGTTTTTAGCTTAGTTGCATTGTGCAAGCGCATCTTTATGAAAATGGTTGCGTAAGGTGATGAAGTTCTTTTGCACAGTTGCATCATGCAAGTCAAAGTGAGTTGCTATGCTAGTCCCATCTTGTGCAAATGTTGCAGAACCAGCTGAAATTAATGCATTGCCTTTAAATGCCCATTGTTCAATAGAACGACCTGCTTGCAGTGTGCCTGTAAATTCGATCACGCATTTATCAATAAATTTTGTGAGTTTGGCGCTGTTATTGACAGTGTCTGGGTAAACTTCAATATTTTTCACTTCTTGTAAAACACCTGCTGTGAGCTGTGGAATGACAGGTGCAGAAGTACACGCACTAAGAGAAAGGCAAGTTAAACCCGATAAAATGAGTGTTTTAAGTTTCATAAGCTTGTTTTCTTGTTGAGTGTTGTTAGGTTGAGTATAGGGAATCTGAAGTGAAATGCCTACAGATTAATGATTCCAATCTTGTGAACGAATACGTCCAGTTTGATAGTAGATAGAAACCAACTCTATAAAGTTTTTAAAATCCAAGTTTTCAGTCAAAATTCGATTTATTGATTGCCAATCCACCTCTGAACGTCGTCGAGCTGGCAAAAGGATTTCACTTTCTGTTGGATTTTCTGGGTTGAGTAAAATTACACCTATACCATGTAAAGCTGAAAGCATACGCAGTTCTTCTTCAACTTCATTTGTTGAAATAGAGGTTGCTACTAGGTAGCCCTCATTTGCCCAACTGGAATTACTGACTGCTTGGAAAAAGCTACTTCGGATATTTGAGCCTGTTAATTCTTTTTTTACTTCAAATGACCATAAACGCACATTTTGTCCAGAACCATGTTTAACACAAGTTCTTATTAATTCATGCCATTTTTTATCAATGGGTTGCATCGCAACAATATCGGGGTGTAACCATTGATTGCCGTTTTGACCACGATTATTTGAAGACTTTTTTTCATCAATTCTCAGGCTATAGAGGTTTAGCTCTTTAGACAAATATTCGATGAGAATAGGGTATAAGTCGTACTCTGAAAATATTTTTTCTTGAATTGGTGGTGGATTATTGTCTTCTGCATCAATAATTAATGAATTATGGAAGTCAATTCCTGTTGTTGGTGAAAGATTTGAAGGGGGGTCATACCAATATTGGCGTGGACGTGGTCTTTCTTGATATTTTACACAAGGATTATTTTGAATTAAGTCTGGGAAAATACTATATAACTCTCGAATAACTTGTTGTTTAAAAGCACCCTCATTGTTTTCAAATTTAATATTATTTCTTTTCTCGATATAATCTTGAGGATATGTAGCAATTAATTTATCAGCAATAAATCTAGCTGTAAATTTTTGATTAGGATTAGATTTTAAAAATTCTAATGCTTTTTGAGCTTGTGATAATTTCATTTTCATCAATATGTAAAAACCCCACTATCAAAATAGCGGGGTTTCTTTTAATTTACAAGTAATTAAGATTTTAGTGCTGCAATACACTTACATCCGCAACACGTGTAAACAAATCACGTAACTGCGCAAGTAAACGTAAGCGGTTGGCTTTCAACTCTGCATCATCTGCCATCACCATGACACTGTCAAAGAAAGCATCAATAGGCGCACGCAATGCAGCCAATTGAGAGAGTGCGGTGGTGTAGTCTTTTGCTGCCAATAATGGCTCCACCACAGGTGTGATTTTCGCAAGTTCCGCGAATAATGCTTTTTCTGCATCTTCCACCAAGTTAGCTTCAATGACGCTTCCTTCAGGTGCGGTTTCTTTGGCTAAAATGTTGGCAACACGCTTGTTTGCAGCAGCCAATGCAGCCGCTTCAGGCAAGGCACGGAAGTGATTTACCGCATTCACACGTTTATCAAAATCTAGTGGAGATTTTGGTGATAACGCTTGAACCGCTTGGATCACGTCAACATCAACGCCTTGGTCTTCGTACTTCGCACGGTAACGGCCTTCTAGGAATGCAACCGCATCTGCCAGAGTCTTGTCGTGGTCTTTCAATACATCGCCATAAGCAGCCAATGCCAGCTTGATCAGGTCTTCGATAGATACATCAAGTTCATTTTCAGTCACTAGACGCAGGATACCAATGGCAGAACGACGTAGCGCAAATGGGTCTTTAGAACCTGTAGGTGCCTGACCAATACCGAAAATACCAGTTAAAGTATCTAGACGATCCGCAAGGGCAATCGTTGTACCCGTTTTGGTTTTAGGCAGAACGTCACCCGCGAATTTAGGTAAATATTGCTCACCTAAAGATTCAGCCACTTCATCATTTTCACCTTCAAGACGTGCGTAGTAAGTTCCCGCAATCCCTTGAAGTTCTGGGAATTCACCCACCAATTCAGAGGTTAAGTCACATTTTGCAAGTAAAGCAGCTTTTTCTGCATCTTGCGGATTTGCACCCGTAATTGGCGCCAAAGCAACAGCCAGTTTGGCAATACGTTCAGATTTGTTCCACAGCGTACCCAATTGTGCTTGGAAAACCATGTTTGCCAATTTTTCTTTGCGTGATGCAAGTGGTTGCTTTTGGTCTTGCAAGAAGAAGAATTCAGCATCAGACAAACGTGGACGTACCACTTTTTCGTTGCCTTCAATAATTTGAGTCGGGTCTTTCGACTCAATATTGGAAACAGTAATAAAGTAAGGCTGTAATTTGTTGTCGCTATTGACCAAACAGAAATACTTTTGGTTGTCTTGCATGGTGGTAATTAAAGCTTCTTGCGGCACAGCAAGGAAACGCTCTTCAAAGCTGGCACGTAAGGCAACAGGCCATTCAACCAATGCAGTTACTTCATCACGTAGGTCGCTTGGTACAATCGCAATCGCATTAACTTCATCCGCTAATGCTTTTACTTGCTGATCAATGATCGCTTGACGCTCTTCAAACGACGCCACAACGTAAGCAGCTTTTAACTTCGCTAGATATTCATCGGCATGCGTTAAAGTGATAGCTTCAGGTGCATGGAAACGATGTCCATAAGTGACATTACCTGCCTGATGGTCTTGAATCGTTGCTTCAATTACTTGATGATCTTTAAGTAAAACGACCCATTTTACTGGGCGCACAAATTCAGTACGGCTTGCAGCAGAACGCATACGTTTTGCAATTGGCAGGTTGTCCAATGCTGTTTGTAAAATGTGTGGCAATAACGCATCAAGGCTTTGACCTTTCACGTCTTTTAAGTAGCACACTTTTTCAACTTTACCTGCTTGGAATGTAGAGACTTGATCTACCGTAATGCCTTGACCGCGCATAAAGCCTTCAAGGGCTTTGGTTGGTTTGCCTTCGGCATCGTAAGCAGCTTGAACAGCAGGGCCGTCAAAGCGTTTTTGTGTGTCTGCTTGTGCGGCATCGACATTAGCAATTTTAAGTGCCAAGCGACGTGGTGCTGCATAGGCTTCAATTGCATCAAAAGCCAAGCCTGCATCTTTCAAACCTTTTTCAGTTTCTGCAAGTAGTGCATCACGTAAGGTTTTTAAGCTTTTCGGTGGGAGTTCTTCGCAACCGAGTTCAAATAAAACTGTATGTTTAGACATTATTTGCTTTCCTCAGTATTTTGCGCTTTGGCTTCCGCTTCAACCTGTGCTTTTAATTGTGCCAAGACTTCATCGCGTAAATGCGGTTCAGCCATTGGGAAGCCTAATTTTGCACGTGCAGCCACATAACTTTGTGCAATAGAACGTGCCAAAGTACGAACACGTAAAATATAACGCTGACGTTCAGTCACAGAAATTGCACCGCGCGCATCCAACAGGTTAAAGCAGTGAGATGCTTTAATCACTTGCTCATAAGCAGGTAATGGTAATTCTGCTGCAATTAAACGGCTCGCTTCTACTTCATAGAAGTCAAACAGTTCAAACATTTTTTCTACAGGTGCGTATTCAAAGTTATAGGTCGATTGTTCAACTTCGTTTTGATGGAACACATCGCCATACGTCACAGTACCAAACTGTCCTTTAGTCCAAACCAAGTCGTAAACTGAGTCTACACCTTGCAGGTACATTGCCAAACGCTCAAGACCATAAGTGATTTCGCCTGTTACAGGGTAGCATTCAACTCCACCCACTTGCTGGAAGTAAGTGAATTGCGTCACTTCCATACCGTTTAACCATACTTCCCAACCTAGGCCCCACGCGCCAAGTGTTGGAGATTCCCAGTTATCTTCCACAAAGCGAATGTCATGCACCAATGGGTCAATTCCAATCGCTTTTAAAGAATCTAAATACAACTGCTGGATGTTGTCTGGGTTTGGTTTCAGCACCACCTGAAATTGATAGTAGTGTTGTAAGCGGTTCGGGTTTTCGCCATAACGACCATCTTTAGGACGACGAGATGGTTGTACATACGCCGCGTTCCATGTTTCTGGACCTAAAGCACGTAGGAAAGTGGCAGTGTGGAATGTCCCTGCACCCATTTCCATATCGTAAGGTTGTAAAACGACGCAGCCCTGCTCCGCCCAGTAGTTTTGTAAGGCAAGAATTAAGCCTTGAAAGGTATCAATATGCGATATGGCGCGACTCATGGTCATCCACTTAAAATTAGAGAAAAATTGTGCTCAATTATAAGGATTTTGCGGGGTGCTGGCAAAGGTTAAAGCACAACTAGCGGTTGGTTGTTTGGGGTTTTACAAATTCACTGATAAATGAAAGATATAAAACAAATACATCATTACTAAATGATTGCCTTATAATCTTGTCCAATTGTCACCACTGGATTGCCTGCCCGTGTTTCATTCACAACTTGATTGGCTGAATACGCTGAAACCCAATTTTAAAGTATTGCCGTTAAAAGAACGCCTACTTTGTGGTTTGGGCGCATTATTGGGTTTGGCATTATCTTCCCTGATCAGTTGGTGGGTGTTGGGCGATATTAACGCATGGTATATCGCGCCAATGGGTGCATCTTCGGTATTGTTGTTTGCTGTGCCTGCCAGTCCTTTGGCGCAGCCGTGGAATATTGTAGTTGGGAACAGTATTGCAGCAATTATGGGCGTGAGCTGTGCTTTATATATTCCAAATTTAACCGAAGCCTTTAGTGTGGCTGTGGCTTTATCTATTTTCTTGATGATGACCACCGATTCGCTGCATCCACCGAGTGGAGCAGTGGCCATTACCGCAGTGCTTGGCGGAGATGCCGTGCGTGAGCTGGGTTATCACTTCATCTTTTATCCTGTGCTGCTTAATTCAGTTTTGCTGATGATGATTGCAATCGTATTTAACCGCATGATTGGCAAGCCTTATCCTCAAACGCCACAGTTGAATCAACGTACCCAAGACCCAACGCCTACTCAAAAAGCCACTATTCAGCCGCAAGATATTCAAGATGTTTTAGATGCCCAAACCCAGTTGCTAGATATTAGTGAATATGACTTACAAAAAATCATTTTAGAAGCGCAGCACAAAGCCAGTGAACGACAAACTCAAGCACTGACTTGTGCCGATATTATGAGTAAAGATGTGGTCAGTTTGCAGCAAGATGAGGATATTCACAGTGCTTTAGAAAAATTCAAACACATGAATTTAATGAGTTTGCCAGTCATTGATACTGAACAACATTTGGTGGGAACTTTGGCATTGTATGAAGTGGTGGAATGGTTTAAACACGCAACAGATTTACCTTATAGCTGGAAACATCAAGTAAAACATATCATGTTGCGCCAAGTGGTCACGGTGCAACCGCAACAAAGTATTCAAGACCTTGTACCGTACTTTGTCGAGCGTTCTTTTAACTACATTCCTGTGGTAGAGCAGCAGCGTTTGGTGGGGATTATTAGCCGTGCCGATATGATTGCCGTCTTAAATCAACAGCTTGCTGTAAAGACCAATTGATTGACTTGTATTGTCGATGCGTATTCAACACGACTCAATCCTGAAATGCTGTGACTTTTAAAATATATTGCAGGTTGAAAGGCAAAAAAAAGCTACGATGCTTGGGGGAGCAATCGTAGCGAAAAAGAAGAAAGTTGTGTGAATAGGGTGGTGTCTACGAGTGAATCGGTAAACGATTCAAGCCTATGAATCTTTAAATATGGTCAGTCTTTCAAATTTCAATACCGTTTATCGGTCTTGATCAGGATTGACTGTGCGCACAGGTCTTGTGTAGCCCTGAGTATAGTTTGCTGTATTCGACTGGTTTTGTTTAGGAATCACCAACCACAACACCAAATACACCAAAATGCCAGGAAAGGCAGCGCTCATCACGGAAACAATCACAAAAATTAAGCGCAGTAAATTTGCGTTCCAACCAAAACGTTCAGCAATACCACCCATAACCCCAGCAATCATATTTGAGCGGTTTGAGCGATATAAACCAACATTGGCCATCTAATTCTCCTTAAGAGATCTAAAATTCAAAATAAATACAGGCTGATGTTTAGCTTCACAGCACATCATCTATATATAAAATAAAAATGGTGATGCACTTGGGTTTTTAAAGGGCGGTAAGCAAGGCAATTAGTAAAGTTATGTAACATTTGGTGTTGCTTAAACCAGCATCCACCTAAAATATCCTAAAGAAGCGATGGGCAGAGTAAGCGCTTGACCACAAAGGATTGAGGAAAAGCATGGCTTACATCGAGCTGCCTATTCAGTGGTTTGAATAGGACTGAGTATTCAGTCTGGTCACTCTATATGAGGGATAGTGTGTCAGCTAAATCAAATATTTGCGCAGTTTCAATATGGAGTGCAGTGGCATTGCTTGGATGCGATGATTCACAACTTGAGCAAGCTGCCGTGCAAAAATATACAGAACAGGCAGAAACCAAAAGACTGACTGAGGTGGCAGGGCAGGCAATCGCACCCATACAAACGGCTGCAACGGAACATCATATTCCCGAGAATCATCTGACTTATGTGGGACGCTATACCATTCAGATTAGCTGTGAAGATAAGTTTGTTATGTGCGAAAGCGGAAAAGTCGATTATATTCTGACCTTATTGCCTGATGGGACAGCGCATCGTATTTTTGTCAATGCGGGGCAAATCAGTTACGACAATAAAAAAAAATACCGCAAAGATTTATGGTTCTATGATGAAGACGCGCATCAAATTGTGGTGGCACGCGCCTCTGGGGTGAACTTTTACTATAATGTTGATCAAGACCATAATTTAATTATGGATAAAAACAAAATTGCGATTGCAACAGAAAATAATCGTGAATACTTTAAAAGCAATCCCTTACCTTCGCAAAATTATCATTTAATCAGAGCAAGTTAATTGTTGATTCAACTCAATTCTTAGCCCATGAGTGAAAAACTTTTGGGCTTTTGTTTTTTTACATCAAGTTTTTCTTTGGGATGTGTAAAGCATGATTTGCCAATGATGGTACATCTTCTACAACTGAATGGAGCAGGGTGTAGTGGATAAAAGTGTTAGTCAAATAGGGCAGAATACGGGAATTGTATAGTAAATTACGAAACTGCATGATCCACAGAATAGTGCTGTGATGACTGGCAATTTAAAGGATTTTTCATAAGGAATGGTGGGTCGTCCGCGATTCGAACGCGGGACCAACGGATTAAAAGTCCGCTGCTCTACCGACTGAGCTAACGACCCAGAGGAGTAAAAATGACGATCATCATTTTAGAGTATCAACCTTGAAGAAGATGGTGGGTCGTCCGCGATTCGAACGCGGGACCAACGGATTAAAAGTCCGCTGCTCTACCGACTGAGCTAACGACCCATCTAAGGTTGATCAAGGAAATGGTGGGTCGTCCGCGATTCGAACGCGGGACCAACGGATTAAAAGTCCGCTGCTCTACCGACTGAGCTAACGACCCTGAACCAGCAATCAAGCAGGCTTGATTGTGAAGTGCAAGAAAAACCAGAGGGTTTTAAGCACCACTTCGTTTGATGGAGCGTATTGTAGCAAGATATGAAGCGAGCGCAAGTAAAAAATAAAAAAGTTGCCTATGTTTGATTATAAATGCAACAAATTTGTCGTATCTAATCAAAAAATAGGCAACATAGTGGCTTAGAAGCGATATTGATACTGTTGAATATTGTCGTAAATTTCTTGGGTCAGCTCGCAATAAGCAGATTGGTTTGGCAATAACACCAGAATTTTTTCATCACACTGTTTTAAATCAAAACCTTGAGTTTTCAGGGTGTTCTTCTGATATTTAAATGTACCTGTGGTTTGCATTTGCTTTTGAATGCGTAAAAAAACGGGTACTGCATAAGCGGGCATTGCTTTTTTAAACTCCACCAGCATTTGACGCAAGTCTTGTTCATCTAACTGGCAGCCTTCGTTTAAGGTAATCGCAGCCATACCTGCACGACCATTGGTATGTGGGATTTCAACGCCATACACGACAGCTTCAGCAATTTTTTCATAGTCACTGACAATGTTTTCTACTTCTGTGGTGGATACGTTCTCACCTTTCCAGCGGAAGGTATCACCTAAACGATCAACAAACTGGGCGTGACGGAAGCCAATGTCGCGGACTAAATCGCCCGTGTTAAAATAGGCATCGCCTTGTTTAAACACGTTTTGCATCATCACCGCCTTGTTTTTTTCAGGGTCGGTGTAACCATCAAACGGTGAGCGACGGGTGATTTTTCCAATCAATAAGCCGACTTCGCCTTTTTTGACTTTCATGCATTTGCCTTTGGCATCGCGTACGGGTTCATTTTTTTCTTTATCAAACTGAATGACCGCATAAGGTGTCGGTGAAAAACCAACCGTGTTGTCAAAGTTAAACACATTGCTAAAGCCGACGTTGCCTTCGCTAGACGCATACAGTTCCAGAATTTCCTGAACGCCAAAGCGTGTTTTGAATTTGCTCCAAATATTAGGACGCATGCCATTGCCAATCATTTTGGTCACACGATGCCCACGCTCTAAATCAGAAGCAGGCGCATCCATTAAATAACGGCACAATTCGCCCACATAGCCAATCGCAGAGGCATTGAATTTGTGTACATCTTGCCAGAAGCATGAAGTGGAGTATTTTCTACGGATGGCAAAGGTGGCACTGCCTGCAATTACGCCACACCAGCACACCACAATACCTGTGGCATGGTACAGCGGCAGAGTGCAGTACATCACATCATCCTGATTTAAACCCAAGACATGACCATAGGTACCATAAGCCAACGTCCAACGGCTATTGGTGAAAATCACCGCTTTAGGCAAGCCTGTTGTACCTGAGGTATAGATATAAAACAGCCCATCTTTGCCCTGTACCGACTGTGTGGTGGCAGGATTAAAGCTTGGGAATGATGCAATGCATTGCGCTAAATTTTGAAAACCTTCAGGCGCAGTGCCGGCATCGGTACGGGTATTTTGATCTGCAAACCAATACAGACGATTTTCTGCAAGCTCAAGTTCTTGGCGAATATCGGCAATGGCTTGGCGACATTCTTCCCCCACAATCACGGCAATTGGTTTGACTAAATTGATGCTGTGCGCCAAAACTTTGGCGACTTGTGCGGTATTGACCAAAGCCGCGATAACGCCAATTTTTGCCAAGCCAATGACACTGGCAATTAATTCAGGGCGATTTTCCAACATCACCGCAATGACATCACCTTTGCGTGCGCCAATGCTTAAATAGTAATGTGCAATTTGGTTAGCCCATGCGTTGAGCTGCAAATAGCTGTACTGCTGATCTTCAAACATCAAGGCACAACCATGCGGGTTACGATGCACGGCTTTTTCAAACGCAAGACCTAAGCCTGCAGGCGTATTGGGTGTGCGTAAATAGGCTTGCTTTAACCCTGTGATCAGGTGGGGCACTTTAGTCATAAACTGCGGAATTTTTGCCGCAACATCCGTTAAGCCAATTAAATCGCTTTTTGTCATCTGGTACATAAGAATCCTGTTTTTGTCATCATCCGTTGCATCTGCAAAGCATCGCGTCTTATTGTTTTGTAATCCCTTAGTCCTAGTGCAATCAACCTAATTTTTAGCTTTGACTGATGTTTTTATAAAAGCTGTTAAAAATCAAAAACACCTAACACCAAATTAACTTGCTTAAATTTAAGTCACCACTGCATTTGCTCTAAAGTAGCAAAAAAAATCCAGTCATTAAAATGACTGGATTTTTTTATTCCGCTGCAAAAGTGCGAATTAAGACTCAGTTGGCGGAGTTACTTTTTTAGGTGGACGACCACGTGGGCGACGCGGACGTGCAGTTTTCTCTTTTTCTGCTTTGTCCTGTTCAGATTCAGCAGTTTCGACTGGGTCGTCTACAGCCAATTCCGCTTGTACAGGTGCGACCACTTCAACGGCAGTTTCTTCTTGCGCTGCTGCAGTTTCAGTGACAGCTTGTGCAAGGTCGTCTTGCGCGTTCAACTCAGGCTGAGTAGCTTCAGTTGTAGCCACTGCTTCAGGGTTTACTTCTGTAGTTGCTTCGACTTCAGTGCTTACTGTTGCAGACGTTTCTACCGTAGAACTTGCTTCTACAGATCCTTCTGTAGCTGCCACAACTTCAGTCGTTGGCTCTGCTGCAGGTGTGCTTTCCGCTTCAGCTTTTTCTACTGCCTGTGCTTGCTTGGCTTGTTCCAATGCTTGCTCAGCAGCTTGTTTGGCTAAACGACGACGCTCACGCGGATCGTTGGCAACACGCTTATCTGACACTGGTTTTGGTGGTGTTAGGTCTAACACAGGTGCAGGCTCAGCTTCAGGAGCAGCTTTGGCAACTTCCACATCACGAGTGACAGGTTTTTTCTCTGCCACAGGCGCAGTGCTAACAAGGCTTGCAGCATACTCGTCAGTGAACTTCTGCAAAGCACGATTGAACGTTGGAATTAAACCAAACTGTTCAATCAGAACTGAACAATCTTCGCCATATACGTGGCGAATCAGGCTACCAATGCTGTATTGCGCTAAAGTTGGCACCTGTGAAGGTGTTAACTTTGGTGCAGTTACTTGCTGCGCTTGACCTTCACGTTGCTGACGACGACGCTGACGCGGGTCATTGCTGGCACGTTTTGCAGGCGCAGTCGGTTGTGCTTGAGCTTCCGCAGGTGCAGCTGTTTCTTCTGCAACAACGGCTGCAGCTTCTACCACTGCAACAGCTTGAGTTGGTTCAGTAACCGTTTCAAGCACAGTTGCTTCTACTGCTGTCACTGGTTCAGCCGCTACTGGCGCAGCATTCAATGCCACAATTTCAGTTTGAGCTTGATCGACATTCACTACCAAAGCCGTCGTGTTGAACTCTTGACGCGGTGCATCAATTAAGTCCACTTTTGGCTGATTAGAAGCCACTGCGGTAGGTGCTTGCTCATTCAATACGCTTGGGTCGCGGTGACGATTTGGGCGTTCTGGACGAGGTTGGTTACGACGGTCACGACGTGGTACGGCATTTTGCTGCTGCTCATTGTTGTTTTGAGCTTCTTGCTGCTGCGGTGCTTGGTCATTGTTGTGCTGACGACGAGAGTTGCGTTTGTTTTCACGCGCTTCTTGACGTTGCTCCTGACGCGACATTTGAACCACTTCTTCATGCACTTGATGTTGTTGATTATCGTGCTGAGTTTGCGGCTCACGTTGCTCTTTGTGCTTGTTATTGTTGTTGCTGTGACGCGGCTTTTTGTTGTTGTGACGCGGAGCAGGTTTGTCTTCACGTTCAGCAGATTTATCTGCAGAGTCACGTTCAGTTTTTTGTGCCACTGTTGATGGTGCAAGGTACACATTTTGACTGCTTGCAGCAGGGGCAGTAGACGCAGTTGCAATTTGACCAAACTGACCACGGCTCACAGCACCGCTATTTACCATTTGCTCAATGGCTGCTGCAGCATTGTTGGCACTACGTGCTTGATCAATAGTGCTGGCTTGCTTTTGAACAAACAGGTTTTCTAACCATGCACATGGGCTTGCAGCTGTTGTGGCTGCCGCAGGTGCAAGCTGCTGTTGTGCAGATGCTTTATTTTGCTGTGCTGCTTGTGGTTTTCTTGCAGAAGTTTTTTCTGCCGCAGGTGCAGCAGCGTGGCTGTGCGATTGATCGGCTTCTTCTAAATGCCATTCAGAAGATTCATAACCCAACTCTTTTTCGCTTGAACGAGTTGCTTCAGTACGTTCATAGCTGGTTGGTGCAAAGCCTTCAGGATTATACGAAATTTCGTAATGCGGGGTTTCTAAGTGTGGGTGAGGTAATACAGTCACACGCACATTTGAAGTTTGCTCAAGGTAAACCAGACTGTGACGTTTTTCATTCAGTAAGAATGCTGCAATTTCTACAGGCACTTCAACCTGAACTTCGCCATGACGTTCACGTAGTGCAATTTCTTCCACTTTACGCATAATCGAAAGAGATAGAGAGCGTAAGTCACGCACCATACCTGTACCGTGACAGCGTGGGCAAACGTAACCAGTCGCTTCTTCAAGCGATGGACGTAAACGCTGACGGCTCATTTCCATTAAACCAAAACGTGATAATTGACCAAACTGGATACGTGCGCGGTCACTTTGAGTGGCTTCACGGAGTTTGGCTTCAACCATGCGTTGGTTACGGTCTTTGGTCATGTCGATGAAATCGATAACAACCAAACCACCAATATCACGTAAACGCAATTGGCGTGCAATTTCTTCAGCAGCTTCAAGGTTGGTATTTAACGCTGTATCTTCAACGTCTTGACCACGGGTCGATTTTGCTGAGTTGATGTCAATTGAAACCAATGCTTCAGTTTGGTCAATGACAATTGAACCGCCTGAAGGCAGTTTTACTTCACGCTCATACGCAGTTTGAATTTGGCTTTCAATACCAAAATGTGCAAACAGTGGTTCATTTAAAGTGTAAGTTTTTAGCTTGTCTAACTGACGTGGCATAACCGCTTTCACAAAGTTATAAGCTTCGTTATAGGCTTGTTCTGAGTCAATTAAAATTTCTGCAACATCATCACGCAAATAGTCACGAATGGCACGTGTGACGACACCTGCTTCTTGGTGTACTAGCATTGGTGATGGGCCTGAACTTGCAGTGCTTTGAATTTGTGCCCAAAGGTCCATTAAGTGTTGAAGGTCAAGCTGCAATTCTTCTTGAGAACGACCAATACCCGCAGTACGCACAATCACGCTCATGCCACGAGGAATGTTCAGTGAAGCTAACATCTCTTTCAGTTCTTCACGGACTGAACCCGAAATTTGACGACTGATACCGCCACCTTTCGGGTTGTTTGGCATAAGTACTAAATAACGACCTGCCAAAGAAATGAAGGTGGATAGCGCAGCACCTTTGTTGCCACGTTCTTCTTTTTCTACCTGAACCAAAAGCTCAGTACCTTCAGTAATCAGTTCGCGGATATTTGAAGTTTGGCGAGGATCGGCTTTGTAGTAAGAGTTTGCGATTTCACGCATAGACAGGAAGCCTTGGCGACCTGCACCGTATTCAACAAATACGGCTTCTAAAGAAGGTTCTACACGGGTCACATGACCTTTGTAGATATTCGATTTTTTTTGTTCACGGGTACGATTTTCTAAATCAAAATCGTAAAGACGCTGACCAGTGACAAGTGCAACGCGAATTTCTTCGGCATGTGTTGCATTAATCAACATACGTTTCATGGGTGTAACACCTAATAGTGATACACAGCAAAAAATCGCTAGACACGTAGCGAACATCAAGCATCACGGATCAACTGCTCAGATCTCAAAAAACCTATTGTGGTCTGAGCTTTTTTTACCGGCCTTATTTAGGTTGGCTGCGGTGTATGATTCACGTATTGATGATGGCAATACGGCTTTAACCTTTAAACGGATAAAGTCACCTGATCGCTTCACTGGCGGACGAGCGGTGTATTGGATGTGTGTAACTTTCACTGTCACATTGCTCGAAGATCATCTCTTCTTTCATAGATAGAGTGTCTTGATACGGAATTATCGTCGTATCTTTACAAATTGTGCAGATCCAATACATCAAACGCTTTAGCCTGAAGTGGTTTTCAGGGTGCGACTAATCTGATGTGTATCAGTTTACGTTTAAAAACCAACTAGAGTTGGCGACATATTTTTTCAGGCAAACTGATTTATGTACCTGAGGTACAATTAAACGCAACAGTTTGCTTTTTTGCCGATATAATAAGCCTTCGGCGTCGGCATAATTCTTTTGGGACCTGCTCGTATGTAGTGGGATGTTGGTTGATTGCTCTATTTCAGAAAAACCTGAAAAGATTCAACGTGAACCCACTGACGATGGTTTCCGTGCGCTGACTATATCAAACCTTGCATCATCTGCCTATGGGCTAAGCTTATGTTTCTTGTGTAAAGCATAGCCTAAATGATCAGTTTTTAATCAATTTTAGTATTTTATTAGGTCTCTTAACTGTATGAATTCTACCCAACAATGGCAAAGTGTCACTTGGTTTGAAGTGGATGAGCATCAAGCGGGTCAACGCATCGATAATTTTTTGTTTAGTCGTTTAAAAGGGGTGCCTAAAAGTCGCATCTATCGTTTGATTCGTGAAGGGCAGGTGCGGGTCAATAAAAAGCGCATTAAAGCAGAAACCAAACTGAATATTGGCGATCAAATTCGTGTGGCGCCGATTCGCTATGAACAAAAAGACGACAGTGCTGCTCCAATTTCAGACAAGGTGGCACAGGGTTTATTGAGCCGTGTGGTTTATGAAGATGAAGGCTTGATGGTGGTGAATAAACCTTCGGGCATTGCAGTCCATGGCGGCAGTGGCGTTGCCTACGGGTTGATTGAAGGCTTACGTGCTGCGACAGGTAAAAAATATTTGGAATTGATTCACCGTATTGACCGTGATACTTCAGGCTTGGTGATGATTTCCAAAAAACGCAGTACCTTAAAAACCCTGCAAGATTTATTGCGCGAACATAAAATCCAAAAAACTTATGCTGCGATTGTCAAAGGGCAGGTGAGTTTGGATCAACAATTGATTGATGCGCCGTTGCATCGTTATGAATTGGCGAATGGCGAACGTCGTGTACGTGTATCTAAAGAAGGTAAAGAGTCTAAAACCCAGTGGAATGTGGCTGAGCGTTTTATGCATGCAAGCTTGGTATATGCTTCGCCGTTGTCAGGACGTACCCATCAAATTCGTGTGCATGGTTTAAGCATTGGGCATCCGTTGGTGGGTGATGATAAATATGGTCATCAAACTGAATATCGGGGTCCTGCGCCACGTCGTTTGTGCTTACATGCCATGCGTTTGGAAATTCCAGGCTATCCTGTGATTGAAGCGCCTTTACCTGAAGATATGCAGAGTTTGGTGGCGCAGTTGAGAGCGCAAAAGGCGGATAAGCCGACGGCGCCACCTGAGTTTTAATTTTTGTAACTCTCTGTTGTGCGATAGCAGCTTGCTTCTTTTTAAAGATGAGGAACATTGTTTCGCAAAAAGGAGATGAGGTTTTCAGGGGTAATTCACTGCCACATTTTAAAGTTTTTAATTTAAATTTTTGGTGTATAGGCTATGCCTTACTTTTCAAAGATGAAAAGTAACAAAAAACTTTTGTTTCGCTGATGGAACATCTCTGTGCCACAGCGAAACGGCGACATCCATGTCGCCCTTCGCGTATCGAATATTTGTTGTGATATATGTGCTGATTCTTGGTCGTTTATCCTTTTGAGTTAAGGTAAAGCGAGGGAATTTAAAAGCCGAATCAAATCTAGGAATCTAATATGAACAAACCTGTAGAACTCATCATTTTTGATTGGGATGGCACCTTATTTAATTCCGTCGGTCAAATTGTGGCGAGTTTGCAGTTCGCAGCACAACAATTTCAGCAACCCCTGACCGATGCTGCGGCTAAAAGTATTATTGGTTTGGGTTTGCCTGAAGTGGCACAGCGTTTATTTCCTGAAGTTCCAGAGCTGCATCAAGCGATTTTGCAGTGCTATTCAGAACACTATGTCGAACACTCAAAAACCGATGCTTGGTTTGAGGGTGTGGCAGATATGCTCGATGAGTTGTCAGGTTTGGGACTGAAATTGGCAGTGGCAACAGGCAAAAGCCGTAAAGGTTTAGACCGAGTGTTGGCGCAAACCCAAAGTCAGGATTTGTTTGTGGCGACACGTGCTGCAAGTGAAACCAAATCTAAACCTGATCCTTTAATGCTGCAGGAAATTTTGAGCAGTACCGAGGTGCAGGTCGGGCAAGCGATTATGGTGGGTGACACTTCTTACGATTTAGAAATGGCACAAAATATTGCTATGCCGCGTGTAGGCGTGAGTTATGGCGTGCATAGTGTAGAGGTGTTGCAACGTTATCAGCCTTTAACCATTGCAGATGATGTGCCGAGTTTGCATGATTTTTTAGTGCAGCAATATCGTTTACGTCAGGCGAGTTAAACCCAGTAAAACAATTTAGATGAATTTGAAATTAGAGTAACTTGAAAAATTTCAGGTTGCTCTTTTTTTATGTACTTTTGGGAGCGTCATAAAAAGGCTTAGCTTTTAGTCTAAAGTTAGGATTAAGACATTTTAAGATTGCTGCGAATTGCCGAGTCAATGACTCGGAAAATAATGTCATAGCCTACAGACAACTGTTTTGCTTGCTTTTTATAAAAATAGATTAATAGCTAATAGCTATTGAAAAAAAGAAAATAAGTATTGGCATAAACCCGCCATTTTTCCGATTCTTAATCAGTTTACATACCTCTGAGCTGGATAGCTTGTCCTGAGAATGGACAAGATCGGGGTCATCATCCCTATTTTCTATTATTACCTTTCCAACATCTCGGGGTATATGCCCAATTTTTGCAGTTTAAGGAAACATTGATGTCGAATTCTGCTGTTGTTGAATCAGTTGCGCAAGCATTACGTACTGCCGAACTCTCTCAAACTGCGATTGCGCCAATCCGCCCAGAACTTGGTGGTGAAAGTGCTGACGTAGATATTGCCTATGCCGTTCAAGAAGTGAATACCGAACGTGCCTTAAAAGAAGGTCGTCGTTTGGTGGGGCGTAAAATTGGTTTGACCTCTAAAGTGGTTCAAGCACAACTGGGTGTAGATCAGCCTGACTTTGGCATGTTGTTTGCCGATATGGCTTATGGTGATGGTGAAGCGATTCCTGCGGGTTTGCTGATTCAGCCAAAAGTAGAAGCAGAAATTGCATTGGTGATTAACCAAGATCTAACCAAAGAAAAACACACGTATGCGGATATTATCAGCGCGACTGAATATGCCTTGCCTGCCATTGAAGTGGTCGATAGCCGTATTGAAAACTGGAAAATTAGTTTGATTGATACCGTGGCCGATAACGCATCTTCTGCTGCATTCGTTCTAGGTTCAAAACCAGTCAAGCTAGAAAATCTGGATTTGGTGAACTGCAAAATGGTGATGACCCGTGGTGAAGAAGTAGTTTCTCAAGGCGTGGGTAAAGCTTGTTTAGCAAATCCATTAAACGCTGCAGTGTGGTTAGCCGATGAAATGGTGCGCCGTGGTCGTCCATTGTTAAAAGGCGACATCATCTTAACTGGTGCTTTAGGTCCTATGGTTGTTGCACAGCCAGGTGAAGAATTTAAAGTCGAAATTGAAGGCTTTGGTTCAGTGACAGCTGCGTTTGCTGCGGAATAAATCGAGATTCTAAGAGAGTACATGCATGAAAAAGATTAAATGTGCAATGATTGGTCCAGGTAATATTGGTACAGATTTGCTTTATAAATTACAACGCAGTGAATGGTTAGAGCCTGTGTGGATGGTGGGAATTGACCCAACATCTGAAGGTCTAGCTCGTGCGGCAAAAATGGGTTTAAAAACCACAAGTGACGGTGTAGATGGTCTTCTTCCTCACGTACTTGAAGATGACATTAAAATTGCTTTTGATGCAACTTCTGCTTATGTGCATGCAGAAAATAGCCGCAAACTGAATGAGCTTGGCGTGTTGATGATTGACTTAACGCCTGCGGCAATTGGCCCATTCTGCGTACCGCCAGTGAACCTTGAAGCATTGCTTGAAGCGGGCGAAGTGCCAAACGTCAACATGGTGACTTGTGGTGGTCAGGCAACAATTCCTATGGTGGCTGCAGTTTCTCGCGTTCAACCTGTGGAATACGGTGAAATTATTGCAACGGTATCAACTAAATCTGTGGGGCCGGGTACACGTAAAAACATTGATGAATTTACCCGTACAACTGCAGGCGCGATTGAAGAAGTTGGCGGTGCAAAACAAGGTAAAGCCATCATCATCATTAACCCAGCTGAGCCACCATTAATGATGCGTGATACCGTTCACTGCTTGGTGGAAGGTGAGCCAGATCAGGCAGCGATTACAGCATCTGTGCATGCCATGATCAAAGAAGTGCAAAAATATGTACCGGGTTACAAACTTGTAAACGGCCCTGTTTTTGATGGCAACCGTGTTTCAATTTTCTTGGAAGTTGAAGGTTTGGGTGATTACTTGCCTAAATATGCAGGTAACCTAGACATTATGACTGCAGCGGCTGCACGTACTGCAGAAATGTTTGCAGAACACGTTTTCAAAACTGCTGAAGCTTAAGGAATACCAAAATGTCTAAGATTATTATTAATGATATGACTTTACGTGATGGTATGCACCCAATGCGCCATCAAACCACGCCAGAGCAAATGGTTGCGATTGCCACTGCTTTGGATGATGCAGGTGTGCCTTTAATTGAAGTCACACACGGTGATGGCTTAGGTGGTAACTCTGTGAACTATGGTTTTGCAGCCGCTACTGATGAAGAATATCTGAAAGCAGTGATTCCAAACCTGAAACAGGCAAAAGTTTCTGCACTATTACTGCCAGGTATTGGAACAGTTGATCATCTGAAAATGGCGCATGATGTAGGCGTGGCAACCATTCGTGTGGCGACACATTCGACTGAAGCAGACGTTTCTGAACAGCACATTACTGCAGCACGTAAACTGGGTATGGACACTGTGGGCTTCTTGATGATGGCGCACATGGCTTCTCCTGAAAAATTGCTCGAAGAAGCACAAAAAATGGTGTCTTACGGTGCAAACTGTATCTATGTAACAGATTCTGCAGGCTATATGTTGCCTCAAGATGTGACTGATCGCGTAGGTATTTTACGTGCCAACCTCGCCTCAGACATCGAAATTGGTTTCCATGGTCACCATAACTTGGGCATGGGCGTTGCGAACTCTGTATCGGCTGTGACCGCAGGTGCAACCCGTGTTGACTTGGCTTCGGCTGGTTTAGGTGCAGGCGCAGGTAATACACCACTTGAATTGTTTGTAGCGGTCGCAAACCGTATGCAAATGGAAACAGGTGTGGACTTGTTTAAAGTGCAGGATATTGCTGAAGACTTGATCATTCCAATGATGACGCATCAAATTCGTGCAGACCGTGATGCAGCAACTTTAGGTTATGCAGGTGTTTACTCATCGTTCCTATTGTTCGCAAAACGTGCCGAAGCAAAATATGGAGTATCTGCGCGTGAAATTCTACTTGAGCTTGGTCGTCGCGGTACGGTGGGCGGTCAGGAAGATATGATTGAAGACTTGGCATTGACTATGTCTAAAGCACGTGAAATGCAAGCCTAAGTTTTTAATATAAAGCAGGCTTGAATTAAGCACTCCAAATGCGTTTGGGGTGCTTTTTTTATGCTGTGAAAGATGTAAAACGTGCTGAATTTTGTGCTAATTAAAATGTTTTTCTTATAAGTTAGGTTTATAGAAAATAACGCTAACACATGGGTTTAAAGTTAAAAAAGATTAATCCTTCACATGATGCAAAAAATAACAGCGTTTTTCACCTAAATTAAGCAGTGAATTCAAATAAAAATTCATTTAGTGAGGATTTTGAGCTTAATTTTTTATCGTTAAAAAGAATTAAAAAACTTGGAAAAAAGCTGCTCGATACAGAAAGTGCTGAATTTGTAGAAAAGCTTAATACTGTGGTCGGATTTTTTTCATGACAAGAGTTTTGCATGATGCCCAGATTCGCTTATTGGATGAATAGGAAAAACGCATGCATCGTCACAATTTATGGATAGTACTTTTTGCTGCGACAGCAACTTTAGGGACAACTGCAACTCAGGCAGATTTTATTGACGACAGCAATATTCAACTTAAATTTAAGAATTTTTATTTAGATCGTGAATATGCTCATGAAGCAGGACGCTCAGTTACTCCGGGTTATGGAAACTGGACTCAAGCTGTAACTTTAGATGCCAAATCTGGCTATCAAGATATTGGTGCAGGCATTCAAGTCGGTGCAGATTTATTAGCTCAATATGCGATAGGTTTAAAATCACGTGGTGAAGTGAATGATATTCACATGCCTTTTAACTATACCGAGAAGCGTACTGAGCGTGATAATGCAAAAGTTGGTGCAACTCTAAAAGTTAAATTTTCTGAAACTGAATTAAAAGTAGGTGACTTATTACCAATGTCACCTGTGGTGTTTTTTGACCCATCGCGTCAATTGTTAACGACTTATAGCGGTGCATGGTTAGAATCAAAGGATTTAAAAGATACTAAATTAACTTTGGCTTATTTAGATGGTATTAATGCACGTTATGATAACCAATACCAAGATTTTACGTTGTTCCCTCAAAATAATTTTTCTGCTGCTGAAGCGAATAAATTAAGCACAGACGATGGCATGTATCTTGTGGGAGTAGATCATCAATTTACCCCTAAAGTAGGTGGAAGTTATTGGTATGCGGATGTAACCAACATCTATCAACAACATTATGTCGCTGCAAACTATAAAACGACTTTGGCTGAAAAAACTAAGCTGGATACCCATGTACGCTATTTTGACAACAGCGAATCGGGTGACAAGCTGTATGGCAATATTGACAGCCAGGCCGTGTCTGCGGGTGCAAAAATCAACAATGGGATGCACACTGTACAGTTAGGTTATCAACAAATGTTTGGTGAGCACGGTACAAAAGCCCCAATGTTCCCGACCTTGGGCGGGTGGGTGCCGCAGCCTTACTTAGACAACTGGTCTGTGGCGAGCTTCATTCGTAAAGATGAGCGTTCTTGGAGTTTGGGTTATACCTATAATTTTGCCGATGTGGGTGTATCTGGTTTAACAGCGACAGTACGTCATTTTCGCGGTGATAATATAGATGGTACTTACCATAAGTTAACCAACAATGCTGGTCAGTCGCTTAAAGAGGGTAAAGAAAACGAAACGAATGTAATCGTAAATTATGTTGTGCCTGAAGGTAAACTTAAAGGACTTGGTTTTCAGTACATGTTCATCGATACCAACTTTAACTTTGCGAATGACTTAGAAGAACACCGTATCGCCACGACTTACACTTATAAATTCTAAAGCTAGATAAAAATCAGAGCGGCTTTTTATAGTCGCTCTTTTTTTAATATTTACTGAATAAATACCTTATATAAATTAAGACTTTTATTTTATTAAAGTTATAAAATTCAAAGAGTTGTTTAATCGTTTTTTTATGGGTTGTGATCGTAAATTTGTATCAGTTGATGCTGTGTGAACAGGTAATATAAGCCTGTAAAAAGTAATGTTGAATGAGTCCACTTGACGTCAAATTCTATACCTAGAGCCAAACGCAAGCTAAAGACTGTACGAGGAGTATATATGAGCACTGTTCAAATCCCTGACTATACAACAGATCCATTCTTTGGCTTAGAAGATAAATGGATTGAAACAGCAGAAGGCGAATTAACGCATTATCATGAAGTGGGTGAAGGTACACCTATTCTATTTTTACACGGTTCAGGTACAGGCGTATCGGCTGCTGCAAACTGGTGGTTAAACTTGCCACAAATTGGTGAGCAAGCACGTTGTATCGCCATTGATACCATCGGCTATGGTCAAACTGTGGTTGCACCGGGCACACAATATGGCATCCGTGCATGGGTAGATCATGCTGTACGTACTTTAGATGCATTGGGCATTGAAAAAACTTGGTTGGTGGGTAACTCGTTGGGTGGCTGGTTGGCATTCCAGTTGGCATTGGATTACCCAGAGCGTGTTCTTGGTATTATCTCAATGGGTACAGGCGGTGCAAAACAGACTGCAGCCCTCAAAGCGCATGCAAATCCTGTATTGACTGAAGAAGGCATTAAAAAGACGCTTTCAATGTTCGTGGTAAATAAAGACTTGATTACAGATGAGTTGGTCAAAGTCCGTTTTGCTTCTGCAAAAAATGACTATGCTTCAGACCGTTTAATGGATGTTGTGGGCGCGCGTGACCGTGACCGTTTCGAGTTCCCACTCGACTTTGACAAAATGAAAGACATCACTGTGCCTGTATTGCTGATTCACGGTACGCAAGATGTGGTGATTCCAGTATCGCGTACATGGGATATTTTAAATATTGTGCCACATGCCGATGCACACATTTTCAGCCAATGTGGTCACTGGTCACAGGTTGAAAAAGCGGAAGAATTTAACACTGTGATTAAAAACTACTTAACTGCACGTGGCGTAAATTAAGCGCAGTGAGGTAAAAAAGGATGGCAATTTGCCATCCTTTTTTATGGATGTTTTATGTACCCAATTTAGTGCTGAATAAAGCTCGCGACCAAGTTAATGCAAATTGCCAAAATAGTGGTATTAAAGCTATAAGCCAAAATAATATGTAGCGTGTTCAGTACCCGCATGGGTTGTGAGCTAATCGAGACATCGGCGGTTTGTGCAGATGTACCAATCACATAGCTGAAATATAAAAAGTCAGGATAGGTTGGATGCGACGTCTTGGGAAAATCCAAACCACCTTCTTGCTGCTGTTGCAGTGCCAAATAATAGTCATGCGCATAGTGAATCGCAAAAATGGTGTGCATAAAAAACCAAGCACATAAAATAGTGGTAATGGATAAAATAAAATGTCCCATGCGCACAAACTCACTTTGTGCAAATAAATTCACCTCGACAATGATCGCAATAAAGCACATCACTAAGGTTAGAAATACCAAGAATAAAATCAGCCATTTGCTGGCATCTTGTTGTTGGGCACGTTGTAAAATATGTGCATGATCGCTGTGCCACAAACTGCGCATGGTTAAAACCAAATAGCAGGAAATCGCGATATTCCAGCTAATCAATAAACAGCTTGACCATGACCATGCAGTGAGGGTCTGAAAAATAGCATACAGCACAATGGTAATCACAAAACTGATAAAAAAATAAGGACGATATTGAATCCCTGTTTTCATTCTGCTGAAGGGTGTTTTTATCATTCTTGATCCTTTCTGGATGTGCAATCTAAAGGTGTTACTGCCTGTTATCATCGGCTTAATTTTAGAAAATAGCGATGGGGTGCCTATTTTAACTTATTAGACTTAAGTTGTAATTTGCAGGAAATGTGGTAGCGAAGCGAGGAAAAAGCAGACTGCAAAAATGCGAATGTTTGAGTGTAAGAATGAGCAGTAGTTCAGAAAAAGATTAAAAAAATAAGTTTAGACTTAAGTCTAAAGCTTTGTTTTAGCATTTAGGATGCACAAAAAAAGTGCTTACTACATCAAGCAGCAAGCACTTTTGAAAGGTTGAAAAACGCGAGTGGTTTTAGAATTATTGTTCGCGGTTGATGTCCAAATAGAACACACGTGTGAGCAGTTCCATAAATTTCTGTACCGCAGCGGAATGGCTGTTTTTGCCGTAGCTGACGTACAAATCTAAATGCGGAAGTTCTACATCAAGTGGGCGGATGACGGTATTTTCCATGGTTAGCGGAGCAACATAGCCCGGTAAAATGGTGCAACCCAAGCCCATACCAATCGAGTTGATATTAAATAAAATGTTGTCAGCTTTTTGCACAATGTTTAGTTCAATGTTGTGCTGTTTGGCAAAATCGACAATCAGGTGATGCAGATTATACGAAGCTTCTGCCGAAGGAATAATAAAATCAATACCATTCAATGCTTTGACAGGAATGCGTTCGTATTTTGCTAACGGATGATCTTTGGGCAAAATAAAAATTAACGGTTCACGCAGTACAAACTGGCTCTCAATTTCATCACTGTTGATATTGTGGCGGGTAAAGGTGATATCGAGTTCACCTTTTTTAATCATTTTCATTTGCTCAGTGTTGTTCAAACTTAGCAATTCAATTTTTAATTCTGGGTTTTGTACTCGTAAATTAGGCAGTACAAAAGGGAAAATTTTCATTTCTGCCACAGGAACAAAGCCAATACGCAGCATTTTCTGTTTGGCTTGTGACACCTGACGTGCCATGGCAACCGCTTTGTCGGCTTGCGCCAAAGTCAGACGCGCCTGTTCTAAAAATACAGCACCTTCTTCGGTTAGCTCGACTTTACGTTTGGTACGGTTGAGTAGCTTAACGCCGACATCTTCTTCTAAATCTTTAATTTGCTGACTCAGCGAAGGTTGCGCCGTATAAAGTTTAAGTGCGGCTTTACTGAAGTTGAGTTCTTCAGCAACGGTAATGAAGTAGCGAAGGTGACGTAATTCCATACAACCATTCCAAAGATTAATTCAAAATATGTCTAATTATAGATTAATAAAAGAATGATCTATAAACAACTATTCGGTGAGAATTATTGTGTCATTCGCGAAGTAAATAGGGTTTCATCATTATGCAACGATTTAAATGCAAAATATAATGTTGGATTAATCTATAAAAACTATTAATTGAAACAAAAAAAATATTTCACTAAACGTCCCTAAAAAACCATTATCCATCAGAAGTTGAGTCTATTTACTTTGTGCCGTTGTTGGTCACAGGAGAGCTTTTCATGAGTGGAAAAATTGATGTGCGCGAAATCGACGCTTTGGTCGATGCACAAAATGGACGTATCACTCCATCTATTTATACAGATCCAGATATCTACGAATTAGAACTTGAACGTGTGTTCGGCCGTACGTGGTTGTTCCTGTGTCATGAAAGCCAAATTCCTAAAGCTGGCGACTTCTTCAACACCTACATGGGTGAAGATCCAATTATTGTGGCACGTCAAAAAGACGGTTCAATCAAAGCATTTTTAAACCAGTGCCGTCACCGTTCTATGCGTGTGAGCTTTGCAGACTGTGGTAATACCCGTGCATTTACTTGCCCATATCACGGTTGGTCTTACGGTATTGATGGTTCACTCAAAGATATTCCTTTAGAAGAACGTGCGTATCCACAAGGTGCTTGTAAAGAGCAATGGGGCTTGGTGGAAGTGAACCGTGTGAAGTCTTACAAAGGCTTGATCTTTGGTTGCTGGGATGAAACTACTCCAGATCTAGAAGAATACATGGGCGACATCGCTTGGTACTTAGATGGCGTGATTGACCGTCGTCCGGGTGGTACTGAAATTATTGGTGGTGTACACAAGTGGGAAATTGACTGTAACTGGAAATTTGCTGCAGAACAGTTTGCTTCTGACCAATATCACGCTTTGTTCTCACACGCCTCTGCGATTCAGGTACTTGGTGCAAAACCAGATGATGACAGCAGCAAACAATTAGGTGCAGCGCAAACAGCTCGTCCTGTTTGGGAAACTGCCAAAGATGCGATTCAGTATGGTTCACGTGGTCATGGTTCAGGTTTCTTCTTTACAGAAAAACCAGATGCAAACGTTTGGGTTGATGGTGAAGTTGCCAACTACTTCCGTGAAACTTACGAAGAAGTGAAAGAGCGTTTAGGCGAAGTACGTGCCTTACGTCTTGCAGGTCACAACACCATGTTCCCAACACTGTCTTGGTTGAACGGTACTGCAACACTGCGCGTATGGCATCCACGTGGTCCAAATAAAACTGAAGTATGGGCATTCTGTATTGCCGATGCTGAAGCACCTCAAGACGTGAAAGAAGCATTTGAGCGTTCTGCAACACGTGCTTTCGGTCCTGCAGGTTTCTTAGAGCAAGATGACTCTGAGAACTGGATTGAAATTCAAAAAGTATTGCGCGGCTATAAAGCACGTCAAAACAAGCTCATTGTAGAAATGGGTAAAGGCAACGAAAAAGTACGTGAAGATGGTATTCCAGGAATCACCAACTACATTTTCTCTGAAACTGCAGCACGTGGTATGTACCGCCGTTGGGCAGACTTGCTGATCCATGAAAAATGGGAAGACGTTGAAAAAGCAGCTGACGAATACGAGAAGGAGCTAATGAAATGAGTCAAATCAGTTTAGAACTTCAACATGAAGTGAGCCAATTCTTGTATCGCGAAGCAAAATTGCTGGACGACTGGAAATTCCGTGAGTGGTTAGACCTCATGGCAGAAGACATTTCTTATACCTTGCGTACTACACCAAATGCACAAACTCGTGACCGTCGTCGTTCAGTTGAACCGCCAACAACGTGGGTGTTCAACGACAACAAACACTTGCTTGAGCGCCGTGTTGCACGTCTGGAAACTGGTATGGCGTGGGCTGAAGAACCTCCGTCACGTACAACGCACATGGTCAGCAACGTGATTGTTGAAGCGACAGAGGTAGCAGGCGAATACGACGTACACGTGACTTACTTGTTGTACCGTACTCAAAAAGAGAAAGACGTGACTATTTACTGTGGTAAGCGCCATGACAAAATCCGTCGTGTTGAAGGTGGCTTAGGCTTCCAGATCTTCAACCGTAAGATTGTACTTGACCAAGTAACCTATAACTCACACAACCTGAGTGTATTCTTCTAATGAATAAAATCTTTGTTTGCCAAGTTGACGAATTAGACGAAGGCGAAGCGTTAAAAGTGGATTGCGGTGTGAACGGTATTGAAGCACTGGCAGTATTCAACAACGGTGGTGAGTTCTTTGCCATGAATGACCGTTGTTCACACGGCAATGCCTCAATGTCTGAAGGTTATCTTGAAGATGATGGCACAGTTGAATGCCCACTGCATTCTGCACGTTTCTGTTTAAAGACTGGTCAAGCATTATGCTTGCCAGCCACCGACCCGATTCAAACTTTCCCTGTGGTGGTTGAAGACGGCGCGTTATATGTAGAAATGGCAGGAGAGTAAGCATGGGTTGGCTAAAAGGCGAAGTGGCACTGATTACAGGTGGCGGTTCTGGTTTAGGTTGGGCTTTGGTCGAGCGCTTTCTTGAAGAAGGTGCGCATGTGGGCGTGTTACAGCGCTCACAATCTAAAGTCGATGCCTTAAAAGAACGTTTTGGTGATCAAATCGTGGCAGTCGCTGGTGATGTTGCCAACTATGCAGACAATGTCCGTGCTGTGCAGGCCACTGTGGAGCGTTTTGGAAAGCTGGATTGCTTTATTGGCAATGCAGGGATTTGGGATCACTACGCAGATATCGTCAATACTTCTGGTGAGCAGCTTGAAAAAGCCTTTGATGAAATCATGGGCATCAATACCAAGGCGTTAATCTTGGGGGCAAAAGCAGCACTGGATGAGTTGGTGAAATCTGAAGGTTCTATCATCTTAACCTTATCCAATTCTGCGCTGTATTCTTCAGGCGGTGGTCCTGTTTACACTGCATCTAAACATGCAGGTGTTGGCATCATGAAAGAGTTGGCTTATGAATTGGCACCTAAAGTACGTGTCAATGCTGTTGCGCCTTCAGCGATGAATGTCAATATTAAGGGCGCAGCATCTTTAGGTCAGGAAAACCTAGGCTTACTCGATGCACGTGATCCTGAAAAAATTGCACGCGGTATGCCGCTGAATTTCTTGCCTGAGCCAGAAGACATGACTGGTTCGTATGTGCTCTTGGCATCGCGTCAAAATAACCGTGCGCTGACTGGCGTTCTGATCAATGCAGAATGTGGTTTGGGTATTCGTGGTTTGCGTCAACCACGTGCAGGTTTTTTTGACGAAT
Source organism: Acinetobacter sp. YH01003 (assembly GCF_013420525.1). Taxonomy (NCBI): domain Bacteria; kingdom Pseudomonadati; phylum Pseudomonadota; class Gammaproteobacteria; order Moraxellales; family Moraxellaceae; genus Acinetobacter; species Acinetobacter sp. YH01003. Next base: position 73,755 of record NZ_VOXY01000002.1, on the reverse strand, counting down.
AAAATTGAGTCTAAATTCAATAGACGAATCGGCAGCCTTTCTCTGGGCTGCCTTCCTTATTTAGGAGTCTTTCATGGCCGTTAAACTCATTTGTGCATCGCACAGTCCTTTAATGGAATTTGCAACACCGCAAGATCAATCTAAAGAACAAAAAGTTCGTGCTGCCTTTGAGCAACTTTCTGCCGAAGTCAAAGCATACGATCCAACCCTGATCATTACCTTTGGTCCAGACCATTTCAACGGTTTCTTTTACGATTTGATGCCAAGTTTCTGTGTCGGTATTCGTGCTACGGCTGCGGGTGACTGGGACTACGGCAAAGACAACAACCGTATTGATGTGCCTGAAGACAAAGCCTTGGCGATGGTGCGCCGTGTGTTGGATGAAGGTGTAGATGTTGCATATTCGTATCGTATGCAGGCCGACCATGGGGTGACTCAGCCATTACACTTTTTGTGTGAGGGGCAGCTAGATCGTTATCCAACCATTCCCGTATTTATTAATGGCGCTGCAGCACCGATGCCAACCACCAAGCGTACTATTGCTTTAGGTCGTGCTGTGGGTCAATTCATCAAGTCGTTGAATCTTGAAAATGAGCGCGTTTTGGTCTTGGGTACAGGTGGTCTTTCACACGATCCACCAACACCACAAATGGGTTCAGTACCGCCAGAAGTTGAAGAATTTTTAATTGCAGGTCGTAATCCGAACCCTGAAGCACGTCATGCGCGTCAGGCCAAAGTGATTGCAGTCGGTCAGAAACTTGCCGCAGGCGATACCTCTGTGGCTGTGCCGCTCAGCCCTGAGTGGGATATTGCCTTGCTTGAAAAATTCAAACAGGCAGACTTTGTGGCTATGGAAGCCATGACCGAAGCTGAAATTCGTCGTGATGGTGGTCGTGGTGGTCAGGAAGTCCGTTCGTGGATGGCTGCTTTTGCTGCGTTAGATGAACTGGGTGCGTATGAAATGACCACGCATTGCTATGAAGATATTAGTGAGTGGATTGCGGGCTTTGGCATCGTATCTGCCGAGTTAAAAGGTTAAGCCCATGAGTGTAGAAACAATTGTGATTGTGGGTGCAGGTCAGGCAGGGGCGAGCGCCATTCTTGAGCTGCGCGGCAATCAATATGCAGGCAACATCATCTTAATTGGCGATGAAACACATTTGCCTTATGAGCGTCCACCGCTGTCTAAAGACGTGATTTTGCGTCCTGAAGAAACCAAAATCGAGATTCTGTCGGAAGAAAAATTGGCAGAACTAGGTGTGACCACTATTCGTGGCAATGGCGTGAGCAAAATCAATGCCGAAGCACATACGGTTGAATTGCAAAATGGTGAGGTTATTGCCTACGACAAGTTGTTACTTGCCACAGGCGGTGCTGCACGTCGCTTGCCAAATTTTGATGCCTTAGGTAAACACGTTTACACGTTGCGTAATCTTGAAGACTCGCAAGCCTTAGTCCCTGTATTACAAGCGGGTCATCGCATCATCTTAATTGGTGGTGGTGTGATTGGTTTAGAGTTGGCATCTTCAGCACGCTTTAAAGACTGTCAGGTAACCGTCATTGAAATGGGACCAATGGTGATGGGACGTTCATCACCACTCATCTTGAGTGAGTTTTTACTGCAACAGCAGTTATTGGCAGGAGTTGATGTACGTCTGTCTACGCAAATTGCAGACTGCAAGCTAGATGGTGAAGAAATTGTCGTGACCTTAGAAGGTGGCGAAGAACTACGTGCCGATGCGGTGATTTACGGTATTGGCATTATTCCAAACGCACAATTGGCAGTTGAAGCAGGTTTAGATGCAGACTTTGCGGTGCATGTGAATGAAAACTGTCAAACTTCAAACCCAGATATTTATGCCGCGGGTGATGTCGCATCACAACTGCGTGAATGTGGCAACCATCGTCGTGTAGAAACTTGGGAAAATGCCAACCTGCAAGCAGGTATCTTCGCGCGTCATGTGATGGGCGTGGAACATCCTGTAGCCAATCCTGCTTGGTTCTGGACTGATCAACTCGACATTAACTACCAGTTTGTAGGAGATATGTCAGCAGCAGAATGGCATGTGCGTGGTGAGATGGATGCTGCCAAACGCAGTGAGTCTTCATTCGTATTGTTTGGTGTGACCGATGGCGTGATTGTCGGCGGAATTACCGTCAACTCAGCCAAAGATATGCGTCACTTGAAAAAGATGATTGCCAAGCAAGCTACTTTTGAAGCAGACAAATATTTAGATGTGAGCCAAGACCTTCGTAAATTGGTGAAGTAAGCTTGAACTGATATCAAACAGACCTGAGGCAACTTAGGTCTGTTTTTTATCTGCCGAAGAAAAGTGTCCATTTTATGTTGAGCAAACGATGAATGCGAATACATCTCCTGTTGTGGTAACTGCCAGTATTTATGCCTTATTGGTACTCATCTGGGCGACCACGCCATTGGCGATTGTCTGGAGTGTGCAGGAAATTCACCCTATGTGGGTCTTGATTATCCGCTACATTGGGGCTTCCGTGATTGCGCTATGCTTGCTCAAACTGATGCGCGATCCACTGCCTTTTGATCACACCTCAGTGAAAAGCTATTTGGCGGGTAGTCTGAATTTAATTGGTGCACAGCTATTTATTTACTTGGCTGCCAATTATTTAACTTCAGGCTTAATGGCGCTGATTTTTGGCTTTTCTCCTTTAATCGCAGGCTTGATTGGTCATGTGATTTTACGCACGCAAAAATTGATTGCCTTACAGTGGACAGGGATGGCAATTGCGATTGCAGGACTCAGCTTTGTCTTTGCAGACTCTGCCGACAGCAAAGTGAATCCATGGGGCGTGGTGCTGATGTTTATCAGCATGTTGTCCTATATCAGCTCAATTTTTTGGGTCAAACAAATCAATGCTCCTTTAAAGCCGATGTCACAAGCCACAGGTTCTTTATTGGTATCATCGGCAGGGTCATTGTTATTAATTCCCTTTATTTGGTCGCATTTCCCGACTCAAATGCCAAGCAGCCAAGCCATGATTGGTTTTGTATTTACCATGATCATGTCGTCTATTGTCGCCATGCTGTGTTATTTCTGGCTGATTCGTCGTTTAAATGCCTCAACCGTATCTTTAAGTAATGTGATGACTCCCATCATCGCGTTAATTTTAGGTGCGACCTTAAATAATGAACACATCAGCATGAATGCGTTTATTGGCATTGCCGTGGTGATGTTCGGGATTGTGATGTATTTCTGGAAAGAATGGCGCGAACAATATTTTGCTAAACGCTAAGCCCGCATTGCTATACCCGTGTTTAGGTTTTTCTAAAGCCTCGTTTATCTGAGGTATAAATTTCCGATCATTAACCCGCTGTCGATACGACTTTTTTCTCAAAACAACAAAAACATAAAGGAAATTGCCTGCTTGATTTCGCTACTATGCGTGATAGAGTCAACACATGAACCAAAGCTGTGTTTTTTTCTGAACAGATCAGGATAAAAAGCATCATGGTAGATGCGCTATATATTATTGGGCTTACATGAACAACGTGGAACAAAAGCATTTTCAACTGCCAACGGAAGCCTGTTGGTCGCATACTTGGCGTAAACCCAAGCTGCAGTTTTTGCCTTCAAATCATTATGATGGAGCGCAGTTTTTTAATCCGATTGCGTGTCCTGAGGGGCGCAGCCAAACTGATTTATTGAAATGGTTGCTAAAACGCAAATCGAACAGTTGGAATGTCAATCCGCAACAAGAAGCACAGCAATTTTTTACAGCGCCAAGTGCTTTGCCACAATTACGTCCACACGCCAGTTTGGATGATTGGCAAGTTTGGTTTGTGGGGCATGCAACGGTGCTGATTCAAATTGGACCGTATAACTTTTTAACCGATCCAGTCTGGGCAGAGCATGCCAGTCCGAAACAGGGGCGAGGGCCTAAACGTGCCTGTCCTGCAGGGATTGCACTGGAAGATTTACCGACCATTCATGCCGTCTTCTTGAGCCATAACCATTATGACCACATGGATTTAGCCACCTTAAAATGGCTGAATCATCAATTTGCCATGCCTATTTATACAGGTTTGGGCAATGCTTGGTATTTGCCGCCTGATTTGCATGTGATTGAAATGGACTGGTGGCAATCGGCTTTATTTAAAGAAGTGAAAATTGTCTACACCCCTGCACAACATGGTTCAGGGCGTGGCGCACGTGATCAGAACATGGCGTTATGGGGCGGTTTTTCTATTTTGCATGGGCAAGATCATTGCTTCTTTGCGGGCGATACAGGTTACTCGTCACACTTTAAAGAAATCCAAACCCGCATTGGCGCACCGCGCGTGGCACTTTTACCTATAGGTTCTTACGAGCCACGGAATCTGATGCGTTATATGCATATGAACCCTGAAGATGCCTTTCAGGCCCATAAAGATTTACATTCCAAATGTTCTTTGGCCATTCATTACCGCACTTTTGAGCTGACCGATGAAGGGCGTGAGCAACCAGAGGCAGACTTGCATCATGCCATGAAGCGTTCATCTAAATTAATGAATCCGTTTTATTGTATTCGTGAAGGTAAGAAATTAATTGTTTAATCTTTTAAAAACTTGACCTTAAATAAAAGTGACACGCTACTTTTCACGCTACTGAAAAGTGGCAATGATAGATATAGAACACAAAGCCCCTATCGAAATAGGGGCTTTGTTTTGGTGTTTAAAGTCTTGCTGTTCAGACTGACTTGATCTTTAACTACAAAGATTACAGTACGCCAGGCTGACCAAGTGCAGGGTCACTGGCACGTGCTGCTTGCGCATCGGCAACGGTCATGCCTAAAGCCGCTGCAACGCCTTCGCCATAAGCAGGGTCACATGCATAACAGTTACGAATATGACGATACTTAATAAAGTCTAAAGCATCACCCATTGCACGTGCCGTGTTATCAAACAGTGCTTGTTTTTGCTCAGGGTTCATTAAATTGAACAAGGCACGCGGCTGGCTAAAATAGTTGCTATCATCTTCACGATAATCCCAGAAATCTGCATCGCCACGAATTTTTAGCGGTGGTTCGCGGTATTGTGGTTGCTCTTGCCATTGATGGAAGCTGTTTGGCTCATAGTGTGGCAAGCTGCCATAGTTGCCATCCATACGACCCTGACCATCACGACGGTTTGAGTGCACAGGGCAGCGTGCAGCATTCACTGGAATTTGTGAATGGTTCACACCAACACGGTAACGTGCAGCATCGGCATAGTTGACCAAACGCGCTTGTAACATGCGATCTGGCGAGTAGCTAATTCCTGGTACAAGGTTGCTTGGTGCAAAGGCAGCCTGTTCAACATCTTGGAAGTAGTTTTCAGGGTTACGGTTCAGTTCAAATTCACCCACTTCAATCAGTGGATAATCACCTTTCGGCCAAACTTTGGTGAGGTCAAATGGGTGATAAGGGACTTTTTCTGCATCCAGTTCAGGCATGATTTGCACGAACAGCGTCCATTTCGGGAAATCACCGCGTTCAATGGCATTGTAAAGGTCAGTCTGGCTGCTTTCACGGTCACGACCAATCAATTCTGCTGCTTCTGCATCGGTCAGGTTTTGAATGCCTTGTTGAGTGCGGAAGTGGAATTTCACCCAGAAACGCTCATTATTGGCATTAATAAAACTATAGGTGTGGCTACCAAAACCATGCATGTGACGATAACCCACAGGAATACCACGATCCGACATCACAATGGTGACTTGGTGCAGTGCTTCTGGCAGCAAAGTCCAGAAATCCCAGTTATTGGTCGCATTACGCAGGTTGGTGCGTGGGTCACGCTTTACCGCTTTATTCAGGTCAGGGAATTGACGTGGGTCGCGGAAAAAGAACACTGGTGTGTTGTTGCCGACTAAATCCCAGTTGCCTTCTTCAGTATAGAATTTTAAGGCAAAACCACGAATGTCACGTTCTGCATCGGCAGCGCCACGCTCACCTGCAACGGTAGAGAAACGAGCAAACATTTCAGTTTTTTTGCCAACTTCAGAGAAAATTTTGGCACGGGTATATTGGCTGATGTCGTGCGTGACCGTAAACGTACCAAACGCACCTGAACCTTTGGCATGCATACGACGCTCAGGAATTACTTCACGTACAAAGTTTGCCAACTTTTCATTGAGCCATAAATCTTGAGTAAGGAGTGGGCCACGTGCGCCCGCAGTCATACTATTTTGGTTATCTACAACAGGTGCGCCTGCATCGGTGGTTAAATGCGTTACAGGGCATTTTTTTATCTCTTGGCTCATCGTTGTTCTCCATTATTGTGATCATCATGTGGTGGGCTGTATTAGAAATTTAGCTTCTAAAACAAGCGGCCATGAACCGTTTTGTTTGTTTAAAAAATCAACTACAACACCACAATACCATGCAGATCGGGCTTTGTAGATGAAAGCTTTTCAAATCTCACCATTTTAATGTAAAACGATTTTTATAATTTTACAAATAGATAAATTTATTGTTTATGATTGGTGTATTCGATAGATCTTTGTAAACTAAATAATCAGTTTTGCTGCACTAAATGTCTGAAACTGCTGCTAAAAACGGTTGAATCGCCAATGAAATATCGGTGTGCAAGGCATCCCAATCTTGATAATGTGGATTGATTAATAAACTTTGCGAAATAAAACCATAACTGATGCGATGCAGATTCAAAGCAAGGCGCAGTTGTTGTTCGGCATTGTGTATGACAGGTGCGAAAATCTGTTGCCACATCTGTAGCATCATGCTGTAACTTTTTTGGTAAGTTTCAATGTGTGATACCTGCCGTTCCAGTAAAAAAGTCTGCGCCCAAAGCCATTGTTGTGCCTGAATTTGCTGAAGCTGAAACTGAATGATGGTTGCAATATAGCGGTTTATTTCAACAACTGTGGATAACTCAAGTTGCTGTTGGGCATAACTTTTTAAGTGTTCTGCATGCTGTTTGACTTGCAGGTGAATCGTCAATGCCAGTAAATCTTCTTTCTTGGCAAAGTATTCATAAAAAGTGCCTAAACCGACACCTGCCAAATTAGTAATTTCACGAATGGTAATTTCAGCTGCCGAGCGTTCATGCAAAAGCCGAACAAAACTTTCCTGTAAAGCCTCTTGAGTCAGTTTAGCCCGCGATTGGCGCGGCTTACGGCGCACTTGAACCTCAGAATTTTTCATAAATAAAGCCGAACACCTGAGCACATATTTTTCTCTATACTAAATGCAATGATAGCATCGCGTTTGTCTAGGAGTGACACAATGCAGACATGGATGACCCATCAAATTCAAAATCAGTTTGATGAATTACAAGACTATAACTTATTTGAAACCGATACGGTTTTACAAGAAATTTTAACCCGTTATGGCAGTCAAGATCAGACTCGACTGAGCGAATTGGGACATATTGCAGCATCGGCAGAATATTATCACTATGCCGATTTAGCCAATCGGCATACGCCTATTTTACATGCCTTCGATGCACGTGGACGCCGTAAAGATGTAGTGGAGTTTCATCCCGCATGGCATCACTGGATGGCGCTGAATCGCAAGTTTGACACGCATGCACATCCATTTAAACAACCGCAATCTACGGCAAAATGGGTCGATTGGGCCAGTCGCTTTTATTTGGCGGGACAGGTTGAGTGTGGCAATTTATGTCCAAATTCCATGACTTTAGGCAGTATTCCGCTCATTCAGCGTGAACCTGAATTATGGGCAAGCATGGGCGAAAAACTGTTATCGCATGAATATGATCCGCGTGATGTGCCGATTTCACAAAAGAAATCTATTTGGTTGGGCATGGGCATGACCGAAAAGCAGGGTGGTTCAGATGTACGTGCCAACCAAACGCTTGCCATTCCAGTCGCAGCAACAGGGCGTGGGCAAGCCTATTTGCTCACAGGTCATAAATGGTTTTTCTCTGCACCAATGTGTGATGCACATTTGGTGGTCGCCAATACCGAACAAGATGGTTTGGCTTGTTTCTTTGTACCGCGTTGGTTAGAAGATGGCAGAAAAAATAATATTCAGGTACAGCGTTTAAAAGACAAAGTGGGAAATCGGAGTAACTCCAGTTCTGAAGTCGAATTTCAGCAGGCGTGGGGCATCATGATTGGCGAAGCAGGGCGCGGTATTCCCACCATTATTGAAATGGCGAACTACACTCGTTTAACCTGTGCTGTGGGCAGTAGTGCCATGCTGCGTCAAGCCTTGGTGCAATGCCTTGCCTATACTCGACAACGTCAAGCATTTGGACAGACTTTGGCGAATCAGCCATTAATGCAGGCAGTCTTGGCAGATTTGGCTTTGGAAACTGAAGCTGCGGTACAGCTCAGTTTTCATTTGGCACATTGTTATGAAAGCGATGATGCTGTGTCTTTGGCATGGAAGCGTTTAATGACCCCTGCTGCAAAGTTCTGGATTTGCAAACGCGCGGTGGAACTTACAGGTGAGATGATGGAAGTTTTTGGTGGCAATGGTTATGTCGATAACAGCATCATGGCACGTATTTTCAAAGAAGCACCTGTAAATACCATTTGGGAAGGTTCAGGCAATGTCATGTGTCTGGATGTACTACGCGCTATGCAGCGAGAACCTGAGCTGATTCAGGTGTTATTGCAGGATTTTGCTCGCACTGCCGTTACTCATCCTATTTTGGGCAGTGAATTAGATGGTTTGCAGCAGTTATTGCAGACCACGAACAGCAACGATTTACAATTTATGGCACGTGCTTTGGTGAGCCGTTTGGTGATTTTGGCACAAGCGGTTTTGTTGTTGCGTTATGCGCCAAGTTTTGTGGCAGAAGGTTTTATTCAGTCGCGTTATAGTGCATTGCATGGGCAAGTGGTGGGTATGCTTAAACCTAAACAGGTCGATGTTGCATCCATCTTGCAGCGTGCATTTTCAGCATAGCATCCCTTGCTACTTGATTCTGCACAAAAAATTCACCCGCTTGGTAAAACCAAACGGGTGAATTGAACCGTATATTGCAGTCGAGTCGTGATCAATCACGCTCGCTTGTAGCAAAGCTGATTGCTTCAGCGAAACTTATTTCGCAGGCTCTTCAGCTTTTACACCTTTTTGATATAGAGTGTAGATGTAAATTGGAATATCCAAATCTTCCAAGTGTTTGTAGATCAGTGGACGTACATCTTCCCAATCTAAACCGCCTACACCTGTTGCAAGACGCGGTAATGCCAAGCTTTCAATTTTCTCTTCTTCAATCAACTGTTTTAAGTTTTTCAAAGTGCGGTTGACGTATTCTGTCGATGCTTTACCTGGTTTTGAACCGTTGTCATAAGCCGCTTCCTGAGTCATCAGGTTGACGATGCGTTGACCTTCGGCATTGACCCAAGTCCATTGCTCACCCGCTTTAGGATGGTAAATATGACAATAGTTGCGGAAGTCTTTATATAGCGCAGGCCAGTGCTCACGCAGACTTAAAGCCAAACCTGTTGCAAAGTTATCGTTAGGGGCAACACCGTGAGCAATCGCACGTGCTTCGCTCAGTAAAATATCTCCAGAAACTTCATAAATCATGAATTTGACTCCTGTTTTTAATGGTCTTGTTAAACTGATCTTCTATATTCATATTAGCCAATCATTGCAGTTTTTCTAGTGGATTTTATAACTAATAAGTCTTTGAAAAGTAATAAAATTTTTTAGAATTTTATGCTATAATTGTATGGGTGAAGCCGCTGAGTGTTCTTTAAAATAGCCTTCAAAAATAACCGTCAGAAAAATCTGATAAAGTGGCGGCAATAATTTATTTACCCTTCTTTTTATCTTAGCACTATTGAGTGAAAATCGCTTGTAAAATGTACAAAAAGCGTATGATCGGCTTCCCAATTTAATATGGAACATTGGTGAGAGAATAGTCACGTTATGCAGAAGCAATTGGCTTGAATTTTCCCTCAACATCTCCATCTAAAAGAGTAGCGACACTGCTCATTTCCATGATCAACCGAAAGGAACAGCGTAATGGCAAAGAAAAAACAGCCTGAGCTTATTCAGCATAACTTTGTGGCCAAGCACATGCACGAGGTCAACAAAAGTCAGGTTTTTGTAGACCGTAAGAAAAATGCCAAACGAGGCTATAGCAAACACAAACAAGGGCGATATTCCGATGATTATCGCCCTTGTTGTTTTTGGAGTGAATGGTGTGTTGCTTGAGGCTTAAACTAAGTTTTATGGAGATACGATACGTGTCGCTAGTTTCACCATATCGCCCAAGCCATGGGTTTTAAAATAATATTCCATCAGACTTTTCACCATCAGCGGATTATTCATTTTTAACGCCTGATCTAATAAATGTTGCGCATCGGTCATCGGTACATGACAAATTGCTTTACGCACCCGCAAGATATTACTTGAACTCATCGACAGGGTATTAAAGCCCATTGCCATCAGAATTACCGCAGACAGCGGATCTCCTGCCATTTCGCCACAAACGCTCACAGGCTTGTCATATTTATGACATTCTTTCACCAAGCGGGTTAAGGCGCGCAGTACTGCAGGATGAAAGTGTGAATAGACGTTGGCCACACGCGGATTGTTACGATCCACTGCCAATAAATACTGGGTTAAATCGTTTGATCCTACCGAGAAAAAATCCACCAACGGGGCAAATTCATCAATTTGCAGCAGCACACTCGGTACTTCTACCATAATGCCAATTTTCGGTTTGGTGATTTTAACCTGTTCTTCTTCCTGCACTGCTTGCAAGTCACGATCTAGCAAATACAAGGCTTCTTCAACCTCGCTGACACTGGTGATCATTGGCAGCAAAATATGCAGATTATTCAAACCAATACTGGCTTTGAGCATGGCACGAATTTGCGAAGAAAAAATTTCAGGATGATCTAGCGTGAAGCGAATCCCGCGCCAACCCAAGGCTGAGTTTTCTTCTTCAATCGAAAAGTACGGCAAGTCCTTGTCTGCGCCAATATCTAGCGTACGCATCACCACAGGTTTGTTGGCAAAGTGACTGAGCTGTTGGCGGTAAATAGCACGCTGTTCTTCTTCGCCCGGGAAACGGTCACGTAGCATAAATGGAATTTCAGAACGATATAAACCAACACCTTTAGCACCGCGTTGTACGCCACGCACTACGTCAATCATCAAGCCTGTATTGACATACAATTTTACCGCTACGCCGTCAGGGGTAATGGCATCTTTGGTTTCATATTGCTTGAGGTCTTTGGCAATCTGTTCTTCTTCTTTTTGAATTTCTTTATAGCGCGTCCGCATGCGACGTGGCGGGTTGATAAACACCCGACCTTGGTGCGCATCTACAATCATTTCCACATCGTCTAGGCTGTTGATGGGCAATTCAGTTACGCCAACTACGGTTGGAATACCCAAAGCACGTGCCACAATGACCATGTGAGAATTCATTGCGCCTTCGGTGGTAACAATCGCTGCAATTTTATCGACAGGTAGTTCTACCAAAGCTGCTGTGGAAATTTCTTCGCCAATTAAAATACTTTCATCGGTCAGTTCACGGTGACTGGCATCGGCTTCTTGTAAAGAGGCGAGAATACGACGCCCTAAATCTTTCAGGTCAGAAACACGTTCGCGTAAATAGTCATCTTCCATTTGCGAAAATAGGGCAATGTGATTGTCAATTACAATACGCACTGCACCTTGTGCCCAGTTACCTTCACGAATCAGTTCTTTAATTTCTGCAGGCAGGGCATTTTCATCCAACATGCGTAGGAACACACTGAATAAAGCGCGTTCTTCTGCCATTAAGGCATCCTGCATTTTGTCATCTAGTGCCTGAATTTCTTGACGCACTGCATCTAGTGCGTTGTCTAGTAATTCTAACTCTTCACTAATGTCTTCAGCTTCACGATCAGGTACAGCCGCCAAATCTGCAGGTGGATACAGAATTACCGCACGACCCAGTGCAATCCCGCCCGAACCTGATACGCCCTGAAAGGTTTTGTAGGCAGGCAGGTTGTTGGGTTTGCGGAACACATCAATGTTGCCCACGGCATGCGCATGCGCAATGACACCTGAAAGCTGAGCACAAAGTGTGACTAAAAAGGATTCTGCGGCTTCAGAAAAGTCTTGTTTGTCCTTGTTTTGCACCACAAGAACGCCCATAACTTTACGACGATACATGACAGGCACGCCAAGGAAGGAATTATAAATTTCTTCGCCTGTTTCGGGTAAATACATGAAGCGTTCGTGTTTGGGCGCATCGTTTAGGTTGACAATTTCTTCACGTTGTCCGACTAAACCGACCAAACCTTCACTGGTATGTAATGACACATGCCCCACGGACTCAGGATTTAAACCCTTTGATGCCATGAGCAAGTAGCGTTGATTGCGTTCATCTAACAGGTAAATAGAGCAGACATCCACATGCATGGCTTCTGCGACCTGATTGACCATAATATCGAGTGATTCATGCAAACTGGTGGACGCATTGATTTCTTGTACAATGCGTCTAAGGGTATCCAGTTGCATGTTCGACATACGCGCTACTCCATATTCCAATCAATGATTTGAGGTCAGTTTTACACCACAGATGACCCTATAACAATAAGCTAAAAAATCTACATCTTCATGCAAATTTTAAGGTTTTTTCAGGGGCAATTGATTGCACAATTCCACCATCGCTTTACGGTAGACGTCACGTTTAAAATTGACGACCTGACCAAGCGGATACCAGTAACTGACCCATTGCCATTGATCAAATTCGGGTGGGTCTGACAAATTCAGCCGAATATGATGCGCTGACGCTGTCAGTTGCAATAAAAACCACTTCTGTTTTTGACCAATACATACGGGATCTGAATCCGTGCGTATATACCGATGTGGCAAACGATAACGCAGCCAACCCTTAGTTTGCGCGATAACTTGGACGTGTTCGGGCAGTAAGCCAACTTCTTCTCTCAGCTCACGATAAAGTGCCTGTTCAGGGGTTTCTCCATATTGGATACCTCCTTGCGGAAATTGCCATGCATTGTGACCAATGCGTTTTGCCCATAAAACTTGTCCAAACTCGTTTGCCAAAATGATCCCGACATTGGGTCGGAAACCTTCTGAGTCGATCATTTGGCTACCTAAATATTGTTTAATTTATGACTTTGCACTCGGGGATGATGATTTCTTTTCTCCAACTCGAAAACGCAAAGTGTAAATAATGTTAAAATTGCTATGATCTTAACGAATTTCTATCGACTAGCGGAGATAGATTTACAATTTTTTTCTTAAATTTCAGTTTTTACGAGTATTTTCATGAAATTGGCGCTATTTGATCTCGATCACACCTTGTTAAATACTGATTCAGATCATTCTTGGGGTGAGTTTTTGGTAAGTGAAGGCTTGGTTGATCCTGTTCGCCATCGCGCCATGAACGACAAGTTTTATGAAGACTATAAGGCAGGGCAGCTCGACCCAATTGCATATAACGAATTTGTATTTGAATTTTTAACTCAGCACAACAATCAATACCTGACCGAATTGCATGAATTATTTATGCAAAAGGTGATTCGTCCGCAAATGCGTCCTGAAGGTTTTAAAGCAATTCAGCGTCATCAGGCTTTAGGACATGAATTGGTGGGCATCACCGCAACTTCTGACTTTATTACAGCACCTATTTTTCGTGAATTTGGCATTACTGAAATTATTGCCACCAATGCGGAAGTAGTCGATGGTAAATATACAGGCAAAGTGATTAACACCGCATGTTACCAAAAAGGCAAATTAGTGCGTTTGGAGCAATGGCTAGAAGGCCGCGATGTGACTGAGTCTTGGGCGTATTCAGATTCCATTAACGACCGTTTCTTGTTGGAATATGCAGATCACGCCATTGCTGTAAATCCTGATGCACGTTTACAGGCTTTGGCTGAAGAGCAAGGTTGGGATGTGCAGGACTGGTCAATTTAAGTCTGAATTTTTTTGAGGTGTTGCTACTTTGGCTTTTACTAGCTTATTGATTTGTTTTTTGTTTTTATTTATTGCAATGTTGGATTATGTCATTCATTTTTAGAATAGGCATGCTAAGGTAAGACAAGAATTAAAAATGATCAGGAGTGAAAAAATGAGTGGTGTACGCCCAAGAATGACACATTTATTTGAACAACTGGGTTTGGATGCCAGTGAAGCTGCGATTCAGCAATTTATTGAAACGCATCAATTGAATGCAGAAACAACAATTGCCGAGGCAGAATTTTGGACGGAAGCACAGCGTCAGTTTATCGTCGAAAAAATGAAATCGGATGGTTCATGGGCAATTGTGGTAGACCAATTGAATGAATCTTTGCATGAAGATTCGGTGAGTCGTTAAGACTTCACTTGTGTCCAAGTTGAGCCAATAAAAAAACACCCTCAGTACAATCGTGTCTGAGGGTGTTTTTCATTCAAAAGAAACGATTAATCTTTTAGTGTTTCATCATCTCAATCAATTCTAAAACAGCGCGTGATTGCGTTCGTCCCGGATGCCATACCATGCCCAATTGACGGTTCATTTCTAAGTCAATATCTAACTGTTGTAAGTCTTGATTGACCAAAGTTTTAGGTAAAACAGACCATCCCAAACCAATTGACACCAACATCCGAATAGATTCTAGCGGATTATTGCTCATGGTGACTTTAGGTTTAACACCTTGCTTTTCAAACTCTGCCAAAGTGATTTGACTGGTATAGGTTTGCGCGGCAGGCAACAAACTAGGGTAGGCGAGTAAATCGGTCAATTGCAGGTTTTTCTGATGTGCAAGCGGATGAAAAGATGCGACCACAAACACCAATGGATCATTCCAAATGGTGACATAAGACAGACGTTCATCTAATTTGGGCGGTAAGGTCAGAAAAGCCAGTTCTAAATCGCCCGCCAAAACTTGTTCATGCGCCTGTTCGGAATCGACAAAATGCACATCTAGCGTGACGTTGGGAAATTCCTGCACATATTCACGCAAATGATTGGGTAAATGGTGCAAACCAATATGATGACTGGTGCCGATTTTCAGTTTGCCTTGAACCTGTCCTTGCTCATGACTGAGAGTGTGGTGAATATCGCCCAGTTCATTCAGCCAGTTTTTGACTTTGGGTAATAATGAATGTGCTGCATGCGTGGCTTGCACTCCACGACCTGCTGATTCAAACAGTTTCACGCCAAAATAGTCTTCTAGGCTGTGAATGCGTTTGGTCACCGCAGGTTGGGTAATAAATAACTGATCTGCTGCCAAAGAAATAGAACCTGTTTCCATGACTTTTACAAAGGCTTCAAAGGCTGCAAGATTCATTTGAACCATCCATAAAGATTTTTTATTACTGTGCTTATTATTTAGAAAAAATTAGAATTAATCAAAACAAATTCTACTTATTTTGAAACTATGCGTTTGGGATGATCTTGTGGAGATACAGTAGAGATAAAAAAAAGATCATCGTGGGCTGCAACCAAGATGATCTCAAACTGAAATGGAATATTCACAAGCAGAATCTATAAAACCATTAAGCGATAATTTTAGAATCTTGCGTTTGTGCTTTCTTTTCCCAAATCCGCTCGTGAATGAAATACGCAACAGCTTGTACTGTCGGTTCGACCAAACTTAAGGTAATGGCCATCCAAATATTGCCTGTGACTATATAACCGACCACCATCGCCACGGTGATGTGCATGATGTAGTAGCTTAAAGTTTTTTTGAACATGCGTTGATTGTTGGCGACAAATTTTTGAATATGGCTCATGTGAATACTCCTTCTGCTGCTTTGACCGTTTTCTGTGTGGATAGCTAAAGGATAATTATTCTTATTTAATTTGTAAAAACGAATAATTTTGTAATTTTGATTGGAAAATTAGATTTTAATAGAAAGATTATAAGGTCAAAATTTTAAGCATCTATTTGTTTTTGCTTATAGGCAGGTCGTGATGAATCAATAAAAATTATTTTGCTAGAAATTCCTAAAAGTTTTTAAATTAATAAAAATGATAAATTAGATTTATACAAATTCGCGGTTATAATCAAATTAATGAAAAAATTACCCAGTCCAGTGGAGTAGATCTGACATGGCAGGCGAAAACCAACAAGCACAAAATCCAGCTGCAAAAACTTTGTACGACAAATTGTGGGATGATCACTTGGTCACTCAACGTGATGATGGCTCGGCTTTATTGTATATCGACCGTCATTTATTGCATGAAGTGACTTCTCCACAAGCCTTTGAAGGTTTGCAACTTGCAGGACGTAAGCCGTGGCGTTTAAGTGCCAACGTGGCAACGCCTGACCATAACGTACCAACGTCTAAGAAAGAACGTGCAGACGGTATTGCAGGTATTGAAGATGATACCTCACGTATTCAGGTACAAACTTTAGATGACAACTGTAAAACCTTTAACGTGGTGCAGTTTGACATCAACGACATCCGTCAGGGGATTGCGCACGTGGTTGGGCCTGAGCAGGGCTTAACTTTGCCAGGTATGACCGTAGTTTGTGGTGACTCACATACAGCGACTCACGGTGCATTTGGGTGTTTAGCGCATGGTATTGGGACCTCTGAAGTTGAACACGTATTAGCAACCCAATGCTTAGTTCAAAAGAAAATGAAAAACATGCTAGTGCGTGTAGATGGCAAATTAGGTCAAGGTGTTACACCGAAAGATGTCGTTTTAGCGATCATTGGTAAAATTGGTACTGCAGGCGGTACAGGTCACGCGATTGAGTTTGGTGGTCAAGTATTCCGTGATATGTCGATTGAAGGACGTATGACAGTATGTAATATGGCGATTGAAGCAGGCGCGCGCGTAGGTATGGTCGCTGTGGATGACAAAACCATTGAATACGTGAAAGGTCGTAACTATGCACCAAAAGGCGAGCAATGGGATGCAGCAGTTGCTTACTGGAATACTTTACACTCAGATGAAGGCGCGCACTTTGACACCGTAGTGGTATTACAAGGCGAAGAAATTGAGCCGCAAGTGTCTTGGGGAACTTCACCTGAAATGGTCATTCCAGTATCACAAGCCGTACCAACTTTAGAGCAGGCGAAAGATGATGTACAGCGCAATGACTGGACGCGTGCTTATCAATATATGGGCTTAACTGCAGGTCAGTCTTTGGCAGATATTCAATTAGACCGCGTATTTATTGGCTCATGCACCAACTCGCGTATTGAAGATATTCGTGCAGCCGCTGAAGTGATTAAAGGTCGTAAAGTTGCAGCAAGTATTAAACAGGCGATGGTGGTTCCAGGTTCTGGTTTAGTTAAGCAACAAGCGGAACAAGAAGGCTTAGACAAAGTGTTTGTAGAAGCAGGCTTTGAATGGCGTGAACCAGGTTGTTCAATGTGCTTGGCAATGAACGCAGACAAATTGCAACCGGGTGAACACTGTGCATCGACTTCAAACCGTAACTTTGAAGGTCGTCAAGGTAACGGTGGTCGTACCCATTTGGTGAGTCCAGCAATGGCAGCTGCGGCAGCAATCGCAGGTCATTTTGTAGACGTACGTTCATTCTAAGTTATGCCTTCATCCCAGCCTTCTCTCAGAGAGATGGCGTTCCCTCTCGCTATAGCAGAGGGCAAGGGAGAGATTACGGATTCAGTGAGAATTAAACATGAAAAAATATACCGTTGAACAAGGTATCGTTGCACCATTAGACCGTGCCAATGTCGATACAGACTTAATCATTCCAAAACAGTTTTTGAAATCTATCAAACGTACAGGTTTTGGCGATAACTTATTTGATGAATTGCGTTATTTAGATGAAGGTTATCCGGGTCAGGACAACTCAAAACGTCCGATTAATACTGAGTTTGTATTGAATCAGCCGCGTTATCAGGGTGCTTCAATCTTAATTTCACGTGCCAACTTTGGTTGTGGTTCAAGCCGTGAGCACGCACCTTGGGCATTGAATGAATATGGTTTTCGTACCGTTATTGCACCAAGTTTTGCCGACATTTTCTTCAATAACTGCTTTAAAAACGGCATGTTGCCTGTGATCTTGTCTGAAGAGCAGGTTGAGCAATTATTTAAAGAATGTGCGGCGACTGAAGGTTATCAATTAACCATCGACTTGGACGCACAAGAAGTACGCACACCAAGCGGTACGGCATTTAAATTTGAAGTAGATCCATTCCGTAAACACTGTTTATTGAATGGTTTAGATGATATTGGTTTAACATTACAAGCAGCCGATGACATTCGTGCTTATGAAGAGAAAACTAAGCAGTCGCGTCCGTGGGTTTTTGCCGAAATTCAGGCATAAATTCTCTGAAATTTGTCATAGCATCGCTGCCTAACTCTTGCTAACATCGGCACATAATAATTTTTATATTTTGTATCTAACAGGTGAGGTTAGGGGCGAACAATGACTAAAATTTTCGGTCGGCTTGCTGTCATTGGATTATGTATCACCACGCTAAGCGCATGCCAAACGTGGAATACAGCACGCATTAAACAGGTGAAAGAAACTGAACAAAGCAAATCCAATGCATTGATTTACTGTGCGGGTACAGATGAATGTGAGTTTGAGCGTTTAAATACGGTCACAATTGTCGATGCAGAAAAACATCGTGTTACACGTGCTGCCATTCAGGAGGGTTTAGTGCGTTTACAGGAATCATCCTTAAATAAATCCAATGCCTTGTATTTATCTGTACCGCCTAAACAACATGAATTGGTGATTCGCTTTTATCCCATTTCTAAAGATCGTGCAGAAAAACTGCATGTAATTCATAAGTTTAATGCCAAGCAAAAATATACCTTTAGAATGTATCGTGATCGAAGTCGTACTAAAGGCAGCTTATTAAATGTGTCTGCGCCAGATCCTTTATGTGTAGATTTGGTGCAAAACAACAAAACCATTCGACGTTTTTGCAAACCCTACAATGTCTTAAATGGCTTGGGTGAGTTTGTAGAACAAAAAATTTAATCCCACAGTCTTTGACTGTCATGAACAATGGAAACTCTCATGTCAAAACATATTTTGATTTTAGCTGGTGACGGCATTGGTCCAGAAATTGTGAAAGCTGCTGAACAAGTGCTGACACGTGTCAATGAAAAATTCAATTTGGGTTTGACTTGGGAACAAGGTTTATTGGGTGGTTCTGCAATTGATGCACATGGCGAACCGTACCCAGCAGTGACATCTGAGCAAGCGAAAAAAGCCGATGCAATTTTATTGGGTGCAGTTGGTGGTCCAAAATGGGACAACATTGAGCGTTCAATCCGTC
The DNA here is from genome assembly GCF_013420525.1 of Acinetobacter sp. YH01003. NCBI lineage: Bacteria > Pseudomonadati > Pseudomonadota > Gammaproteobacteria > Moraxellales > Moraxellaceae > Acinetobacter > Acinetobacter sp. YH01003. The sequence goes on along the minus strand of NZ_VOXY01000002.1, from coordinate 54,597 downwards.
CAGAGCGTGGCTTATTAAAATTGCGTTCAGAACTCAATTTATTTGCTAACTTACGTCCTGCAATTTTGTATCCACAATTGGCAGATGCTTCAAGCTTAAAACCTGAAATCGTATCAGGCTTAGATATCTTAATCGTGCGTGAATTGACAGGTGGTATCTATTTCGGTCAGCCACGTGGTATCCGTGAATTAGAAAATGGTGAAAAACAAGGTTTTAATACCGACGTATATGCTGAGTCAGAAATCAAACGCATTGCAAAAGTAGCGTTTGAAATGGCGAAATTGCGTGGCGGTAAAGTATGTTCGGTGGATAAAGCCAACGTACTGGAAGTGACTGAATTGTGGAAGCAAACCGTGACTCAGTTACATGCAGAACAGTACCCAGAAATCAACTTGTCGCACATGTATGTCGATAACGCAGCGATGCAATTGGTACGCGCGCCAAAACAATTTGACGTATTGGTGACAGGTAACTTGTTTGGTGACATCTTGTCTGATGAAGCGGCGATGTTGACAGGTTCTATTGGTATGTTGCCATCTGCATCTTTAGACGAAAATGGCAAAGGTATGTATGAGCCTTGCCATGGTTCAGCGCCAGATATCGCAGGTCAAAACTTGGCAAACCCATTGGCAACCATTCTTTCTGTGGCAATGATGTTACGTTACACCTTCCGCGAAGAAGCGGCAGCAAAAGCCATTGAAGATGCAGTAGGCAATGTATTAGATCAAGGTTTACGTACTGCCGATATTATGTCTGAAGGCATGAATAAAGTTGGTACTGTTGAAATGGGTCAAGCAGTCGTTACGGCACTCAACTAAAAATTTAAGCGATTTAACCTATCGCTTACAGCTCAAAATCAAATCATTAAACGCAGTCTTCGGGCTGCGTTTTTTTATTGGTTTTGTACTTTCAGAGTGTTTTAGCTAGGAGACTTAACAGCGTTGTCCCGAAACATACACTGCGGTAGCAATACCCTGCTGTAGGCGAAAATACAAATCACAAGTCAGTGCAACATCGTAACTTTCATGACTCGGGATACCGATATTTAACGGAACAGCACCAATACCTGTAGTGGGATGCTGCGCCATAGGGATCGGAACACGTACAGGACGAATGATACGGTAATGTAGCAATTGAGGGGTAGCTTGAGCTGTACCAAGCTGTTGATAGCCAATTTGGCTTAATTGCAAATGGGTCAGGATATATTGGCTAGATTGACCAATAAATTGCTGTAAATACGCATCGCGGTTTAAAGTGGAATGCGGTGGATTACTACTACACGCCACTAAACTGAGCGCAAAAAGACCTGTTATACAAGCAACGCAGGATCGAAATAACATGCTTTTTCTCCCTTGCTCAAAACTTTATTGTAGAAGGCAATGCAAGAAAAGAATGTGGTGATTCGATAAGCGGCGGGGACGAATTAAAGGCTAAACAGAATTTTTTTAAGTGAACGTAAAAAAGCCACTCCGAAAGTGGCTTTAGCTTACTCTAAAACTTAGCGTGCGCGGTAAGTGATGCGACCCTTGGTTAAGTCGTAAGGTGTCATTTCAACTTTCACACTGTCGCCTGTTAAAATACGAATATAGTGTTTACGCATTTTACCAGAAATGTGAGCAATCACTTCATGACCGTTTTCTAAACGTACACGAAACATAGTATTAGGAAGCGTTTCGGTGACAACGCCTTCGAACTCGATGAGTTCCTCTTTATTGGCCATAGCCTACCTGAGTATCAAATTGGAAAGGCGCAAATTATAGGCAATTTTTCTGAAAAAAACAAGATGCTTTACCCTATACACAGCGCATCTGTTAGTAAAATAAGCGAATCATCGGTTTATACTTTTTCTGTAAAAATGGGCTTGGGTAGGTTGTCAGTTCGGTCAATCGCAGTTAATCTAATTTCAATCTTTTTAAGTATAAATGAAGTACATACAAGGAAGGTTTTTGCGTGGGTCAGCTAACTGATGCATCGGTTGTATTGCGTTTAGGCTACCAAGCGATTCGTCGTGCGGGGTTGCCAACCGAAGATATTTTAACAAAAGCAGGTGTGGCCTTAAATCAGGTCGAAGCCAATGAACGTACGCCTTTAAATGCACAATATGCGTTTTGGGTTGCGGCTGAGGAAGTCAGTAAAGACCCTGATATTGGTTTACATCTGGGGGAACATTTGCCACTTTATCGCGGGCAGGTGATTGAACATTTGTTTATTTCTTCAGAAAACTTTGGTGAAGGCCTAAAACGCGCTTTGGCTTATCAACGCCTGATTAGTGATGCTTTTGATGCCAAATTGGTGGTGGAAGATGGACGCTGCTATTTAACCAATGGCGTGCAGCCGTGGTCGGAAAATATCGTCAATCGTCATTTTTCTGAATGTGCCATGTCGGGTGTTTTACGCTTCTTTAAATTTATTACTGAAGGTCGTTTTCAGCCTATTTATATCGACTTTAACTTCAGTGATGGCGCTGCAGATGATGAATATTTTCGGGTCTTTGAATGTCCTGTGAGTTTGGGGCAGAAAGAAACGCGTTTGTATTTTGATCCGAGTATTTTGGATTATCCACTATGGCAGGCAGAACCTGAGTTATTGCAATTACACGAACAGTTGGCATTGGAAAAGCTGCAGGAGCTGGCGCGTTATGACTTGGTTGGTGAAGTACGCCGTGCCATTGGTTCAACTTTAGAAAGCGGTGAAACGACATTGGAAACAGTAGCGGCGCAATTGAATATCACGCCACGCCGTTTGCGTACCCAATTGAGCGAAGCCAATACCAGTTTTCAGCAAATTCTGTCCGATTATCGATGTCGTTTGGCTAAACGATTATTATCGAATACCAATGAAAGCGTGGAGCGGATTGTGTACTTAACGGGTTTTTCAGAGCCAAGTACTTTTTATCGTGCTTTTAAACGCTGGACCAATGAAACTCCAGTGGAATATAGAAAACGTAAACAGCGTTAAGTTTGAAAATTTAAAACCTTTCCTAAACAGAATCCTCCCTAAATCCCCCTTTTTCAAAGGGGGGGACTTTCGTTTTTAACGCCTCGAAATGGAGCTCCTCTCTTTGGAAAAGGGAGGTAGGGAGGGATTAAATTATTCCGGCATGTTTAACCAATGTGGCCCTAAAGGAACTTTCGGTAAATCATACTGTTCAGGATAATGTGCCTGAATAAAATACAAGCCATCTGGCGGGGCAGTAATTCCTGCTGCTTTACGGTCTTGAGCTGCAAAAATTTGGTCAATATGTGCAATGTCATACAAACCTTGCCCGATCTCCAATAGACAACCCATGATATTGCGAACCATGTGATGCAAAAAACCATCGGCTTGAATATCTAACACTAAATAATTGCCGTGACGAATTAAGCGGCAATGGCTGACATGACGGACAGGCTGATTGGACTGACACGCTGCGGCACGAAAGCTTTCAAAATTATGTGTCCCTTCAAATTTCTGCGCAGCCGCAATCATTTTATCGACATCTAAGGGATAATAAGCGTGAGTGACTTGTTTGTGCAGCAAGGCAGGGCGTTGTGGATTGTTATACACGACATAGCGATAACGCCGTGCCTGAGCCTTAAAACGAGCATGGAAGTCCATATCCATCGTTTTAATCCATTGAATTGCAATGTCTTTGGGTAGTTGGCTGTTGGCACCCATCAACCAACCGCGTTCAGGGCGAATGGCATGCGTATCAAAATGTGCCACCATATTGGTTGCATGCACGCCTGCATCGGTACGTCCTGCACCATGTAAAATAATGGGTTCATCGGCAATTTTGCTCAGAACTTTTTCAATGGTTTCCTGCACACTAGGTACGCCTGCTTGCTGGGTTTGCCAACCCCGATACCGAATGCCACAAAACTCAATTCCGATTGCAAAACGCTGCATAATCACCTCAAATCACACTGAAGACTGCCAATGCGCATACCACTGTGCAAGGCTGTCGTATTGTAAATACATTTTTAAGGCTTTGGCATAAAGATCTGCGTGACTTTGGCAATCACTGATTAAAATTTTACTGTCCTGTAACCACTGGCTGATCGCATAGCGTTGTTGCATGCCACCAAAAGTGACTTGGGTGGTGAGAATCACGGCACATTGTTGAGCTTGTAAGGCCTGAATTAACTCAATCACTTCGGCATTGACGGCCATATTGCCTGTACCATAACTCTGTAAAATGAGGCAGTGTGGTGGCTGTTGCTGTAAGGCTTTTAAATTATCGACCAAAGCGGAAATGGCAATTGGCTGTAACATCCAGTTCAGGCAGTTAAAGTGCTGGGCTTTTTCAATATGTTGAGTGCTAATGTTGAATGCTGGCTCATTCTGCGATTTGTTCTCCGTGTAAACCAAAGCAGACTGACCTGTAAATGCATTTAACTCGGTGGTGTGTTGTTTCAGTGCCGTTGCGGCATGAATCAGTTGCTGATGGAAGGCCAGATATACTCCCTGAGTCACTTGATGAATCTGTTGTAAAGCAAAATTTAGGTTGTCCAAGGCATCACTAAATTCACGGGTATCTGTGCCTTGTGCATTGAGTAAGGGATATTGGCTACCCGTGAGAATGACATGGGTACTTTGCGCTAAAAAACGTGCCAAGACTGCGCTGGCATAGCTGAGGGTGTCGGTGCCATGTAAAATAACGAAATGTTGAAAATCATCGTGTTGTAATTTTTGAATATATTGAATGAGCTGTAACCAGTCTGCGGCTGTGCAGGCACTACTGTCTTTAATGACAGGGGCAACAAAGCATTCAATCTCTAAATTTAGGGGTAAGACCTGTGCCAAGCGTGGCAGAAATTGCTCCGCAGGCATTGGGCTTAGTGGTTCACCGACACAGCCAAAAGTGCCGCCCATATAGATTAACGCAATTTTTTTCATCATAAAAAAAGCAGCCAAGAATGACTGCTTTATCTTAATCTGATTTGAATTAAGAAGCGATTTGATTCAGTAACTGATCGGCACGTTGGCGTTGTTCAGCAGAATAATTTGCGCCTTGTTCGCTAAGTAAAGCTTTCGCAGCATCATAAGCGCCCAATTCCACATATTGGCTCGCCAAGTCTAAATTCAACTGAATTTCATCTACTTGAGATAAGTCTGGGAATGATTTCACCAATGGATCATTTAGATCAACATCTGTGCTGACAACGGTTGCAGCAGGTTCAAGTGCAATACTTGGTGCAGCAATGACTTCAGGTTCAATTGCAGGCTGAAGGTTGGTTTCCTCAGCAGGCGCACTGTCAAATGTGAAATTAAAATCAGGCGTTGCAGGTTCAGCTTTTGCTTCAACCGCAGATGCGCTTTCTGGTGTAGAAAAATTGAAGTCTAGACTTGGGGCTTTGACTGAAGAAGCTTCATTGACTGTTGATTCTGGGGCTGTTGTTTCAGCTGGACTTGGTGTTAAATCAAACGTGAAGTCGAGCGGTTTAACTTCCTCTGCAGGGCTTACACTTGGTTCAGCTGTAATTGCAGGCGCTTCAGTTTTTGCTTCTGCTGCTGTGGAATCGAGTGAGAAATTAAAATCCAGTGCAGCAGGTTCTGCTTTGACTTCAGGTTCGGCTGCTTTTTCTACAACAGGTGTAGCTGCAGGGCTGAAATTTAACGATGAGGTGTCAAATTCTAAAGCTGCTTCAGGTTCTGCAGTTTTATTTGAGGTCAGTTCGTGCTGTAACTGGTCAAAAGAAGCCGTTTGATTTGGCGTACTCACAGGTGCAGTAAAATCTAAGCTGCTTGGAGCTGCTGTCAGCGCTTCATTTGCTGATTTTTCAGCAATATCTTCATGTGCATGACTGGCTTTTTTCGCTTCAGCTTGTGACAGAATATCGTCAAGCTCTAAAGAACGTAAATGATTCAGCAATTGATCAATTGCAAATTCATCTTTTTGTTGTAAATGAATATCAAGCAATAACAAATACAAACCATGCAATGAGTTATCACGTTTTAATGCTTGGTTAATTTGTGCTTCTGCAGCAAAGAAATTACGTTCTTTGATCAGGTTTTCAATGTTGGTTTGGATTTTTACAGGAACAGGGGTAGAGTGTTGTGGTGTTGGAACAACCTCTTCAACCACCACCGATTTCTGGGCAACTTTTTTGGTAGTTGTGGTTTTCTTGGCACTGGTTTTGGCTGGCGCTGCTGTTTTCTTGTTGCTTGGTTCGGCTTCTTTACTTGCTTCACGCTTTTTCAAGAAAATTGCGATCACCAGTAATAAAATAAACGGAATCACATAAATCAGCATGTTTATACCCCTTGAGGATGTGGTCCCTGTTTGACCTTATCCCAAAAAAATCATTGTGTGTAACATTTAGTGTTTTGGCTTATTTGCGGCTTGTTGTTTTTGCAATTGTTGTTGCAGTTCAGCAAGGCGCGCGTTGAGTAATTGAATTCTGTGATCCTTCTGACGTAATGCCAATTCTAATTCTGTTACGTTTCTCTGTAATTTAACGGTTTTCTCACGGGATGTCATAACTTTTAATGACAAGTCACCCGAAGTTTGTGTGGATTGTGTGTTCTTCTTGGCAGAACCGTGGGTGGAGTCCTGTTGATTCTCTGCCACGAGGCTCATTTCTGCTTGATTTAAACGATATTTGGCTTTGCCTGATTGTGGTGTACTGGCCGTTTCTGGTTTTGGAATTGCGGCTTTTTTCTCTGTTTTAGAGTTAGCTTGTGCATGTAAATTTAAGGTCGCACCACGACGTAAACGATTGGCATCGCCTTGAATAAAAGCATGCTCATTATTGGCTTTAATTTGTTGCATCACTTCGGCAACAGGGCGATTGTTTTCGCCCGCAATGCGTGAGGCAATGGCCCATAATGATTCATTCGATTGCACCACGTGTTGGGTATTGACTGCAGGCATGGCTGTGGCAGGGCTTGGTTTAGCCTGTGCAGCCGCTGTTTGTGCAGGCTTTTTCACGGCAGCAGCAGGCTGAGTTTGTGCCAGTTGCTTCGTGCGTTGCTGTTCAGCAAATTTTTGTACCAATGGATCAGCCGATTGTTGTGCAGTGACTGACGTAGTCGCTGTAGATGCTGTCGGTGTTGGGTTGTTATTTGTTTTTGCTGGCGCTGCTTTTGGAGCAGCAACAGTCGTATTTTCACTCGCTGCGCTACGGCTTGGCGCAGTTTGAATCACTGTTACTGCTTGATGGTTTAACGCAGGCGGTGTATTGCGTTTAATGGTTAGCGGTGCTTCAAAAGCCTGTTGTTCAATTGCTTTGGGTGTTTCAACCTGATAGGCCGTACTTACAGGTAAATTTAAAGCAATATCTTGCTCATTGACAATCATAACAGGCATTAAAGCTTGTTCATTGCTACGTTGCATAGCGGCCAATGGCGCAGGTGCACTGCGTTTTAATGGGGTGCGAATATGTTGCAGGCGGGTTGCATTGCCTTCTTTAATTTTGACCACAATATTCAACTCAGACTCGGTTAACGGTCGAGATGAGGTAATGGTGATAACCCCTGTACCATTGCTGTTACGACGTGTAAAAAAGTTAAGATGACCAGGCGGACGGTGACTCGCACCAATCGACATCAGATCTTCTGCCGTAGCTAAACTGACATCAATCGCTTCATTCACATTCGATTGACGAAAGTTGATTTCGGCATAGAGCAATTCCCCAGTTGTTGACTGAATTTGAATCGGGTCAACATTCATTGCATACATTTGCTGTGAAGCCAAAATAGATAAAATGGCGATCTTTAATTTGTTATATACAGTCATCTTAATTGTTAGCTCGGTCATTTATCGCAAGGCGAAAAGGATAGAGTAGCGAGTTGTATGTCGATTGTAAAATATTAACACGTTGATTACATAAAAAAGCCAGTCAAATTTGACTGGCTTGTTGAGTTTGATCACAGAATCCAAAATGATTCAGTGCTCAAGACGAGGCTTAAGCATTTTTGTAATCAATTAAGATGCGTAACATGCGACGTAATGGCTCTGCTGCACCCCAAAGTAATTGGTCACCTACAGTGAATGCACCAAGGTACTCTTTACCCATGTTCATTTTGCGTAAACGACCAACAGGTACTGTTAAAGTCCCTGTAACTGCAACTGGGGTAAGATCGGTCATTGATGCTTCGCGTGTATTTGGTACCACTTTTGCCCATTGGCTTGATTGACGAATCATATCTTCAATTTCGTTCAATGGAACGTCTTTTTTCAGCTTCAATGTGATTGCCTGAGAGTGACAACGCATTGCACCAATACGTACACAGTGACCATCAATAGGAACAATCTGCTGATTGCCTAAAATTTTGTTGGTTTCAACCTGACCTTTCCATTCTTCTTTTGACTGACCGCTTTCAAGCTGTTTGTCGATATATGGAATGAGAGAACCCGCTAAAGGCACACCAAAGTTTGCCGATGGGAAACCTTCGCCACGTTGTAATTCGGCAATTTTAGAGTCGATGTCTAAAATTGGTGAACGTGGGTCATCCAACAAGTCTTTGGTGTTGTTATACAAGTAGCCCATGCCTGTGATCAGCTCACGCATGTTTTGCGCACCTGCACCAGAAGCTGCTTGATAGGTCATTGAGGTTGCCCATTCCACCAAATTGTTTTGGAATAATGAACCCAAGCCCATCAACATGAGTGAAACAGTACAGTTACCGCCCACAAATGTTTTGGTGCCATTCACCAAGCCATCTTTAATGACATTCATGTTGACTGGATCAAGTACGATAATCGCTTCATCATCCATACGTAGGGTAGATGCAGCATCAATCCAGTAACCATTCCATTCTTCAGCTTTAAGCTTCGGGAAAACGGCGGAAGTGTAATCACCACCTTGACAGGTAATAATGACATCCATTTGCTTCAGACTTTCAATATCTGTTGCATCCATAAGTGCTGGGGCAGTCTTACCACCAAACGCTGGTGCTTCACCGCCAGCATTACTGGTAGAGAAATAGAATGGCTCAAAATGAGCAAAATCATTTTCTTCAACCATACGTTGCATAAGGACGGAACCCACCATCCCGCGCCAACCGACCAGACCTACTTTCATGTCACTTTGCCTCGGTGCGTTAAAAAACAATAAAGGAATATAAGTCTATCAAAAGGGGACGCAACTGCAAGCATTACATGAACAAAACATGAGTATTATTGAGTGAAATCTCTTGTTTGTGTTACATACAAAATTGATAACTTTGGTTTTCATGTAAAAACGACAAAAAATACAAAAGAGTAAAGCAAGATGATTTGGGTAAAAGGGCTTGCAATATTAGTCATTTGGTTAAGTTTTTGGTCACTGATTCCACGTGATGAATGGTGGATTCGGGGCGCAGATTTTCCACGTTTACAGATCTTGGTTTTAGGCATCATTGCCTTTGTTTTGCTACTGATTTGGGAGCAGACGTGGGATGTGTCTAGCCAAGTGATTTTAATTGGACTGATTGCGGCTTTGGCTTATCAGCTCAAAATGGTCTTGCCCTACACCTTGCTGTGGAAAAAACAGGTCAAACAAGTTCGTCCAGAACAGCTAAATCCTGAAAAACAAATTTCATTAATCGTGTCCAATGTTCTGACACCGAATCAGAAATATCATCTGTTGATTGAACATATTCAAGCTTTAAAACCAGATTTAGTGTTGACCTTAGAATCTGACTTGGCATGGCAGCAAGCCTTGTCTGTGATTGAAGTCGACTATCCTTATCGGGTCGCTGTGCCTTTAGATAATTTATATGGCATGCATTTATATAGCCGTTTGCCGTTACAAAACAGTGAGATCAAATTTATTCTGAGTGATGAAATTCCATCTATTCATACCAGTGTGATTTTGCCTTCGGGGCAACCAGTACAGTTGTATTGTTTGCATCCCAAACCTCCGAGTCCGACTGAAGCCAAAGATTCAGTTTTAAGAGATGCCGAATTGTTGATTGTAGGCGATCAAATCAAAGATCTAGATGAAAGTTGTATCGTGATGGGGGATTTAAACGATGTGGCATGGTCGCGGACTACACGCTTGTTTCAGCGGATCAGTGGTTTGCTCGACCCGCGCGTTGGACGGCACTATATCAATACCTTTCATGCCGATTATCCTTTATTGCGTTGGTCATTAGACCACGTTTTTCATAGTACTGATTTTGCATTGGTGGATATGCAGCGTTTATCGCATATCGGTTCAGACCATTTTCCTGTGTATGCGGTATTACAAACTGGACGGGTGTTTGATCGAATTCAAGATGAATTACCTCAAACCGATGCCGATGAGCAAGAAGCTCAACAGGCGATTCAGGAGGGGATTGAAAAAGCAGAGCGAGAAGAAAAACTGGTGACCGATGAAATTGCACAACCGTATAAAGCACAGGATAAATCGGTTTAGAAATTAAACGAAAAGTGTACGAAATGGCTTACACGGATTTAGGCACATGACGCATGGTTTATTCTGACTGATCTGGTTAAGATTAATTCATCAGCACAAGGACTCGGGAACGGAATATCCCATTAAGGAAGACGACGCTGACGGATAAACATCAAGGATATGATGTAGGTAAGGAACGCCATACAATAAAATAACAATAAGTTTTGAAAGCACAACCTCATGAGCCCGAGTTTTACAGGATGTAGAACTCGGGCGATGATTTTTTAGGGCTTATTTTTTCATTCTCATTGTTTTAAACAAATTAAATTTCAATCAGCTCGATTCAGTTTTAAGGCTTTAGGTGTGTTTTGACTGCAAAACTTGCTGATATAAATCTAAGGTTTGATGACACATATCTGCCAAGCTGAACAATTCAACAGGGGTGACACTTTGCGGTATTTCCAGATGCAATTGCACTGCATTGAATAAAGCCACTTGGTCATCTGCTGCGATGAGCCCTTGCGGATACAGTTGTGACAAAATTTCAGCCACACCACCACGGTTCCAGCCAATCACAGGTGTTCCTACAGATAAAGCCTCAAGTGCAGTGCGTCCAAAGGTTTCCGCCTGATTGGAAAGTGAAAGTACAATATCGCTAAACGCAAGCCACTCGCGAATGTCAGAACGGTGTCCAACAAAGGTTATCGCTTCGGTCAGATGTTTATCCCGAATATTGCGTTCCAGTTCCTGTAAATAAGCTGCTTTTTTAACATCTGCACCGCCTACAACAACAGCATGAATCTGTGGATACTGGGTTTTTAATTTCGCAATTAGATCAATCAATGTTTCATGACCTTTTAAGCGGGTGATACGTCCCGGCAAACAAATTAAAAACTTATGTTCAAGTTCGGGGAAATCTTGATAGGTTTGTTGCATCCATTGTGCCGAAGGTTGATACCCGTGCGGAAATGCAGCAGGGTCAATTCCACGATAAATACGGACAATATCTTCAGGTGGACAGTTTTGATAATGATCACGAATGTATTTGACTACACTGTCAGAAACTGCGATCACTTTTTCCGCTTGGGTCATAATTTGGCTGTAACGGTTAACTGAATAAAAACCATGTACAGTTGAAATTAAGTGTGGACGTTTTTCGGCTGGAATACCTTTTAGGGAAAAATGAGTTAGCCATGCAGGTACGCGGGAACGTACATGCACAATATCAGGTTGATGTTGCATAATCAGTTGGCGTAAAGGACGGATTTGCCACAAGCTTGATAATGATTTTTTGTGGATGGCTAACTTTAAATGAGTGGAACCTTCAGCTTCGAGTTGGTTAACCATCCGTCCGCCATTCGACACCACCAATGACGTATGTCCTTGAGCGACCAAGGCTCGGGCGATTTCGAGCGTACCGCGTTCTACACCGCCACTGTTTAATTCGGGTAATAACTGCATGACTTTCATGAATCTTTCCTTCTGCCGTACAGATTAGTAAATACTGTCATAACCTTCGGGGCGGCTCTTAAACCGACGATGAAACCACATATATTGGGTAGGAGCGATCCGTAATTGCTGCTCAATAATGAAATTGGTGCGCGTTGCATCTGCAACTTCATCTGCGCTTGGGAAATCCAGCAGTTCAGGTTCAATCAAGACTTTATATTGAGGGTTGGAAAGCTTGCCTGTACGGTAAAAATATAACGGAATTGCTGCGGCTTTGGTCATTTTAAGTAAACGACGATGCGCTGTAACTGTCGCTGCAGGTACGCCAAAAAACGGTGCCATAACACCTTGTTTTAAACCAAAGTCCTGATCTGGGCTATACCAAATGGCACGACCATTTTTTAAGTGACGGATTAAACCACGCATGTCATCGTGGTCAATTTGATGACCGTAAATGGTGGCGCGACAACGGTAAATCAGCATGTCCAGTAATGGATTGTTTTGTGGACGATAGACCACATCGGGGTCAAAATATTGCGCACAGACATAGCCGCCTGCATCTAGCAGAGTAGAATGTGTACCTAACAATAAAACCCCGCGACCATCTGCTTGGGCTTGCTGAATATGTTCTAAACCTTCAACCTGAGTACGTCCTTTAAACCACTGTGGACAGTACCACGCATTTAAGGTTTCAAATACGCCCAGCATTTGATCAACAAAGACTTGGCGAGCATTTTCATGTACTTCAGCCTCGCTCCATTCAGGAAAACACACTTCCAAATTGCGTAACGTAGTTACGCGACGTGACTTCATGCTGTTAAAGGCAAGATTGCCTAAAAGCTGCGCCAAACGATACTGAATCGCCCACGGCAAAATGGCTAAAATCATCAGGCAGACAATGCCAATCCAGATGCCCCAATATTTTGGCAACAGGAAAGACCATTGAAATTCGCCTGGTTGATATTCAGTGTGTTGACTCATAATGACCGTGTAAAGTGTTGTATCGTTGCAGTTTAGCACGAACCGATTTTAAAATTTAAAAGCATCCGTCCAATGGGAAAGATGCTTAAAACGGTTTTGCGAAGTCTTTCAGGACAAGCGTAGACGAAGTGTCAATAGACCCTAGTTACCATTCGCCAAGTTTTCCAGTTCGTCCCAACGCTCCAGTTTTTCCAGCAGTTCTTCATCAATTTCAGCCAAACGCTGTGAGGCTTTGGTGGCTGCATTGGCATCTGTTACAAACCAAGAACCATCCGCCAGTTTTTCAGCCAATTCGGTTTGTTCCTGTTCCAGTGCTTCAATTTCACCTGGCAACTGCTCTAAAGCACGTTGATCTTTGTAGCTCAATTTTACTTTTTTAGCCGTTGGTGCTGCTGCAGCCGCTTCGGCTTTGGCAACGGCTTTTTTAACATCACTTTTTTGATCAACCACAGTTTGGTCTGGGCGTTGCTGCAAATAGTCCTGATAGCCGCCAATATATTCATCAATATTGCCTTTGCCATCAAATACCCAAGTTGAAGTCACCACGTTGTCCATAAAGGCACGGTCGTGTGAAATCAGCAATAAGGTGCCTTTATAGTCGCTGAGCATTTCCTCAAGCAATTCTAAAGTGACCATATCCAAGTCGTTGGTCGGCTCATCCATCACTATCAGGTTAGATGGTTTGAGTAATAATTTTGCCAGTAAAATACGGTTGCGTTCACCGCCAGACAAGGCTTTAACAGGCGTGCGCGCACGTTCTGGTGAGAATAAAAAGTCTTGTAAATAACTATAGATATGACGACGTTGTCCGTTCACATCAACAAAATCTGAACCTTCAGACACGTTATCTTTGACCGACTTTTCCAAATCCAAGACGTTACGCAATTGGTCAAAATAGGCAATTTCCAGTTGTGTGCCTGTTTTGACAGAGCCGCCATGCTCAATTTCACCTAAAATGGCTTTAATCAGAGTGGTTTTACCGACACCGTTATCACCAACTAAACCAATACGGTCGCCACGTAATACCAATGTTGAAAAGTCTTTGATAATTGGAGCTTGATTGCCAAAGGCCACTTGTAAATGTTCAATATCAAAGACCAGTTTACCTGAGCGATTGGCTTCCTGCGCTGCCATATTGACTTTGCCTTGTTGGAAGCGACGTGCTTTGGATTCTTCACGTAAGGCTTTTAAAGCACGCACACGTCCTTCGTTGCGGGTACGACGTGCTTTAATGCCTTGACGAATCCATGCTTCTTCTTCGGCCAGTTTTTTATCAAACAGCGCATTTTGTTTTTCTTCAGCTTCAAGTTGCTGCGCTTTTAAATCTAAATAACGCGAATAGTTGCCTTCGTAGCTGCGTAATACACCACGATCTAACTCGACAATGCGGGTGGCGATACTATCGACAAAAGCACGGTCATGCGAAATAAACAGTAGAGTTAAATTATTTTGATCGAGTAAAAATTTTTCTAGCCATTCAATACTTTCCACATCTAAGTGGTTGGTCGGCTCATCTAGCAACAATACGTCAGGTTGGGTGAGCAGGGCACGTGCCAACAATACACGACGTTTACGTCCCCCGGATAAATCGGCTAAGTCGGCATTTGGGTCAAGTCCCATTTTGCTTAAAATGGCATTGACCTTATTTTCCAGTGCCCAGCCATCTAGCTGATCTAGCTTGTGTTGCAGGTTCCCCATACGGTCACAGGCATCCATATCGCCCAATACACAGGCATCGCTGGCTTCGTGATAGGCTTTTAATACTGCAGCAGCTTCACCTGCACCATCGGCCACAATATCAGCGACTTTGCCTGAATCCATGGGCACATCTTGCGCCAACATGGCAATGGTGATGCCATTTTGAATAGACACTTCACCTGCATCGGGCAGTAAACTTCCTTCAATCAGTTTAAGTAGAGTAGACTTACCTTCTCCATTACGGCCAATCAAACACACTCGTTCGCCACGTTCTAGGTTAAAATTCGCGCCGTCGAGCAAGGCAGGTCCACCAAATGCGAGTTGGACATCCCTTAAAGTAATATAGGCCATAGTGTTTCCTAAAAAATCTCAAATGAGGATTTGAAATGACTAAACAAAGTGATGATCAGGCGTCATTTTCCGCACCCATTGAAGATTTGCAAGTGCGAATTGCATTTTTGGACGATTTAGTTGAGCAATTGAATGAACAAGTGGTTCATCAAAGTCTGGAAATTGCTGATTTAAAGAAACAAATGCAGTTGTTATATCAGCGGGTAGAGTCGGCAGATTTGTCGGATGGGATTGCACCATTTGACCCGATGACCAATCGCCCACCACACTATTAATCAATCGTACTTAATCAACGGTATTGGTTTCCGTGCTGATTTTAATTTGACCTTTGCTGTACTTCCCGCTGTAATGCTCGGCTGCTGTGCCTGAATCTTTTAAACCCTATTGTGTCCTTTAAAGTTGTGTTACTTGACCTTGAAAACAACCAGCCTACCGCGACTTTGTTGCGAGAAATTATTGAGCATCATCCGAGTGTGTATCTGTTTAATTGTGCAGGAAAATTTGAATATAACTTGCAGGATTTAACTGAGTTGGCTGGCTGGATCAGTACCGGTCAGCTTATGATTTTAGACAGCCCGCGCGCAGAGTTTAAAGAGTTTGAATATGCGGTGGTGGTGGGGCAACTGATGGCACTGCTAGAGCCAGAAACACAAGTTGAAGTGATTTCTGCGGCTGATAGTATTCAGATTTTAATGGAAATGTTGCAAGCATCTGAAATTGCCTGTCACCTGATTCATATTCAGCCTGAAACGCAGTCTGGGAAAAGCAAAAATCGTTTACCAAGCCCAATGGCAATTCGCAACAAACCTGAATTGCTGTTGGTAAAAAAGTATTGTGATGCGTTGGCAAAAATGTCAGGCAAGCCAACCAACGTAGAGGCTTTAAAAAACTCGATTGCCAATATTTTGCAACTTGAGGCAGACAAAGTGCAGCATGTGGTTGGCATGTTGATGAACCTGAAAATTGTAAAGCGAGTGGATGAGCAAATTAGCTTTCGTAAAAAAGTACTGAAGCAGTGGGTACAACTTGACTTAGATGTCGTGGAAGAATCTACGCAAGAGGCGACAGTCACTTCTACAATCGTGGCGCAAACTGAAGCCGTAGAGCCACATCCTCAGCACAGTTTATTTAAAAACTTTAGCCAAATTGACCCTGTGCAATGGGAAGTTGCCAAAAAGTTACGTGAGCTAAAAGGTGAAAAACCAAAAGATATTTATGAATTGCGTGATTTGCTGGAACGGTTATTTCCAAAATCTGATATTCGTTTATTGCTCAAAGAACTGATTGAAAAAGGCTATATTTATTGGAATGGACATGAAGTGCTATATAGTCATGAGATGTTTTTAAGCTAAGTTTTAGAATTTTTCGATTAATGGCATGAGTCGATTTAAAACCCATCTGCAAGATAGTTTTTTATCGATACGACTGATTTAAGTCATCATTTATCAACCATTTAAAGTTTTGAAAATGATGCCTTTTCACGTAAGACGATTTTAAGCTGTTTGTAGGCAGATAGACTAAAACACTTGAAATAAATAAATCACAGCTTATTTTAATCTTGCGTTTTATATTGTGCTTATGCAACTCTAATATAAGAATAGAAAGGTTGTACTATGGAAAATACTGGAATTTGGGTTGCCGTTGCCATCATTATATTTGTGATGGGCTCTATTTTTGGTCTGCGTGTCAGCCCAAGAGAAAAAGCTTTAGGATTGATGCGTGAAAAAGCCCGAAAAATGGGACTACACCCTCGTTTGGTGGTTGCGCCTGACTGGACAAAAATCCCGAAAGCCACGGAATCACGTGCCAGTATGGTGGCGTATTACAGTGTACTCATTGCCGATGCACGTTTACCGTTAATGCGTGCTTTAGTGACAGACCAAAAGCTAGAACTGTTGCATGGCGATGAGAAATTCCAAGGCTTACCCATTGCATTAAAGGGCATTTATGCTATTGATATGCAGGCAAACTGTGTAGGAATCTATTGGGATGAAGAAGCCGATCTTCGCGCAACTCAATTAGATGAGATGAAAGCCTTTTTACATAGCTTGGCTGAACGTTAATTTTTAAACCATTAAATAGGAAATACGGTTACTTATGGCGAACGCTCCTCGGTCCACATCCAAAAGCACTGCAGCCAAATCTGAAGCTGGTCACAAACGTGCCTTAGTGATTGTGGAGTCGCCTGCAAAAGCGAAAACAATCAATAAATATCTTGGTTCGGACTACATTGTGAAGTCTTCGGTCGGTCACGTGCGTGATTTGCCAACCAGTGGTGGCGCAAAAACCACAGAAAAGAAAACCACCACCCGAACCAAACTGACCGAGGCTCAGAAAGCTGAAAAAGCTCAACAAGCATTAGTCAACCGTATGGGGGTTGATCCTGAACATGACTGGAAAGCACACTATGAAGTGCTGCCAGGCAAAGAAAATGTAGTCGCTGAATTAAAAAAACTGGCATCGCAGGTCGATGAAGTCTATCTCGCAACGGACTTGGACCGTGAAGGGGAAGCGATTGCGTGGCACTTAAAAGAAGTCATTGGTGGAGATGACTCACGTTATCAACGTGTCGTGTTTAACGAAATTACCAAAAATGCGATTCAAGAAGCCTTTAAGCATCCTGCGCGTTTAGATACCAACAAAGTCAATGCCCAACAGGCACGTCGTTTCTTAGATCGCGTGGTGGGTTTTATGATTTCGCCACTGCTCTGGGAAAAAATTGCCCGTGGTTTATCGGCAGGACGAGTGCAGTCAGTTGCGGTGAAGCTGGTTGTGGAGCGCGAGCGTGAAATTCGCGCCTTTGTACCCGAAGAATATTGGCAAGTCTTTGCAGATACTAAATCTGAAAAAGATGACATTCGTCTAGAAGCGGTTAAGCAAGCGGGTAAAACCCTCAAGTTACGCAACAAAGCTGAAACCGATGCTTTACTGAACTTGATTAAAGATGCGCAATACACCGTATCTGCACGTGAAGATAAGCCGACCAAAGTCAACCCAAGTGCGCCGTATATCACGTCAACGCTGCAACAGGCTGCGAGTACCCGTCTTGGTTTTTCAGTCAAGAAAACCATGATGCTAGCACAGCGTTTGTATGAGGCAGGTTTTATCACCTATATGCGTACAGACTCGACCTTCCTGAGTGATGACGCGGTCAATATGGTGCGTACGCATATTGAAGCGGAGTTTGGTCAAAAATATCTGCCTGCTAAACCAAATCGTTATGGCAATAAAGCAGGCGCACAAGAAGCGCACGAAGCGATTCGTCCATCTAATGTTGCGCTTAAAGGCGACAGTTTGGTGGGTGTAGAGCGCGATGCACAGCGTTTATATGATCTGATTTGGCGTCAGTTCGTCGCTTGCCAAATGACACCAGCCGAATATTTATCATCGACCATTTTGGTTGATGCCAATGGTGTCGAGTTAAAAGCCAAAGGTCGTACGCTAGTTTTTGATGGCTTTACCAAAGTGCGTGGGCAAAACAAATCGGATGATGATGTGTTACTGCCTGCAGTTAAAGTCGGTGAAATTCTTAAATTAGAGAAGCTTGATCCATCACAACACTTTACCAAACCGCCTGCGCGTTTTACCGAAGCCTCTTTGGTGAAAGAGCTTGAGAAAAAAGGTATTGGACGTCCATCGACCTATGCTGCGATTATTTCAACTATTCAAGACCGTGGTTATGTCAAACTGGAAAACCGTCGTCTGTTTGCCGAAAAAATGGGTGAGATTGTTACAGATCGTCTGGATGAAAGTTTTAATAACCTGATGAACTACGATTTTACAGCAGACTTGGAAGGTCAGCTGGATAAAGTTGCAGATGGTGAACGTAACTGGAAAGATTTGCTTAACAGTTTTTATGGCGATTTCAAACAGCGTTTAACCAATGCACAGGGCGAACAAGGCATGCGCCGTAACTTGCCTGTAGAGGTCGATGCAGTACATTGTAAAGAATGCTCACGACCAATGCAGATTCGTACAGGTACGACAGGCGTATTCTTAGGCTGCTCAGGCTATAACTTGCCGCCAAAAGAGCGTTGTAAGGGAACGCTGAACCTGACACCTGTAGAATCACTTGCCGCCTTATCCGATGATGATGCCGCTGAAACCGCAGATTTGATGTCTAAAAAGCGCTGTCCAATTTGTGAAACAGCCATGGACAGTTATGTAATTGATGGCGGTCGTAAACTGCATATTTGCGGGAATAACCCAGACTGTGCAGGTTTCGAGCTAGAAGAAGGCGAGTTCAAAATTAAAGGCTATGATGGCCCAACCATTCCGTGCGACAAGTGTGATGGCGAAATGCAGTTGAAAACAGGTCGCTTTGGCCCTTATTTTGCCTGCACCAGTTGTGAAAACACACGTAAAGTACTCAAGAATGGTCAGCCTGCGCCACCGCGTGTTGATCCAATTAAAATGGAACATTTACGCTCAACCAAACACGATGATTTCTTTGTGTTGCGTGATGGTGCAGCAGGCTTGTTTTTGGCAGCCAGTAAGTTCCCGAAAGTACGTGAAACCCGTGCGCCGAAAGTCGCGGAATTGCGTACTGTTGCAGAACAGCTTGATCCAAAATATCAATTTATTTTGCAAGCACCCGATGCAGACCCAGAGGGTAATCCAACATTGGTGAAATTCAGCCGTAAGAATCAAGCGCAATATATTGGTTCGGAAACGCCTGAAGGCAAACAAACCAAATGGTCATTGGTTTACCAAGATGGTAAATGGGTTGAGGCTTAATTATCCAAATTACAAAATGCTGGCTTCGGTCAGCATTTTTTTAAATCATATAATTTGAAATGTGAAAAATAAAAAACAGAGAGGTTTTGTGAATCTTAATCCGATGTGGGGGTCGAGTTTAAAGATAATAAGATTAAACTCGGTAAAGTGATTGCCTAAAGATATTTAAAGTATGTGGAAAAAAATCCGAATTTTATGCTTATTGCTGGTTTTGCTGGTCGTCGCAGTCAATGCTTGGCGTGATCAGAACCAAGACTGGAATAAGCCCATCATCGTATTGTTACATCCAATCAATGCCGATGGACGATCAAATACCCAAAACTATATCAATACGTTAAATATCAATAATTTAAATTCTGCTCAAGACTATCTAAAACAAGCTTCTTTGCAGTATCGTGGGCAACCCATTGCGCTTTATTTCAAACAGGGGCGAGAATTAAAGGAGTTGCCACCAAAAGTGCCTGAGCAGGCATCACTACTTAATACTGTACTTTGGAGTTTAAAGTTCCGTTTTTACGCTTGGCAGCAACGACAAAGCAGTGATGGTACGGCAACCGTGACGCTGTACCTGAATTATTATGATCCGAGTCAAACTCAAATTTTGAAACATTCCACCGCTTTACAAAAAGGTAAAATTGGCTCGGTGAATTTATTTGCTTCTGCTGCACACAGTGAGCGCAATACCATGGTGATGGTGCATGAATTACTGCATACCTTTGGTGC
This sequence comes from Acinetobacter sp. YH01003, assembly GCF_013420525.1. Taxonomy (NCBI): domain Bacteria; kingdom Pseudomonadati; phylum Pseudomonadota; class Gammaproteobacteria; order Moraxellales; family Moraxellaceae; genus Acinetobacter; species Acinetobacter sp. YH01003. The sequence continues at coordinate 34,354 of NZ_VOXY01000002.1, read as the reverse complement.
CACAGATAAATATGATTTGAGCACAGGTCAACCGATTTATCCTATTGGTTATGCAGACCCAAATCAGCAACCATTGTACCCACAACGACAGGCTGAACTGATGGCGGGTTATGTGCCACTTTCGCAAAGCAAAAGTAAGATGCCTGAATCGTTACAGCAGACGCGTATTAACGAAATTACTGCCATAGAATTGGGTTGGAAATAATGTGGATAAGCATGCACTTATCCACATCTCCACAATATAACCTGTGTAAAAGTATGTGCTTGAGCATGACTTGAGTATGAATTGAGCCATTTATATTCATGGGTTTATTCCTAAACCGATCTGTTAAACTATTCATCCACCCACTACGATGAGTCACTATGAGTTTAGCCAGCCTAATTGATGAATTGAATCCCCAGCAAAAACAAGCAGCCACGACAGCACATCAACATAGTCTGGTCTTGGCTGGCGCAGGCTGTGGCAAAACCAAAACCATTGTGGCACGTGCAGCGTACTTGATTGATCAGGGTATTCCAGCCAATCAAATTCAAGTTTTGACCTTTACCCGCCGTGCGGCGAGTGAAATTGTCGCACGGGTGGAGTTGGCACTGGGCGAGCAAGCCAAAGGCTTACGTGCTTCGACCTTTCATACTTTTTGTATGTACTTGTTACGACGTATTCCTAAAGCTTTTGGCTTAGAGCAGTTTTCAATTATTGATCGTGATGATCAGTTGATGATGTTTCGCCTCATTCGCGGAAAAGATGATAAGAAAAATCCAAGTCAGTTGCCCAAGCCTCAAGAATTATGTGATTTGTATTCTTTTGCGCGGAATACCCGTCAAAAACTGAGTGTGGCTTTAGAAAAGCAACAGCCTGAATATTTGGCATTAAAAGATCAAATTGCTGAAATTATGCAGGAATACGAAAGCCGTAAACGTGCACGTGGCTTTCTCGATTATGACGATATTTTGGCTGTGGTGGCATCGGCATTGGCGCAGTCGGAAGGTCTGGTCGATTATGTCGCGTCAATTTGTCAGCATCTTCTGGTCGATGAAATGCAGGACACCAATCCTTTGCAATGGGCTTTGCTTGAGCCTTTAAAAGATCGGGTCAGTTTGTTTTGTGTGGGCGATGATGCACAATCGATTTATGGTTTCCGTGGTGCAGATTTTGAAAATATTCATCATTTCACAGAGCGCGTACTCAATGCTCAAATTTTCAAATTAGAGCAAAATTACCGTTCTACGCAGGAAATTTTAGACCTGTCCAATTGGTTGTTAGATCAAAGTGAGATTCGCTATAACAAACGGTTGCAGGCGCATCGTGGTGATGGCATCAAACCCAAAATGCATATTTTCCCGAATGAATTTGATGAAGCCAAATGGATTGCGATTGATATTAAAGAGCGACATTTCTTGCAAGGCGCGCCGTGGTCAGATCACATGGTCTTGGTGCGTTCGAGTTTTGCAGCGCGACATATTGAAGCCGCGTGTATTGCGGCAAGTGTGCCGTATCGTTTTATTGGCGGCATGAAGCTCTTGGAAACTGCGCATGTGAAAGACTTACTTAGTTTATTGCGCGTTATTGCCAATCCTTTAGATGATATTGCATGGATGCGTTTTCTCACTTTATGGAATGGCGTGGGCGATGTCGGTGCGAGTAAGTTGGCACAGCAATTGTTGCTTGAACCGACAATGGATCAGGTGATTGAAAAGCTGGAAAAATTTGGACGCTTGCCAGAAAAAACTTTATTGATCATGAAGCAAATGGATGTCTTACGACATGAAGTTGCAGCTTGCGTCGGTTTAGGCATTGAAGCTATTCAGGAACAATTGGCAGATAACTATAAAAAAGACTGGAATCGTCGTCAGGGTGATTTTCAGTTGGTGCAACAACTGGCGGGTAAGCATGCGCAGTTAAGTGAGTTTTTAGAAGAATATGTGCTCGATCCTGTGTCTATTTCTGAAATTGAACGCCAGTCTGATACCGATGTGGTCACTTTAATCACCATTCACTCTGCCAAAGGTACGGAGCAAAAAGTCTGTTATGTGGCGAATGTGACTGCAGGGCAGTACCCGCATGCACGGGCGCAGGGCAGTTTTGATGATATTGAAGAAGAACGTCGAGTGCTGTACGTGGCTTTGACCCGTGCCCAAAATGAACTGATTTTAACCAAGCAAAATTTTAATTTATGGGCGCGTGATACGGTAGATGAACAAGGGCGCAAACTGGACAGTTATTTTTTGAATGATCTGACACGGCAGTTGTGTGCGATGGAAACTCATCACCGTACCCGTCAGCAAACTGTGAAAAGTGCCTTGGTGGAACGCCAAGCGATTAATTTAGATTTTGGCATTGATCTCGATTAAACTATGCCACAAGGTTTCCTGCAAAAAGTAGAGTAGGCGAGTGCTTTTTGATGTTTTTTGCCTATTTTAAGGTTGTAAGATGAAAATTTTAGTTCGTAGTTTAGAGCGCACAGTGACTGAAGAAGAATTGTTAAAACTTTTTCAGGAATATGGCACTGTAGAATCTTGTAATTTGGTGTTGGATGCTGCAACAGGAAAATCTAAAGGTTTTGCATTTGTAGAAATGCCACATGCACGTGAGGCAGTAAAAGCCATTAAAGCACTGAACACTTTGCGTCTGCATGGTCATGGAATACGCGTCAAAGCAGCAGAAGATAAGCCTGCATCAAAATAGTTCAAAGGGAGCAAAAAATGCTCCTTTTTTATGCGTGATTTTTAGTAAAAATACGAGATTGGCACTGCATTGGTGCGCGATTTTATCGCAGTAAAAATAGTGTATTTTTTATTGGGTGTTGCAGGAAAATCGGTTTAATCTAAGCTTCTTAGAACGCTAAATTGAGGAAATGCTCATGTCCCGTGTTGCTCGTTTTCATGCAGATCGTACCAATCAGAAATTATATTTCGCCCGTCTTTCATGTCAGCAGGCCGAGCAAACCGAGCATGTTCAGCAAGCGCAGGCACATCGTGAAGCTGCGGTGTTTCATTTAAATGGCGCGGTGCTGGCTTTTTTGCAGGAATTGGTGCGGTATTATCGTTTAAATGACAGTAATCCAACCCTTAAATCAATTGAAGAATTGATGGCAGCCAAAGGGCAGATTTCCCCTGAAGTGGCAATTTTGGAGCAACTGAGCAAATCGGGTTTTATTGCAGAGTTAAAGCGCGCTTATCGTTTATGTCAGTACACGCCCGAGCCAAGTGCACCAGAACCTGAACAGGAAACGTCATCCAATTTGATTATTAAAGTCACGCAATCTCCGCAAGCATGGCTACCAGATACGAAAATTTTGCGTGAATGGCATCGTGACTTAACCCAGTTGATTGATGGTTTTCGTAATGAAATGGTGGAATTTTAAGCCGACCAAACGCCCTTGAAAAAAATCTGATCAGCCCGATATAAATATTCTGAACGATGCAAAGTGCAAGCGCCTTTGCCGCCATGTCGAGCATGGAGGATATATGTCTATAGAGCAATTGAAAGAATTATTTGGTAATCAGGAAGCAATTTTAGAGCTGGTTCAGCTTGAAGGTGGCGAGTTGGCATTGCGTAATGCAGGCTCAGAGAAAGAGCCATTGGTCAAAATCCAGTTCAATGACGAAGTCAAAGCCATATTGGGCGATCAGACGGCTGTTGTGGCACAGCACATGATTCAGGCGGCATTATTTGGCTTGTTGGAAAAGCAGGTCAATGAATGGCATGCCGAAATTGTGGATGAACAGCCGCAATTTATGAGTTAATCCGAAAAGGTCTTTCGGTGATGAGCTATCTTTAATGAATAGATTGTCTATCTGCTTTGGTTAAAATCATGGACAGTATTAGATAGTTTTTCATCAACACAGTGAAAGCCAATCTATACGTCAACAAAAAAGCGCAGCTTAAACGGTGCGCTTTTTGTGATTTTGGCTATGGGTTTTAGATGAATGATGCTCAATGCGTTGGTGGCTGATGATGGGCAATTTCAATTTGATTTAAAATATAATTGCTCATATTTTTCGCCATTTCTTCTTTGGCAAAATACACTTCACCAATGTTGTCTTTACGAATTACTTCCGCTTCGGCTTTGCTTTCTGCACACACCAAAACCTGAATTTCAGGGTTTAGGGTTTTGGCAATATCCACAATTTTATGAATATCCAAAATGTCCATAGGCGAGAGAACGAGTAGTCGTGCATGTTGAATATGTGCCTGAATCAGTACACCCGCTTCTGTGGCAATGCCGCTGACTGCAGCAATGCCTTTTTCGCGTAAGTCTTCGACAATTTCACGGTTTTCTTCCGCAATCACGACCTTAATATTCTCAGCCATTAAATTTTGAGTAATGCGGCGTCCGACTTCACCATGTCCAACAATCACCACCTGATCACGTAAATAATCTTGAGAAACTTCATCGGGCAGCATGGCTAAAGGGTCATTGCTGCGTTCAAGCAAACGCGCCAAATAAGAGCGTTCCCGAATCCAGTTTTGCACAGGCTCAATCGCAGAAAAAACAAAGGAATTGAGGGTAATTGAAATGAGTGCGCCTGCTAAAATCAGGTTTTGTCCTTCTAGTGACAGCAGTTGTAAAGATACACCTAGCGTTGCCAAAATAAAGGAAAACTCACCAATTTGTGCCAAGCTCGCGCCTACGGTCAAGGCTGTATTGAGTGGATAGCGGAAGAACAAGACCAATGCCATGGCTGCAATGGTTTTACCCACCATGATAATGCCGACGACCGCTAAAACGTGCAGTGGTTCTTCTATCAGAATACGCGGGTCAAACAGCATGCCCACAGCAACGAAAAATAGAATGGAGAAAACTTCACGTAAGGGTAAAGTTTCTTCTTCGGCGCGATGACTGAAATCAGATTCTTTGACCACCATCCCCGCAAAGAACGCCCCAAGTGCCATCGACACGCCAAAGATTTTATAAGCACCAAAGGCAATTGATACCGCAGCAGCGACTACCGTTAGAGTAAACAGTTCCCGCGAGCCTAAGCGAGCCACAATTTGCATAATGAAGGGCACAAGGCGTTTGCCAACAATCAGCATAAAGGCAATAAAGCCTGAAACTTTTAATAAAGTCAGTCCGAGTGTTAGCCAAATATTTTCATCACTGGCATTGTCGATAGCTTGTCCACCCAGTAATACAGCTGTGGCAGGCAAAAGCACCAATGCTAAGACCATCACTAAGTCTTCAACTAACAACCAGCCTACGGCAATTTTACCGTTCACGGAGTCGAGCAGGCCACGATCACCCAATGCTTTTAAGAGCACAACGGTACTGGCACAAGACAGACTTAAGCCAAAAATTAAGGCAGAACCAAAACTCCAACCCCACATCATCGACACGCCTACACCGAGCAGGGTCGCCACGGCGATCTGCAATACTGCACCAGGCAAAGCAATGCGTCGTACCTGCATTAAATCATTTAGCGAGAAATGCATGCCAACACCGAACATGAGGAACATGACCCCAAGTTCTGCCAATTGGTTGGCAAGATGAATATCTGCCACAATGCCCGGTGTGTTGGGACTAATGATGACACCTGCAATCAGATAGCCCATAAGCGGTGGAAGGCGTAAGCGCGCAGCGATATAGCCAAATACCAGTGCCAAGCTAAAACCAACGGCAAGTAAGATGATGAGTTCTACATCATGAGGCACGAGAAACTCCTAAGCCATGGTGAGGGTGCGGTCAAAAGACTGAAATAAGACAAGCACAAATAGTGCCAAAAAAGAAAACGAGGAAATTTTAACAAGTGAGGCAAAAAAAGTGCAAAAAAAAACGACCTGAATAAGGTCGTTTTTTAAAAAAGCTAAAATTATTTGATTTTAGCTTCTTTGAAAACTACGTGTTGACGGATTTTTGGATCAAATTTTTTGATTTCCATTTTTTCCGGCATAGTACGTTTGTTTTTAGTAGTGGTATAGAAATAACCTGTACCAGCTGTAGAAACTAAGCGAATCTTATCACGCATTGTCCTGACTCCTTACTTAGATCTTTTGACCTTGAGCACGAAGGTCAGCAACAACCTTTTCAATGCCCAATTTGTCGATAATACGCATACCTTTAGTGGTTAAACGAAGACGTACGAAACGTTTTTCGCTTTCTAACCAGAAACGGTGGTTGTGCAGGTTCGGCTCGAACCGGCGCTTAGTTTTGTTGTTGGCGTGTGAGACGTTGTTACCAACGACTGGACGCTTGCCGGTAACTTGGCAAACCTTAGACATGGTGTAACTCCATTGATTTAGCCAACAGCAAATCTGTATGGCCAGTCAAAAATAAACGGATGAATTCATTCAAGGGGCGTTTTATATCAAAAATACGCTTAAAAGACAAGCGATTTTCTTCAAAAACAGCATGAGCGTGTTTGATAGCTCATGCCTTGATCAGTTAACGAAGAAGCGTCTTCGAAATCAATCGATGAATCGGCTTATCAAATGGGGGGAGAATGAACTTCAAGCTGTAAAGCTTCGGATTAGACATTACCGACCGTTCATGTGACAAGCTGAAAAAACCTTCTGGACCGTGATATTTCCCCATGCCCGATGCACCAACACCACCAAATGGTAAGTCATCTTGTGCAACGTGGGTCAATACAGTATTGAGTCCGAAATGCCCTGAATGGGTTCGCTGTGCGACATAGTCGGCACGCGCCTGATCAAAGTCGAAATAGTATAAAGCAAGAGGACGCGGTCGGCTATTAATAAACTCGATTACATCATCAATTTGTTCATATTCTAAGATTGGCAGGACTGGACCAAAGATCTCATTTTGCATAATTTGCATGTCTGGACTGACATTGGTCAGTACCGTTGGTGCCATTTTACGGGTTGCAGCCACATTTTCACTTTGCGGATTAATTTCAATAATATTTGCACCTCGCTCACGTGCATCTTCTAAATAGCCCTGTAAGCGACGATATTGTTTGTCATTAATAATAGAAGTGTAGTCTTGGTTATCACGAATATGCGGATACATTTCGGTCACAAATTGCTCGAAATGCTCCATAAATTCGGCAGTTTTGCCTTTAGGCAAGAACATATAGTCGGGTGCAACACAGGTTTGTCCAGCATTCCAGAGTTTACCTACCGCAATACGCTGTGCTACATCGACCATATCACTAGATGGATGCACCAAAACAGGGGATTTGCCACCTAGTTCTAAAATGACAGGCACAAGGTTTTGTGACGCGGCAGCCATTACAGTTTTGCCGACTTCGGTAGAGCCTGTGAAAATAATTTTGTCAAAAGGCAAATGACAGAATGCATCGGAAATAATACCGCCGCCATTAATTACCGCAACTAATTCCTGCGGAAATGCTTCGCTCATGGCATTTTCCAGTACTTTACCAAAATGCGCAGAAGCACTGGAAATTTTGATCATGGCATGGTTGCCTGCAGCCAAAGCACAGATCAGTGGGCCTAAAGACAACAGCAGCGGATAGTTCCAAGGTGCAATAATGCCAATTACCCCTAAAGGTTGATACTGTACCCATGCTTTTGCAGGTTGGTGGATAATACCAACCTGACGTTTAGATGGCTTCATCCAGTCGGTCAGGTTTTTGCTGTAATATTTGATATGTTCCAAGCAGGTAAGTAATTCACCAATTTTGGTTTCTGCAATGGCGCGGTTGCCATAGTCACGGTTAATGGCTTCGGCAAATTGATCCTGATATTTCACAATCACACGTTTTAAGCGGGCTAAGCGTTCAATGCGTTCTTTGGCACTTGGGACAGGATGACGCTGATAGGCATATTTCTGCAATGCCAAAATATCATCCAGACGTTGTAAATCGGGTGAATGTGGGGTCATTGAAGTTGTTTTTGTTTGACTGTTCATGGCATGTTACCATTCAATAAAAGCAATATAAGTTAATTTTTAGAGTATTTACTCTAATCAGTCAAGTGACTTTATGTTTTCATGCCCCCCAAATTTTAAAGAATGGTTGTTTTTAGGATGTCTCAAACCAAAACGTTGAAAACCAAAGAACGTATTTTGCAATTGAGTTTGCAATTGTTTAACGAGCGTGGTGAGCGTTCGGTAACAACCAATCATATTGCGGCAGAACTGGGCATGAGCCCAGGAAACTTGTATTACCACTTCCGCAATAAGAACGAAATTATTAAAGAGCTGATGGAACAATATCAGCAAGAAACTTTAGAAATGCTGGCTTTGCCTGAAAATCGTGGCTTAGATGCCAATGACAAAATTCGTTATTTTCAGGTTCTCAGTAGTCAGCTGTGGGCTTATCGTTTTTTGCATCGTGATGTCTATCATTTGGTCGAAACCAATGAAGATTTCCGCAAAATGTATCCACGTTTTGCAGGACAGGTCATGCAGCAGGGACAAAAAATTTATCAGGCCTTTGTGGATGCGGGTCTGATGCAAATGACTGAGTCAGAAATTGAAGCCTTGATTATCAATATTTGGATTGTGCTGACCAACTGGACGAACTTCTTATATATGTCGGGTCACATTACCGATTCAAACCATTTGGAAGAAAAATGGATTTGGCAGGCTTTACGTCAAATGCTGTTCCTTGAAGGGGCATATTTACGGGGTGAAAGTCGTGCAACCTATGAGCGTTTACTAGAAACACTAGGCACATCTGAACTGTTTGAGAGTTTATCATCCAGTAAAAATACTCAAGCCGACTAAGAGACTGAGAATGGCTATTTAGAATGTCTGAGAAACGCGCTAGAATACTCGGCTTGTTTTTCAATTTAACCAAGTAGTGACTAAAAACAACATGAATATGACGACTGCGAATACTGCACGTTTACTGATTACCTGTGAAGATAAGCCAGGTATTGTGCAGGCTGTATCGAGCTTTTTGTATCATCAAGGAGCCAACATTACCGCGCTTGATCAATACGCAACAGAAGCTCAGGGCGGGCGTTATTTCATGCGGGTTGAGTTTGAACTGGATCACTTGCAAAGCCGTAAAGAAAGCTTATTGCAAACCTTTGCTTCTAACGTGGCAGAGCGTTATGAAATGCAATGGCGTTTGGCTTTGGTCAGCGATGTGAAAAAAGTCGGCATTTTGGTGTCTAAAGTTGATCATGCTTTGCTCGAACTATTATGGCGTCATTCACGTGGTGGTTTACCATGTGAAATTACCAAAGTGGTGTCGAACCATGACACCTTGCGTGAAGCGGTAGAAAACTTTGGTATTCCGTTTGAAGTAGTGCCTGTTAATAAAGAAAATAAACGTGAAGCTTACGCTAAAATTGATGAATTGATGCAAGGCAATGATTTGTTGGTATTGGCGCGTTATATGCAAATTTTGGATGAAGAGTTTGTCTCTAAGTGGGAAATGAAAGTGATCAATATTCACCATTCATTCCTGCCTGCTTTCGTGGGCGCAAATCCATATAAACAAGCTTATGAAAAAGGCGTAAAACTGATTGGTGCAACTGCACACTATGTAACAGCAGACCTAGATCAAGGTCCGATCATTGAGCAAGATGTAGAGCGTGTAAACCACGACTTTACGGTAGATCAACTGCGTGAATTGGGTCAGGATGTGGAACGTAATGTACTGGCACGTGCAGTTAAATGGCATTTGGAAGACCGTATTATTGTAGATGGCAACAAAACTGTTGTATTTCAATAGGGCAAAAGCTATCTAAAAATCGAATTAAAACATGCCGACATGGCATGTTTTTTTATGCTAAAATTGTAATGTTATAACATTTATTTAAACTGTTTTTAAAATAGCAAATTTATTGGATGATTCACGTTTGTTATTAAAAAATAGTTGCAAATGAAAACACTTCTCATTTATTATTGCGTTACTTTAATTGTGCTAACCGATCAGTTTGATCGTTCGGAATTGTGATGGTTTGGCAATTGCTTTTGAAGGTCGCTGACTTTAATGAACCAATCTCCCAACGCTATGCTACAAATGCCCAATGCCATGAAAAAGAAAGTTGTGACGGCTTTAGCTGTGGTTGCATTAGGTCATGTCGGTGTGTTGTGGGCATTGGGGCAAATGCAAACTCCGACCTTAAAGCCCATAGAAAAAGAACCTTTAAAAGTACGCTTTGTAAAAATTCAAGAACAGCCTAAACCGTTGCCACCGCAACCTAAGGCTGAACCACAGCCTGAAAAACCCAAGCCTCAGCCTGTAAAAGAAGTGCCTGTGGTAGAAAAACCGTTGCCACCGCCACCGAAAAAAGTAGAAAAAGTACAGCAAGTTAAAAAAGCAGAAGCCCCTAAACCCGTGGCGAAGCCCGTAGAAAAACCAGTCGAACGTGTGGTGCAACCTGCACCTGTAGCAACGGTGACTGAAACTAAAGTGGTACAGCCTGCACCGAAACCGACAGTTGCACCTGTTGCGCCAGCACCTGCTCCTGTCGCACCTTCTGCTCCAAAAACAGTGTCGATTGGCGGCTCAGGCGTGCAATGGAGTCGTTCTCCAAAACCTTCTTATACCAATCGTGATTTACAGGGAGAAACCCGTAACGTGGTGGTTCGGATTGAAGCCAATGAAAAAGGCGTGATCACCGATGCTCAAATTACGCGTTCTAGTGGTGTACCTGCTTTAGATCAAAAGATTTTACGCGCAGTGCGTAGTGCAAAATTCAAACCGTACAAAGAAAATGGCGTGGCTTATCCAATTCGTGCTGAGCAGCCTTTTGAATTGACATTGAACCCTAACGGCTAACCTTCAACAGGAGTTCGAGTATGAACTTTTCCGTCTATTGGCAACACGCAGATGCAGTCAGCAAAACGCTGTATTTCGTGTTATTGGCGATGTCGATTGCGACATGGACCATCTTCGCATTACGTTTGATAGGCACGCGCCAATTGAAGCAACAAGCTTATGCTCAACTGTCACAGGCTTTAAATCAGCTTAAAGCAAAACTGGTGCCCTTAAATTTTGAGCAGCGTAAAGCGGTTGCTGAGCAAGCCTTATTGCGTCAAATTTCGGTAGAAAAAGCATCGGCAGAAAAAGGCGTATCGGTACTGGGTACAATTGCGTCATTAGCACCGTTTGTGGGTTTGTTTGGTACAGTTTGGGGTATTTTCCATGCACTCGTTGCGGTTGGAAAAAGCGGTCAGGCGGGATTGGCTCAAGTGGCAACGCCTGTTGGTGAAGCGTTGATTATGACGGGCTTCGGTTTGGCGGTGGCGATTCCTGCCGTGATTGCTTACAACATTTGTTCGCGTGTGAACCGTACCTTATCTACAAATTTGCAAGATCATGCACATAGTTTGTTGATTGACACCATGTTGCAACAAGATTCTTCTGTTCAAAGAACTGAAGTGAATGCAACACAACAAAGTTTAGTGGGAGGTCAGGTTTAATGGCTTTTCAATTGGGTGAAGACAACGATTCAGGCATGAATGAGATGAACCTTATTCCCCTAATCGACATTATGTTGGTATTGATGATCATCTTTTTGGTGACAGCGACCGTTGCCAACCCATCTATACCATTAACCTTACCGCAAACCAGCGCAGAAATTGTTGATTTACCGCCTGAGCAAATTCAGGTCAGTATCAATGCCAATGGTGAAGTGGCGTGGGATGATCAAATCATTAGTTTAGATGAGTTGCAAACCCGCTTTAATGATGCTAGTCAGCAAGCTCAACAGCCAACCGTGGTGTTAAGAGCAGATAAAGATGCGCGTTATGATACTGTGGCGCAAGTGATGTCACGTGCGAGTGAAGCCGGACTCAGTGATATTGCTTTCGCAACAGATGATTAAGTTAATCCTTAAAAATTAGCGATCTATTTAGGTCGCTTTTTTTATGCAAAGTCGCGCATAATGCCAAAACTCCTCAAGTACTCAATGATGTTGAATATCCAAAAGATTTAGGTTGAGTCCGCTGCTTACTTTAAAGTCTATTTTTTATCTCAGATCAGGTTCAGCCATGAGTTCACGCCAAGCACTTGATGCAAAAGCCAGCAGTATGATGCTAATTTTGTGTGTTTTTTGGGGTTTGCAACAAGTGGTGCTAAAAGTTGCTGCGGCAGATATTTCACCCTTGATGCAATTGGCACTGCGTTCAGGCTTGTCTGCTGTGATGGTGTTGCCTTTGTTATTGCTTGCAAGAAATACACAATGGGCTTCGACTGAATATCTGCCTGCAGGCATATTGGTGGGTATTTTATTTGCCGCAGAATTTTTTATGTTAGGGCAGGCGATTCAATATACTTCTGCGTCGCATGTGGTGGTTTTACTATATACCGCTCCTATTTTTGTGGCTTTAGCGTTGCATTGGAAACTACCTGCAGAGCGTTTATCTCGCTTGCAATGGGGCGGGATTCTGTTGTCTTTTGCTGGCATAGCGGTGACTTTTTTATGGCGTGATACTGTGCAACAAGAGAGCCACCAAAACTTCAGCCAGATGCTTTTTGGCGATTTACTTGCGCTGAGTGCAGGCATACTTTGGGCAGCCACAACTGTTGCGGTACGTCTAAGTCGTTTATCGGAAGCCCCTGCAACACAAACTTTGTTTTACCAATTGATGGGTGGTTTTTTGATTTTACTGCCGATGGCATGGTGGATGGGACAGGCTGAAATTCATTGGACAGCCTTAGCCATAGGCAGTTTGATTTTTCATGCGGTATTGATTTCGTTTATTAGCTATCTCGCTTGGTTTTGGTTGCTGAAACAATATTTAGCATCCAGTTTAGGCGTGTTTTCATTTTTAACGCCATTATTTGGCGTATTGTTTGGTGTATGGTTGTTGAATGAAAGCTTGAGCCAAAGTTTTATGATTGGGGCTGTTTTGGTCATGCTGGGGGTGTTGATGGTGAATGCTCAATGTTGGTTTAAACATAAAACCCAAGTACTAAAAAGAAAATAAGTATTTGCAGCTTTTCCATGAACTTGAGCAAGACTCAACATCAGCAATGTTGTCATGTAAAAATCACCTTCAAATAACCTAGTAGCTCAATACGGGTTTAAATTTGAAGATGGGTGATATTTAAAATCTAGCGAGCGCGTACAAGATTATTTTTCTTCAAAAATCTTAGAGAGCGGAATCGACAATTTGGCAGCCAAATAGTCATCGGTTTCACTGAGTACGGGGCCAAGTTTTTGCATCCATTCATCATCAGGATAGACATTGGCCAAGTCCTGACGACGTGGCAATGAATACGGTAGCTGTGAATAAAAACTCCAAAAATCTACCTGAGATAAATTGCGCACCAAAACAAATTCATCATTTTCAGTACGTTTAATTAAATTTTGTTGTTCTAGCATCAGCACATAAGACGGCCAGCGCCCAATTTCATTACGTCCCAATACATCTAAGGCTTCAGCTTCAGTGACACTTTCTCCGCGCATTTGTTTTTTGTAAAACAATTCCAGTAAGTCCAATAGCATGAGCAGCGGATGGCATTTTTTTTCGCGACTGGCTTCAAAAGCGGTCAAGGCATAACTAATTTCAACACCTAACAGCACAATATTCCAAGACAGGAAAATCCACAGTAAGAAAATAGGTACGGCAGCAAAAGCACCATAAATAATTTCATAACTGGTGAAGTTGGACATAATAAAACCAAACAGGTTTTTCAAAAATTCAAATACAACAGCACTGAAAACCCCCGCAATTAATGCGGCTTTAATAGGTACACTGCGGTTGGGAATGGTCCAATTCAGAATAAAAAAACCTAAAATGGTTAGGGCAAATGAAATCAGCCATAAAATAAATGCGCCATTGAGTTCATAACCTGCAAAGTTATTACTCAGCACATTCATAGATGCCAAAGTTGAGGAAATGACAAAAGCACTGCCCAGTAAAATAGGGCCTAATGAGATAATGGTCCAGTAACGCATAAAACCCATAATGCCGCCACGGGTTTCCTTAACCCGCCAAATTCGGTTAAACACAGTTTCAATACTGGTCAGCATCATCACCGTGGTCACGAATAAAAACAAAATCCCGATGACGGTTAAGTTGCTAGATTTGTCGGTAAAGGCATTTAAGGCTTTATCAAAGGCGATGGTGGTTTTAGGTAAAAAGTTGCTGTAAATCAGTTGTTGTAATTGTTGCCGTGCAGGTTCGAGTGCCTTAATGGATGAGATGATCACCAAAAATACGGTGAGCATAGGTACAACGGCAAACAGGGTAGTGTAGGTTAAAGAGCCTGCTTGTTCACGGCAGCGATCTGCTTCAAAGCGACGCAGCACAAATAAGACAAATTGAAACCATTGTTTGTCATAAAAAGGCAGTTTCTTTAAATACTCAACGATCATACAGTGGCTGTCTCAACTTTTTTAATCATCTTTATCTGTTTTCATGGTTAAGCTTAACCAAAAAAGCAGCAAAATACCGTATAGTTTTCATTTTTAGTCTGATTTCTTAGCATGATGCAAGCATATATTCTGGTTTTGTACTTTAGTAAATATGGTTCTACCAAAGAAATGGCACATTTAATTGCCAACGGGGTAGAGGCTAGTGGCATGCCCGTTAAAATTAGAACTGTGCCAAATATCTCGACCGTGGTGCAACAAGCCGAGCCAAGTATTCCTGCCGAAGGTGATATTTATTGTACTTTGGATGACTTGGCCAATTGTGCAGGTTTGGCTTTAGGTTCACCTACACGTTTTGGCAATATGGCATCTGAAATGAAATATTTCTGGGATCAAACCACTAGTCTGTGGCTGAATGGCGCATTGCACAATAAACCTGCCTGCGTTTTTACCTCATCGGGTTCGATGCATGGTGGACAGGAAAGTACCTTATTGACCATGTTGCCGCCATTGTTTCACCACGGAATGATGATTATGGGATTGCATAATGCGCATCCTGCTTTATCAAATACCAAAACGGGCGGTACGCCGTATGGTGCAACGCATGTGAGCGGCCCGCGCCACGATCAGGCTTTGAGTCAGGATGAAAAAATCCTTTGTGAAGCGCAAGGACAACGCCTAGGTGAAATGGTAAAAAAATTACAGGGCATGTGAGATTCTTTCTTTAATTAAGATGAAGCGTAAAATGTGGATATCGTTTTACGCTTTTATCTTTTGTACTTGAATTCGATTGGCTTATGTAGCATTGAGCGTGCTAAAAAATAAGTTCACTTTTCACCTAAAATCACCATTTGCAGTGATATTCAGTTTTTCTCTTTTCACGTCTAATAACCGCTTTAAAAGCAGAGTTTTCTGTCACGGTTCACGCAGCATTTTTTTTGCAGGCTAGGGTCTGTTGACATTTCATAAATGGCTTGCGCTGTAGGCTAAAACTGAGCAGATCAGGCATGAAACGCAAGGAATAGCGAGATTATTGCTAAGTTTCATAACGCAATCTGAGAAAGTTTTAGCCACAGCCTTTCGGGGCGAGCATATTTTTTGCTGCTATTGCGTTATGTGCCAGTCATTTAGAATGACTAAATTTCCTGTCCCATGCCTTATATCAGCTAAAAAACCTTGCGAGATATATCTCTCATGCCGCAAACATAGACGAATTGTCAACAGACCCTAATGTATTGAGCACAATGGACTGCTGTAAAAATGAGAGATTGAGGAAAAGTGAAAATGAATAAGTGGATGCTGATTGGGTTAAGTCTATTGAGTTTAGGATATTCATTGTCGAGTGTTGCAGCGACTGAAATTGTGCATAGTCTGAGCTTTCCAGAAGAACAACATATTGAAAAACAACCTGCGGAAGCACAGTATTTAGCGGCACAAAAGCCTGTGATGACTTCTGCAAGCAGTACTGCAAAATAAAAAAAGATGTAATCAAAAAAGTGCTGCCATGTGCAGCACTTTTTTTGAAATTGATTTAGGGCTATTTAGAGCTGCTTGGCTGTTTCAACTTTTTCTTTAAAGCGGTGTTTGCACTTGAGGCATTGAAAATCTAGAAAAATATTCTGATCGACAATTACACCTGCTTTTTTACCAAAGCGATGCCCAAGAAAACCGCCTGTGATTCCCACACTAATTGCTCCGACAAACGTGCCAATCGTTCCGCCCATAATTACGCCCAATGGTCCTGCGGCAGTACCGATTGCCGCACCAATAGAAGCTCCTGAAGCTGCGCCGCCTACTGTACCTGCTGCCGTTCCTGCAGAGCCTAATAACACGCCACCAATTTTTTGTAAGTTTTGTTCATGGTTGCGTTTTTCAACTTGAGTTGAACCACATTTCGGACAGACTATACTGTGGTCCATCAACGGATTGTCTTGTGTCATGACTGTAAATTGCCTTATGCTCATGCCGCATGCATCAATGCACGCAGACGATCTAAAAAAGTGCTGTCTAGAGCTGCAATCAGAAAAACTAGACTGCTGAATCACTGTTATTTCAAGTGCAGAATGGCGTAGCGCGGCTATTTTGTAAATAAAATATATGTAAATGAGTTGTTTAAGTTTAAAAAAAGCATAAAAAAGAGCGCCTCAGCACTCTTTGATCACAGGACAAAATGATGAAACAACATCAGTTTTCATCGACCTTAATCGCGTACAAATTCAACTGTACCGTTTGCCAAAGACTTTACCCGTGCCAATGATTCAACACGATAGCCTTTTTCAAGCAATAATTCACGACCCGGTTGGAATGATTTTTCAATCACAATCCCAATACCCACGACTTCTGCATTCGCTTGATGGATTAAATCTGCCAAACCAAGTGCAGCTTGACCATTTGCCAAAAAGTCATCAATCACCAAGACTTTGTCGCTCGCGCTGATATGTTTGTTTGAAATGGCAATCGTGCTTTCAGTTTGCTTGGTAAATGAAAATACTTTAGAGCGGTATAAATCATCTTTTAAGGTTAAAGATTGATATTTACGTGCAAAAATTACAGGTACGCCAAGCTCTAAACCTGCCATCACAGCTGGTGCAATGCCAGAAGCTTCGATGGTAATAATTTTGGTGATGCCTGCATCTTTAAACAAACGCGCAAATTCTTGACCAATTTGCTGCATCATCACAGGGTCAATTTGATGGTTTAAGAAAGAGTCGACTTTTAGAACCGCTTCAGATAGAACGATACCTTCGGCTAAAATTTTCTGTTCTAGTGCATGCACGGGAGAATCCTCAAGAGCAGGTGCTTTTCAAAGCAAAAGCGTATTTTAAAAAGCACCTGAAAAAATGCAAGAACAATTTACCAAATGGTGAATAACTGCCAAGCTTTGCTCAGTAGTTATATTCTAAATTAGTTGGTCGGGCCTTTATAGCCTGTGAGTAATAATCCATAAGACTTGTCTTTGTCTTGGTGGGTAACTTTGACAGGCAAGTAGTCAAGTTTTGGTGCCAACCAGAAAATCGTATCACGGTTTGGTTTGTTGTGTTTCAGCACCACTTTAATGGTATCAAAAGTACCATAACTGGTTTTGATTTTTTCTGAACCTTGCTTAATAAAGCGACGTGATTCCACCTCTTTATTATCGGCAATATAGTAGCTCGATTTTAAACCGCCACTTTTTAAGTCTTCACGGATTTGCAGTTCCGCATTCAACTCATCCAACACACCCGCTTTCCACGCAAAAGAACGGGTGTCGCTGTCCTTTTTGGTGTTAATGGTTTTCGCCGAAGGATTGAAGTTAATACTCATGGTGTTGTTATGCACCAAAATCTTACTGCTGCGGCTAAAGCTAGATGAGCCAATTTTGCCATTATTAAAACTAAAACGGCTAGTTTCTGTAGCAGAGGCAATCACGCCTGCTTTGGCAGCAAACACATAACTCCATTGGTTACCTGTTTGGCTTAAAGTACGTGTTGCAGAACCTAAGTTTTTACCATTGTAGTTAAATTGATAACTGGCTTGGAAAGGACTCATGGCAAATGTTTGGCTAGAGAAACCAGCCAAAAACAGTGCTGTAGACACACCGGCTGCCATACCCATTTTTTTCAATACATGATTTGCCATTGCTGAGATATTTCCTCTGTATGTAGGGAGATGCAATTTGCTTGCTTGTTGCCATTATACGCGTTGAATATGAAGAGAAAATTAGGAATTATGCGGCTTGTGTAGTTTTCCTGTATGTATTCTCTTCTAAAGTTTCAGCTTAGCTTTATTTTTGTTTCAGCGGTGTGACTTGCGTATCTGCAAGAGATTCTTCCACATCTTCTAGTCTTTCTTCAGACATTTTGCGGAACAACGCCGTTAAATTGACGTTGCCAGTGAGCACCAATTCCGCTTCACGTAATACCGCATGATTCACATGAACTTTGCTGAGTGTGTCAATGATAGAGCGGCTTTTGCCCAACCAGCGATTTAAATCTAAATGCAGCAAATCATCTTTGACTTTAATGACTTTGAGTTTTTCTAAAATCATGCCTAAAGGGTCATCATTGCGTATTTTTTGATAGTAAAATAAAGCGCACTTCACAGCGATTTTATGCAAAAAACTTGGATAACTTGCTTCAATCACCTGTGTGTCACTAATTTGTTCAAACACAATCAGCTGAGTATCTTTATTCAATTCCATCTGTACTAATTTTAAATCGACAGACAGAGTGATGTTCAAGCCGTTGTAATCTAGGGTTGCATAAAGACGTAACCAGTCGTCGTGTAAGTCTGCGTGCAGATCTTGCAACATTTTCACATTATCGGTCACAAAGCGCTGAAAAGTCGCATTTAAGAAGACCTGAGATAATGGAAATTCACGTTCATCCTCAATAAATCCTTCCGCTTTTTGGTACACTTGACGGATACGTTGAGAGATATTGGTGATCAGGGTTTGCATACGGCCGTCCAAGTCGTTCATTCATTCTTTACAGATACAAATATTTTGTCGAATTGTATTAAAAATACAGGCATAGAAGCTTGCAGTTTAGCAAAATAAGTTGCACCATTTTTAAGATTTTAAGGCTCAGTAGTCAGCTTTTTGATGAACTTCGCAGTTTTGCAGAAAAGCAAAAACTGAGCAAAGTAATATGCTCTTTAGTTTATACCGCATTTGGCGGCTTGGGGAATCAGACGTTTTGTCGGATTAATGTGATGCTAAAAAAAATTCAATTGATGCCTTCTACGCAAGATTGGTGGAAAGATCCTATTTTTGCTGCAGCGTTGCTGGTGGCTGCTGTATTGCACGCATTAATTTTGGCCGTGCAGTTTGCTGCACCGCAACAAAGCGATGCTGCGGTCAAAGAGATTGCGGTATCGGTACGCATGAGCGATGCAAAAGTTGAAGATGCAGATTTCTTAGCCCAAGCCGATCAGCAAGGTTCAGGTACGTTCCGTGAAGAACATCGCATGTCGAGTGATATGCCTGCACCCATGACTGAACAAAGTGCAGGGGAGCAGCAATTGGAAAGTTTAGAGCGTATGCAGCAACAGCGTGAATTAAACTTTGAAGAAAAAGTATTGATGACCACGCTCAGTTGGCAAAAACAGGCTGCAGAAAATCAGCGCAAAAAAGCCATGCAGGAGTTGAATAGCCAATTCCAAGCTAAGGCTGCCATGGTCGCCAGTATTGAAGCGCAATATTTACAACGCCAACAAAATTTTAGCCGTCAGCAAAAAATTAAAACCATCGATGGGATTCAGGCCAAGCAAGACAACACCGCTGGTTATATGGAAAAATTCCGTCAAAAAGTCGAATTTTATGGTAACCGTTATTATCCAGAACAAGCCAAAGCACAGAATTTGGCAGGCGAAGTACGTTTAATGGTGATTTTGAACAACAATGGTGGGATTCGTGCCATTCGTTTAATTGAAAGTTCAGGACATGCCATGCTAGATGAAGCAGCCAAAGCTTCGGTGCGTAAAGCCGCACCTTTTGGTGCATTTGATGCCAAAATGAAAGATATTTCTGAATTGCGGATTGTACGGACGTGGCGTTTTGACCC
Organism: Acinetobacter sp. YH01003; assembly: GCF_013420525.1. Classification (NCBI taxonomy): domain Bacteria; kingdom Pseudomonadati; phylum Pseudomonadota; class Gammaproteobacteria; order Moraxellales; family Moraxellaceae; genus Acinetobacter; species Acinetobacter sp. YH01003. The sequence continues at coordinate 14,605 of NZ_VOXY01000002.1, read as the reverse complement.
TGCTGAAGCTGAGTTTGAGGTGCGCTAGTTTTTCCCTCTCTCTGGCTCTCTCCCAAAGGGAGAGAGGACTTTGTGGACAAGTAACAAGAATCTACTCTCTGCTTTACGCAGCAATGTTCTTCTGGTATTTAGCAATCATGGGACTCTAATGAATGTTCTCCCTCCCATTGGGAGGGAGTAGTTTTAAACAAAAAAGCGAGCCTTAGCCCGCTATTTTTATGATTTTCTAAAACTTAAAATTCAATCTCTTTCCATGTATGGATTATCCAAACCCAACTTGGCAAGAATCTCAACTTCTAAAGCTTCCATTTCTTCGGCATCCTCATCTGAGGTTTCATGATCATAGCCCATAAGGTGCAGCGTGCCATGTACTAGCATGTGAGTGAAATGCGCTAATGGTGTTTTGGCTTGTTCTGCAGCTTCCTGTAAAACCACAGGAATACAAATTACCAAATCCCCAATAGGGAAGCTCGGCAAAACTTGTGCCATTTCATCGGGTAAATCGCTTGGGAAAGACAAGACGTTGGTAGATTTGTCTTTTTTGCGATATTCCAGATTGAGCTTGTGACTTTCGGCATGATCGACACAGGCAATTCCAATTTCACAATCACTTTGGGTGTCTATATGTCTTAAAGTGGTTTCGACTACTTTTTTCAGATAGGCACGTTTTAACACCAGCTCAGGCGCTTGAATGTCCTGTTGCAGGCTGAGACTTAATTTCAAAATGAATCCTTAATACTTCAGTAGGTTGCAGAGCGCACAGCGATTAGTGCTGTGCATCTGCTGCGGCATCATTTTCCGCAATTAATGCTTCCTGGCGCGCTTTACGTTCTGCACGCGCTTCGGCACTTAAACGCTGTTGCTCACTGTCCCAGCCTTCATAGGCTTCAACAATTTTCTGAACCAGCTGGTGACGCACGACATCACGAGAATGGAAACGAGTAATATGAATTTCAGGGATTTTATCAATCACACGTAAGGCATGTGCCAGACCAGACTGCTGACCACGTGGTAAATCCACCTGAGTCACATCACCGGTAATCACTGCACGTGAACCAAACCCTAAACGGGTCAGGAACATCTTCATCTGTTCAGGCGTGGTGTTCTGGGCTTCATCCAAAATCACAAAAGAGTGGTTGAGGGTACGACCACGCATATACGCCAGTGGTGCAACTTCAATCACTTGACGTTCAATCAGCTTAGCAACTTTTTCAAAGCCGAGCATTTCATACAGGGCATCATAAAGGGGACGCAAATACGGGTCAATTTTCTGGGTTAAATCACCCGGTAAGAAGCCCAGTTTTTCACCCGCTTCAACCGCAGGGCGCACCAATAGAATCCGCTGGATTTCATTGCGTTCCAACATATCTACGGCAGCGGCAACAGCCAAATAGGTTTTACCCGTACCTGCAGGGCCAATACCAAATGAAATATCACTTTGCAAAATACGTTGCACATAACGCTTTTGGTTGGCACCGCGTGGATTAATGCGCCCTTTGCGGGTTTGCAACCAAACAGCATCCAATCCAGTATGCTCTTGCCCATCATCCGATTGTAATTCACGGTCAGTCTGACTGCCCTGAATCATCATGTGGAGCGTGTCTGCACTAATTTGTGCAGAGCTTTCCGCTTCTTCATGCAGGCGTTGCAAGAGCGTTTCGGCTCGTTCAACTGCATCAATTTCCCCATCTATAAAAAAGGCGTCACCACGATGAGAAATTTGGACGTCTAGACGTTGTTCGATTTGTTTCAAATGTCCGTTATAAGCACCGAGCATGCTTTTTAGACGTTCCATTGAAATGCCAGGAAAAGTTACTGTACGTCGAATCGCTGCAGTCAAGAGAATTCCTTAATCTGTTATTGGACTTTAGCTCCTACATTACGCCACGTCAGGCTCAAGATTCAAGAGTTCACCGTAAACTAAATTCAAAGTTTTAATCTCGGTAATCTCAATCTCCGCAAAGCGTCCGACCCAAGCAGGGTCACCAATAAATGTTACTAAACGTGTATTGTCGGCCGTACCCACTAAAATGTTCGGGTCTTTGTCGGAAACATTTTCAATTAGGACACGTTGTACCGTCCCAAGCATGGCATCGGTCTTATCAATACTAGATTGTTTGATCCATTGCTGAACTTTGGCCAAACGCTCTTTTTTAACATCTTCAGGGGTGGTGTCTTCGAGTTCCGATGCAGGTGTTCCCGGACGTTTTGAGTAGATAAAACTATAAGAATGGTCAAAATCCATATCTTGAATAAACTGATAAGTTTCTTCAAAGTTTTGATCGGTTTCACCCGGGAAGCCAATAATAAAGTCGCTAGATAAGTGCATGTCTGGGCGTACTTTACGTAACTTGGCAATCTTGTCGATATACACATCAATGGTGTGGTTACGTTTCATGGCTTGTAACACATCATTCGAACCACTTTGCACAGGCAAGTGTAAATGCGACACCATTTGCGGTAAATCACGGTAGCATTGAATCAAATCATCATTAAATTCAAGCGGGTGTGATGTGGTGTAGCGAATTCGTCCAATGCCAGGTACTTCGGCAACCAAACGCAGTAAATCGGAAAAAGTACAAATTTTACCGTCAAAAGTTTCACCGCGATAGCCATTTACGTTTTGACCGAGCAAGCTAATTTCACGCACGCCTTTTTCGGCCAAAGTCGCAATTTCAGCTAAGACATCATCTAAAGGACGTGAAACTTCTTCACCGCGCGTGTAAGGCACTACGCAGAAAGAACAGTATTTTGAACAGCCTTCCATAATCGACACAAAAGCTTTAAACCCTTCAACACGCGGTTCAGGTAAAAAGTCGAATTTTTCGATGTCTGGGAAAGAAATATCCACCAGTTTGATTTTTTCTTTCTTTGGTTTTTCAACTTGATCGTGGTGCTGATCAAGCATTTGTGGCAAACGGTGCAAGGTTTGTGGGCCAAAAATCATATCCACATACGGTGCGCGTTTTTGAATGTTGTCGCCTTCTTGAGAAGCCACGCAACCGCCTACACCAATGACCAAATCAGGATTTTTTTCTTTAAGCTTGCGCCAACGTCCTAATTCAGAAAATACTTTTTCTTGGGCTTTTTCACGAATTGAACAGGTGTTCATGAGCAAAATATCGGCATCGGCAGGGTTGCTGGTCAGCACATAGCCGTGCGAGTCGCCCAAAAGGTCTGCCATACGGTGACTGTCATACTCATTCATCTGACACCCTTGCGTTTCGATATACAGTTTTTTAACTGAACCGTCGGCTGGGGTGTGCTGTGGCTGGGTAACAGTGTTTTCTGAGGCAGCTTGGGCACCATTGGGGATGAAGGTTTGAACCGTCATGTAGGCTCCTAAGAGATAGTTCACTAAATCGTTTAAAAAAATAAACGTCATTAGACAAAAGAAAGGCGCATATTTTAGCAGGAATTCACGCTAAACTGACAGCCTTAAATCAGCACAACAGCTGATTGAAATATGAAGAAATTTGTTTGAACATGAGTTCTAAGATTAATAGTGTCTAATCAGAAGGTTACATAACAGAACACAACTGCGGTTCTAGACTAATTAAACTAAACCTAAAGATGAGATGCGGACCTCGAGGCGGAAGTAAATGACCGAAAGCAAGCGAATGCTGCAAATGATGAAACAAAATAATAATTTAGCTAAAAAGCTTGCTTTGAGCCTTGTTTCGTTTGCAGTCATGGCAAATACGCATGCGGCAAATGAACAGTTCAATGATGCGTTACGTGCCGCCAATTCAGGTGATGTCGATTTATTGCAGCAGTATCAATATGCCATGCAAAATGATGTTTTGGGCTACTATCCTGAATACTGGGCATTGAACACCAATTTGGGCATGCAACCTGCCAGTGCAATTGTTCAGTTTGCACAGCGCCATCCACAATCAGCGATGGCAGAAAAACTCGCAGCCGATTACATCGAAGAAAAAGTGAAACAGGCCGATTTTAGCAGTGCACAACCTGTGCTTGCCTATGTGAGTAATGCTGATCAGGCCGAAAGCTGTGCCATGGCACAAGTTCGTACCCGTTCGGGTGATCCTTTGGTGGTCGCGGAATTTAAAGATGTTTGGTTGACCACGAACTCACAACCTGAATCTTGTACAGGTCTAGGTCGAATGATGCTCTCTAGTCCAATTATGACTCAGCAAGACAAGCAGCAGCGTTTGTGGGGACAACTGCGTGCAGGGCAGTCCGGGCAAGCTTTGGCGACTGCGCAAAGTTTAGGTATGAATCTGAGTTTGGCACAACTGAACAGTATTCAGGCCAATCCACTGAATTATTTATGGTCGGCCCCAAAAGCCAGCAATGAAGATCACGCTTATTTAATTTATGCCATAGGTCGTTTGGCTGACAGTGATCTGGATTCGGCCTTGTCTTCACTAAAACGGAGCGCAGAGGGTACACCCGATGCCGTACAAAAATCGTTGCACCGTGCAGTAGGCTATATTGGTGGCACCACGGTGATGAAAAATAATTTCAACCGTGAAGTGTTAAGCGCCTTAGATGCCAGTTATGGCTTGCCATTTAGCCCCGAAGAAGCAGAAATCTATGCCCGACAGGCCATCCGCTTTGGTGCATGGGAAAGTGTGATTCGTGCAGTAGACAGCATGAGTGTGACTCAGAAACAAGAAGACCGTTGGCAATACTGGTTGGCTCGTGCCTCAGAACAACGTGGTGATGCAGCATCGAAACGCAGCGCGCAAAATATTTATAAACAGTTGGCACAGGGCGATGATTATCACAACTTATTAGCAAAAGATCGTCTTGGGCAGCGTTACAATGCCATTCCAGTAAATAGCCAGCCGACAACCAATGATTTACAGCGTTTAAATCAGGATATTCACTTTAACCGTGCCTTTGCCTTGCGTGAAATTAATGCACCTGCCAATTATATCAACCGTGAATGGAACTGGGCGGTACGTCAGGCGTATTTAAGACAGGATGATGGTTTGATTTTAGCAGCGGCTAAGCGTGCGACCGATATGGGTTGGTATGATCGTGCCATTTATGCAGCAGATCGTACTGTGAATAAGCACAACTATAGTTACCGTTATGCTATGCCACATCGTAATTATGTGGTGAGCCACAGTCAAAATGCAGGTATCGATCCTGCTTGGGCTTATGGACTGATGCGTCAGGAAAGCCGTTTTAATACCACTGCGCGTTCGCATGTCGGCGCAGGTGGGCTCATGCAAATCATGCCCGATACAGCGCGTCTGGTTGCACGACAAATGGGTGAAACTTATAATCCTGCCGCGTTAAGTGATATGAATACCAATATTCGTTATGGCACATTTTATTTGTCGACCATTCACAGACAATTAAGCAATAGTCCAGTACTCGCTACAGCGGGTTATAACGCAGGCCCGAACCGTGCACGCCGTTGGCAGCCCGAGTTTCAGCAAATTGCGGCAGACCAATATACTGAAAGCATTCCTTTGTTGGAAACACGTGACTATGTCAAGCATGTCATGACCAATGCCACGCACTATGGTGTGCTGTTGGGGCAGGGTGGACAATCAATGAGTAGCCGTATGCAACATATTCCATCTCGGAATACACCTTAGGAAAATGTTACAAGTGATACAGTTAGATGATCATGCGTGTTGATATATAGATGCGTGAGTCATTGGGTGTATAAGAATTTAGGGGGCTGAAGCATTGAAAATGTGGATGAGTACAGTTTTACAGCCAATTCAAGTTACATTGCTCGGTTTGAGTGGTACAGCTTTGGTTTTGTGTACGCAAAATACATTTTCTGCCCCCGTGCAAGGCTATGTGATGTCCGTGCAAATGACGCCCGCCGTGTGTTTAATCGATTCGAGCAAAAGCAAAAAGCGTAAATGTTTAGAAGGCTACTCACTGAATATTGAAGGCTTATATCCTGAAGTTGCTGCGCGTGAGTGCAGCACTCAGTCATCGGCAAAGTTACCGCCGCTACAAGCGAAGGTAGTGGCGCGAGTCATGCCTGATGAAGCTGCACGGATACAATTGTGGCAAGGTATTGGCGGCTGTGTGCCCATGAATGCCAGTCAGTATTTTCGCATGATTATTAATAATGCAGATCGGATGAACGTGCCTTCGGTATTGACAGGCCAAGACACGCAGACGGTGCAATTGTCACAACTACGGAGTTTGTTTCTCAAGTCCAATTCAGGTATGTCATCAAAAAGCGTGCATTTTCAGTGCTCTAACCATCAAGGTAAAAGTTATTTAACTGAAATCAAAATTTGTTATAACACCGCAGGACGCTATAAGCAGTGCGGTGCAGCGATTGAATCAAATTGCCCGAATCAGTTTGTCATTAAAGGTTCTTACTAGTTTGCTAGGTGACTGTAATTTCTGAATTTTAAGCTTTTTGAGAAATTTTATTCATATTTTCTATCAGACTTTTGTGGAATTTGATGCGCTTTTGCATGCATCCGCTGAATGATTGGAGTACAATCTTTCGCGTTTATGATTATTAAGATTAGATAGAACAGCTATTTAATCGCATTGACTATCCTCTCAATTGGAGATAATTACATGAAGCAACCTGTTCGCGTTGCCGTTACTGGCGCTGCTGGTCAAATTGGTTACAGCCTATTATTCCGTATCGCTAGCGGTGAAATGTTGGGTAAAGACCAACCAGTTATCCTTCAATTATTAGAAGTTCCTTTTGAGAAAGCTCAAGCTGCGCTTAAAGGCGTAATGATGGAACTTGACGACTGTGCTTTCCCATTATTGGCTGGCATGATCGGTACTGATGATCCTAAAGTGGCATTTAAAGATGCTGACTACGCGTTATTGGTTGGTTCTCGTCCACGTGGTCCTGGTATGGAGCGTGCTGACCTTCTTAAAGTAAACGGTGAAATCTTTATTGGTCAAGGTCAAGCACTTAACGAAGTTGCTAGCCGTGATGTTAAAGTTCTAGTTGTTGGTAACCCAGCGAACACGAATGCTTACATCGCAATGAAATCTGCTCCAGATCTTCCAGCGAAAAACTTCACAGCAATGTTACGTCTTGACCACAACCGCGCGTTAACTCAACTTGCTCAAAAAGCTGGCGTTGCTGTTTCTGACATCAAAACAATGACAGTTTGGGGTAACCACTCTCCAACAATGTATGCTGATTACCGTTTTGCAACTGCAAATGGAGAAAGCTTAAAAGACAAAATCAACGATGCTGAATGGAACAAAGACGTATTCCTTCCTACAGTTGGTAAGCGTGGCGCTGCGATCATCGAAGCACGTGGTTTATCTTCTGCTGCATCTGCTGCAAACGCTGCAATTGACCACATGCGTGATTGGGCGCTTGGCACAAACGGCGAATGGGTAACTATGGGTATTCCTTCTGACGGTTCTTACGGTATTCCTGAAGGCGTAATGTTCGGTTTCCCTGTAACTTGCGAAAATGGCGAATACAAAATCGTTCAAGGTCTTGAAATCGACGAGTTCAGCCGTGAGCGTATCAACTTCACGTTAAACGAACTTGAAGAAGAACGCGCAGCAATTGCTGACATGATTAAATAATTTAATCTGCTAGATTAAGTTAAAACTCCTTCGGGAGTGATGCCAGTCAACCTAAAAGTTGACTGGCATTTTTTTGCGCTTGATTTTATCTTTGCAATTAAAAGCCTATCATCAGCTAAGCTCATATTGCTTATCAAATATCAGAATGGATAAGCGACTATAAAATAGGTCGATTGACCTGCACGGTAGGGGAAATTGCTTAGAATACGCGGGTTTCCTTTTTCAAATCTTCTCTTTGTCATGTCAGTTATTGTTGCAAGTGCCCATAGATCGAATGTTTCGGTTTGGGTGGCTTTTATCTTACTTGTTGTCGGTACTATCGGCGCCTATCAAATCGTGGGTCTAAATCAAGCACTGTTATTTTTAATTGGTGGTGCTTTGGGGATGACGTTGTATCACGCCTCTTTTGGTTTTACTTCTAGCTGGCGTGTGTTTATTAAAGAACGTCGTGGTCGTGGTTTGCGGGCTCAAATGATTATGCTGGGCTTGGCGGTGTTGTTGTTCTTTCCTGCTTTAGGTGCAGGTGAGTTGTTTGGCAATCCCGTCAAGGGCAATGTCAATCCTGTGTCGATGTCGGTCATGATTGGTGCTTTTATTTTTGGTATTGGCATGCAGTTGGGGGGTGGCTGTGCATCGGGTACGCTATACACGGTAGGCGGTGGCAGTGCGCGTATGTTGGTTACGCTATTTTTCTTCTGCTTAGGTTCACTGATTGCCACTTCGCATTTAGATTGGTGGTTTAATCTGCCGCATTTGGCGCCAATCTCGATTGTCGAAAGTTTTGGGGTGATTCCTGCACTTATTCTAAGCTTTGTTATTTTTGCTGTGATTGCTGCCGCAACCGTGTTTTTTGAAAAGAAACGTCATGGCAGTTTAGAAGTCGAGCCGCAAAGTCAGTACCATGGTTGGAAGCGTTTCCTCAAAGGTCCTTGGCCGTTAATTTGGGGTGGGCTTATTTTAACGCTGCTGAATTTTGCTACCTTGGTATTGGCTGGTCGTCCGTGGGGCGTGACTTCTGCGCTTGCAGTTTGGGCTGCAAAAGTTGCTGTTTTTGCGGGTGTAGATGTAAGCTCTTGGGATTATTGGCAGCAGTCAGGCAATGCTAAAGCATTGGCAAATTCATTGTGGCATGACATCACCTCTATGATGAATTTTGGCATTATGTTGGGTGCATTGCTTGCTGCAAGTTTGGCTGGAAAATTTGCCCCGAACTTTAATATTCCACGCCGTTCACTGGTTGCGGCTGTTATAGGTGGCTTATTACTTGGTTATGGTGCACGTTTGGCCTACGGTTGTAACATTGGCGCATACTTTAGCGGAATTGCTTCGGGCAGTGTGCATGGTTGGTTATGGCTAGTATTTGCATTTATGGGGAATGCCATTGGTGTGAAATTGCGCCCAATCTTCTTTCCAAATGAAAAGCCACAGCCTGAAAAACTAACAGGTTGCTAACTTTTAATTTAAGTAGATGAAAGCCAGTCGGTTTACATTGACTGGCTTTTTTGTTGCCTGTCATCGTATTAAGAATATTGAGTGGGATGCTTTAGGTATATCGCATCGTACAAAAAATAACATGCTGCAACTCGGCTGCTGCTGAATTGCGGCTCGAAGCAGGTTAAGGTCATTAAAAGTACAAGACGAATCAAAGGAGGATGCCATGTTTGACCAACAACCGACTTTAGAACTGTTATTTCAACAATTGGGTCTAGATGCTGACGATGCAGCAATTGATCAATTTATTCGTGAGCATCAATTACCTGCAGAAACCAAATTACACTGTGCCGAGTTTTGGACGGAAGGGCAGCGCCAATTTTTGCAAAGCCATTGGAAAAAAGATGATGATTGGGCCATTGTGATTGAAACCTTAAATGAGCAATTACATAGTGATCAACATCCGAGTGTTTAATCGGTATTTAAGTTAAAAGTTTTTAAGTTAAATCAAATACTTTTCATCTAAAAAGCGCCAGTAAACTGCGTGCTCACAAAAAGATACAACAAACCCAGTCGGAAGACTGGGTTTTTTATACAAAGTGTTATAAGTTGGTTGAATAAGGAATTACAACGAAACTAATAAAAGGGGGCAAGGTGCTCATGCAAAATACTCCATCATTAGCCATGTTATTCAGCCAACTCGGTTTAGCCAGCAGCCCTGCAGCCATTGAACTGTATGTACGTACGCATCAATTACCTGCACATATTAATTTACATGAAGCGCCGTTTTGGAATAAATCACAACGTGAATTTTTAATCAGTCATTTGGTACAAGACGATGATTGGGCCATTTGGATTGATGAACTCAATCAACAATTGCATTTAGATGCTTATCGTTTACAAGCTGTTTAGGTTTAAGTCATCGTCATATTTAATATGTTTTCATTAAAAACGCCTCAGAACGAGGCGTTTTTTTAATGCATTCTGCTTTTGAGAATTTGTTTAAACCAGACTTCGGTTTGATAGGCGTTAAAGGCAGGGTGAATTTGTAAGAGTTCCAAATCAAATTCGGCAGTTTTACTGTACTTGCCTAACCAGTGGCGACACAGTGCACTTTCATTTTTACTGGCGCTGGCATAAGCCAAGAAAAAGAAAATATCTCCATGTGCATAATGAGTCATGGCTTTTAAAATTTGTTGGGTAATTAAGGCGTATTTTGCATCGCGGGTCAGCTCAAAATACATCATATAGGCTTTGGCCAAATGCAAAGACAAATTGATATATAACGTCACTGGCATTTCTTCAAATTCAATCCGACCTTGTTCCAACAGCACAATGGCTTCTTGCAAAAAGTAAATCTGTTCTTGGCGTAACTCGCTCAAACTCACCAATTGTAAGCGTAAATCGGCACGTTCTAATGCCAATTCAGGCGTATTGCCTTGTAAAAAAAGTTGGTCGGTTTCACCAATACGTTGAATAAGTTGTTGAGTCGAATGGCGCATTGGTGAATTCCTTGTTGCAATATGGGCTATACATCGGGGCAGATTTGAGCTTTTAAAGCCAAAGCACTGGAAAAACTGCAAGCATTTCTAGCAAATTTACCAAAGCGCATTGCCACTGCGTAACCACGCTGTGATAGACAAGCGTTGTTGCTTGGCAGGCAAAACCTCATGCAATAAATCACTTTGAAAAATGGCTAAACGGTTCGGTGATGGTTCAATAATATGCCATTGGTCGTGTTTATCTTGCAGGCGGAGCTGACCACCCCAGTCAGGCTGCCATTCACTGTGCAAATAATAAACGGCAGAAATCACCCGATCATTTTTCTGTTGAGGGTTATCGCGGTGCAAGGCATAAAAAGAACCTGCTTGGTAGCTGGCAAAATGCGCTTCGACCTCACGAATCCCTAAATAAAATGCCTGATTGAATTGTTCGGCCAAAGTCAAAAGGGTTTGGGTATGTTGTTGTGCAATGCTTAAATTTTCGTGAATCCATAAAATATGATCACTGCGAATTTTGCTGACCACACCATTTTGAATGGCTGCTTCACGAAATTGATCTAAATTTTGACTACACTCTGCGAGAACTTGTTGTTGATATTCAGGTGAATAGGCATCATCCAACATGGCAAAACCATGCAAATCTAAATCTTCAAGAATTTGATCAATATTCCAAGATTTTGGAAGCAGTGTGGCGTCCATAAAATAGATACTCAGACAAAATGCAAGACAAGCTGATTATTTTAGAGGAATACAAGCTCCTGAATGAAACTTTTTTTCATGCTAAAATGTCGGTTGATTTTAGGAATGAACCAAACATGAATTATCGTCACCATTTCCATGCGGGCAACTTTGCCGATGTCATGAAGCATGTTTTATTGCTGCAAATTCTGACACGTTTAAATGCCAAAGATAAACCTTATCGCTATGTCGATACACATGGCGGTGCGGGTAAATATGACTTATCTTTAGCACCTGCACAAAAATCGGGCGAATTTTTAAATGGTATTCATCGTTTAGTGAAACTAGATGATTCAATCAAACGTCAGGCACCAGAAGGCGTACAGCAGTATTTAAAACTGGTTGAAGCAATGCGTGAAACGGATGGGCAAGGTGCATATCCCGGTTCGCCATGGTTTGCTTTACAAGGTATGCGTGACATCGACAAAGCAACTATTTTTGAAATGCAGCGCGATGTATTCCAGCAATTGCGTCATAACATTCGTGACAAACGCGCAGGTTTACATGAGCGTGATGCTTACGAAGGTTTATTGGGCGTCATTCCACCAAAAGAAAAACGCGGTTTGGTGATGATTGATCCACCGTATGAATTGGAACGTAAAGATTTCCCTCAGTTGGTTGAATTATTGGCAGCTGCACATAAAAAATGGCCAACAGGCGTATTTGCGGTGTGGTATCCAATTAAAGACCGCGCCATGATTGAACGTTTTGAAAAGAAAATGTTTAAAACAGGGATTCGCCGTCAACTCATTTGTGAAATTTGTGTGTGGCCTGACGATACTCCTGTGGGCTTAAACGGTTGTGGTTTATTGGTGATTAATCCACCATGGAAATTCTCTGAAGATGCAGATGAAGCCCTGCAATGGTTGTTCCCGCACTTGCGTATGCAAGAACATGGTGGACATGCTGCAGTGCGTTGGTTAGTTGGCGAATAAAAAATTTAAATAGACGTTCAGGTTACAGTTAGGACACAAAATAATGACAAACACATCCAAACCCGAAGGAGAATATAGTTCCCGTGATCTTGAGCATGACGGAATTACATTTGAAGTGGTGGAAGAAGAACATACCCGTGAAGGGCAAAAGGTGAAACGTCGTGGTATCTATCTGTGGCCAAACCTGATTACCACGGCAGCCTTGCTGTCGGGTTTTTACTCCATTATTGCCAGTATGAATGGCGAATTTAGCCAAGCGATTTATGCCATTTTTCTAGCAGCATTGTTTGATGGTTTAGATGGTCGTGTGGCACGTGCGATTGGTGCGCAAAGTCCATTTGGCGAACAGTTTGATTCATTATCCGATATGCTCGCCTTTGGTGTTGCACCTGCGATTTTGATGTATAGCTGGAGTTTGCATGATTTAGGTCGTATCGGCTTGGCGGCTTGCTTTGTTTATACGGCTTGTGCCGCATTCCGTTTGGCGCGTTTTAATGTGCAAATTGGTGTGGTCGATAAACGCTACTTTATTGGTGTTGCAAGTCCTTTGGCTGCGCTGATTATCGTGTCGCTGGTTTGGGTGGGGCGTGATTTCCCTGAACTGTATGATATTCGTGAGTTTGGGCTACAAATCTTGAATGCTGTGATTATTATTGCAGTAGGCTTATTGATGATTTCTAACATCAAATATTATTCATTTAAAACCTTTGACCGTAAACGTGTTCCATTTTTTGTTTTGCCTATAGCCGTCTTTATTTTGGCCGCCATGACTTATAACATTCCAGTAGGTATTTTGGTCATTTCAATCATTTATGCACTTTCAGGTTTTGTGACCACTTTTATGGCAAGAAAAAATGCAGTGAGTTAATTAAGCTTTCATAAAAGCATCAACTCACAAGGAGTTTGATATGCAGCTGTTTCAAGATTTTCTCGATCGTTCCAAACAACTCAATCAAACTCCTGCGGCAACCGCCAAACTGCCTTATCACGCCCCAAAACATCATTATAAATTTATCTATCAGGGCTTAATTCTTCCTAATTTGCCTGCACCCTTACATTATCTCAACTTTATTGGTTTATTGGGCAGCCTAAATACCGCAATGCTGCGCCCTGAAAATGTGATTACAACCTCAGCTTTAGACACAGCCAGTATTCTTTGTAGTAGCAGCCCACACATGGTGGGGCAGTCCAATCATTATTCAATACAACATGATTGCGTATTTACTGCAGAGTATTTTCAGTTTGCCAATAAAGAGCGCATTACTGGACACTTTCCGCAATTTCATATTCAACGTGAAGATAGCGAACTTAGCTTTGATTTAAAGATCACCACAAGCTCTACAATTTCATATTTCACTAAATTGCGAATGAATTTGGCAGAACATTGGTCTTTGCTGTGTCAGTGTCAGGGAAGTGTACGCTATAAAGATCAGCATTTTCAGATTGAGCAATTGGGTAGTTTTGAGTTTGCCCGCTCAATCCAGTTTCCTTATTTCGCTGTGGCATTTTTTTGCTATCAAGTGATTAATCTGAATCATCAGCAACAAATGATATTGCTACAAAGTCGTGATGTGTTGAATCGAATTTTGCAATCTCGAATCTATCTGCGAAATGCGAACACGGAGCAAACTCGGGTATTTGATGGGCAAGTACAATTTAATATTCAACGGGTTTATCCAAAAGTAAAAACGCCAACAGGTCAGTGTATGTATTTGCCACGTGAGTTTGAATGGCGTTATCAAGATGAAGATGGCACCTCAATTCATTTACAGGCGCAGAGTCGTGGTGATTTTAAATTTGGGGCTGCAGCAGGTTATGTCGGAAGTTTTCAATATCAGTTGGCTATAAATGGAGATCAACAACAAGGAGAAGGAGGCTATTGTGAATATATCGACTGCCGCGCACTGAAATGGCAGGAACATGATCAGCCAGAAAAAATGCCAGATGTAGTTATGAATCCTGAACCTTTTATGATCAAGAAAAAGAAATAAACAGTATTTTGTGGAAAAGTGAAGTATTTTGCTGAATAATTAACCGTTTGGATTAAAAAACTGATAAAACTTAAAAAGAGGGGTTGCATGGCGAAATATTTGCCCTATAATGCACATCCATCGGCGGTGATGAAGATTAAAAATTCTGATAAAACAATGACTTGGTTAAGAATGATTGAGTTGGGTTTTAGAAAGAAAGTTTAAAATAATTTAAATTACCAGTTGACACTTTAGAAATAAAGCGTAATATAGTCGACCTAGCTTGATGCTGACGAAGCATCGAGAAGATCATTAAGAGATTATGAAGAACAACTTGTGTGGATTTTTACTGATTGATTAATCGAAGATATTTCATTGATTGATTGGTTTAAATTACTCGAAGTTTATTTGAGCGAAATTTAAGTCAGAAAATTGATGAGCCAGATTTGGAAGTTTAGATTAAAACTTCAAAATGATTTTAACTGAAGAGTTTGATCATGGCTCA